>JANZZL010000024.1 GCA_026419405.1 Paracoccaceae bacterium | reverse complement strand
AGATGTGTATAAGAGACAGAGGCCCCGGCTGCGGCGACCGCTCCGCCGCCCGGCGCGCCCGCGCGCCCGCCGGGGCTTCTCGGGCGCCTGCTCGGCCGGGGCGAGGCCGCGCCCGTGGCGCGCCGTGCGCTCGACGACGCGATGCTCGAGAGCATCGAGGAGCTCCTGATCGCCTCCGACATGGGGGTGGACACGGCGCTGCGCGTCACCGCGAACATCGCCGAGGGCCGCATGGGCCGCCGCCTCTCGACCGCCGAACTCAAGGACCTGCTCGCCGCCGAGATCGCGCGGATCATGGAGCCGGTCGCCCGCCCGCTGCCGCTCTACCCGACGCGGCCCCAGGTCGTGCTCGTCGTCGGCGTCAACGGCTCGGGCAAGACGACGACGATCGGCAAGCTCGCCAGCCAGTTCCGCGCCGCCGGCAAGTCGGTGGTGATCGCCGCGGGCGACACCTTCCGCGCCGCGGCGGTCGAGCAGCTCCAGATCTGGGGGCAGCGCGCGGGGGTGCCGGTGCTGACCGCGCCCGAGGGCTCGGACCCGGCGAGCCTCGCCTTCGAGGCGATGGCGAAGGCGCAGGCCGAGGGCGCGGACCTGCTGCTGATCGACACCGCCGGGCGGCTCCAGAACCGGCAGGACCTGATGGAGGAGCTGGCGAAGATCGTCCGCGTGATCCGCAAGAAGGACCCGCAGGCGCCGCACAACACGCTGCTCGTGCTGGATGCGACCACCGGGCAGAACGCGCTGAGCCAGGTCGAGATCTTCCGCCGGATCGCCGACGTGACCGGCCTTGTCATGACCAAGCTCGACGGCACCGCGAAGGGCGGCGTGCTGGTCGCGCTGGCCGACCGCTTCGGCCTGCCGATCCACGCGATCGGCGTCGGCGAGCAGATCGACGACCTCCAGCCCTTCGACCCCGCGGAGTTCGCCCGGGCGCTGGTCGGCGCCGGGGCGGACTGAGCCGGTGCGGCGGGCGGGCCTCCTGCTGGCGGCGCTCCTGGCGCAGCCGGCTGCGGCCGGCACGGTCGAGCACTGCCGGGCGCTCTGGATCGGCCATGCCGGGGCGCTGGCGCTGGCCGGGCTCGGCGCGCGCCCGCCCGAGGCGATCGCCGTGGAGGACGGCCGCTGCGTGGCGCGCGACCTCGCGGGCGACCCCTTCGGCGACGGGCGCGGGCTGGCCTATCCGCGCGCGGTCTGGTCGGGCGGCGCGGCGGGAGAGGGCGGCGCGGCCTTCACGCTCGACCTCGAGGTGGTGCCCGCCGGGCAGGGCGCGCTTCCCGGCCGGCCGGCAGGGCTGCGCGACCGTGCCCGCCTCGCGCTCGCGCTCGCCGAGGATGCGGCGGCGGGCGTGCTCGCCGTCCGGGCGGAGATCGCCTTCGAGGGGCGCAACGGGGTGACGGTCGCGTTGAGCGCGCCGGGCCTGAGCGCGGCCGGAACCGCGCCGCTGGCCGCACGGCTCGCCGGGGCCGAGCTCGGCGCGATCGCGGCCGAGCTGCGCGGCGACGGGCGGCTGGCCGAACGCTGGGCGGCCCTGTTCCCGCCGCTGGAGCGGCCGGGGCCGGCCGATCGCGCGCGGGCGGCCGCGGTCCTGCGCGCCGTGCCCGCCGCTGCCATGGACGCGGCCTCGCGCGAGGCCGCGCTCGCGCTGATCGACGACTGGCCCGACCTGCGCGGGCGCGCCCGGATCGAGCTCGAGGCGCCCGGCGGGTTCCGCCCGGCGATGCTGGCCGGCGCCGGGATCGCCCCCGACCCCGCCCGCTGGCTCGCGGCGGCGCTGACCGGTGCGCGGCTGCGCATCGCCTACGGCCCCTAGGCCCGGGGGCGGCCCCGCGCGCGGCGCCGCGCGGCATTGATCGCCGGCGGCGCCGTGCTATGGAGGCGGGGCAAGGAGGACCCATGAGCGGACGCGCGATCCACCCCGGGCTGAAGGCGGCGCTGGAATTCGGCCCGGCGCTGGCCTTCTTCGCCGCCTACATGTGGCTGAAGGACGAGACCTTCACCCTCGGCGGGACCGCCTATTCGGGCTTCATCGTGGTGACCGCGGCCTTCGTGCCGCTGCTGCTGGCCTGCATCGTCCTGCTGCGGCTGCTCTCGGGCCGGGTCAGCCGGATGCAGGTGGTCACCGCTGTGCTCGTCGTGGTCTTCGGCGGGCTCACCGTCTGGTTCAACGACGAGCAGTTCTTCAAGATGAAGACGACGATCGTCTACGGCGTCTTCGCGCTGATCCTGTTCGCGGGGCTCCTGATGGGGCGGTCGTGGCTCGAATACGTGATGGGCGAGCTCCTGCCGATGCGGCAGGAGGGCTGGATGATCCTGACCCGGCGGCTCGCCTCGGCCTTCTCGTTCCTCGCCATCGGCAACGAGATCGTCTGGCGGACGATGTCCACCGAGACCTGGGTCAAGGTCGAGACCTTCGGCTTCCCGCTGGCGCTGTTCCTGTTCCTCTGGGCGCAGATCGTGATGCTCCAGCCCTACGTCATCGAGGAGAAGGAACGCGGCGAGGAGTGAGGCGGCCCGCGCCGCGCGCCGGGGCCGCGGCGGCGGCGTCTGGGCCGGACCGGTCAGCGCCGGGACAGGGTCAGCTGCTCAGCGCCGGAACAGGATCTCCTGCGCCCGGCGGTCGCCCTCGAGGGAGGTGCGCCGCTCCGCGGCGACCGCCCGGCCACGCTGCACCGCGGGCCGCGCGCCCACCTCCGCGAGCCAGCGGCGCATGTGCGGCCTGTCGTCGAGCGTCTGCCCCTGGCGCTCCCAGAGCGAAGCCCAGGGCCAGATCGCCATGTCGGCGATCGAGTAGAAGTCGCCCGCGACGAAGCGGTGGTCCGCCAGCCGCCGGTCGAGCACGCCGTAGAGCCGCGCCACCTCGCGGCGGTAGCGGTCCTTGGCATAGGGCAGGTCCTGCGGCGGGTCGAGCGCGGGGGCATACGTCAGGAAATGGTGCGCCTGCCCGGCCATCGGGCCGACGCCGCCCACCTGCCACATCAGCCATTCCTCGACCGCCACGCGCTGGCGCTCGCCCTCGCCGAGGAAGCGGCCCGTCTTGCGGGCGAGGTAGAGCAGGATCGCCCCCGACTCGAAGACCGGGATCGGCGCCCCGCCGGGCCCCTCGGGATCGACGATCGCCGGAATCCGGTTGTTCGGCGCGATCTTCAGGAACGCGGGGTCGAACTGCTCGCCCGCGCCGATGTCCACGAGCTTCACCCGGTAGGGCAGCCCCATCTCCTCGAGCGCGATGGTGATCTTCCAGCCGTTCGGGGTGGGCCAGTAGTGAAGCTCGATTTCGGCCGTCATGCGCCTCTCCCGCCGTGCTGCCCGCCCCGTCGCGCCGCCCCGTGGCGCCGCACCGTGGCCCTGTCGGCGGAAAGGCGCAAGGGTCTCTGGCGGCCCGGCGGGCGGCATCCCACATCGGCCGCATGATCGGCAGGCGGACGGCAGGGGTCGGCATCACGGGACGCGTCGGCGCGGCGGCCGGCCCGCCGGCGCTGTCCGGTCTGGCCCGCCAGGCGGTGGAGGAGAGCGGCGCCCCGGGCGCGGTCGTCGGGCGCCGGGGCCCCGCCGGGCCCGAGATCGGCACCTGCGGCCTGGCCTCCGTCGGCGGGCGGCCGGTCCGCCCGGAGGACCGCTGGCACATCGGCTCGCTCGCCAAGTCGATGACCGCCACGGTCGTGGCGCGCCTCGCCGAGGCGGGCCGGATCCGCTGGGAGGACACGGTCGGCGAGGTGCTCGGCCCGGTGATCGGCGCGATCCGGCCCTGGTTCGCGGAGGCGAGCTACGCCGACCTGCTGCGGCACCGCGCGGGCCTCGGCTGCAACCTGCCGCTGCTGGAGTGGGTCCGCCTCGGCTGGTCGGAGGACCGCGACCTGCGCGCCGACAGGCTGCACTGTGCCGCGGTCATGCTCGCCCGACGGCCGGCCGGCCCGCGCGGGCAGTTCCGCTATTCCAATGCCGGCTACGTGGTCGCCGGCGCGATGCTGGAGCAGGCGCTCGGCCAGACCTGGGAGGCGCTGATCGGCGAGACGCTCTTCGCGCCGCTCGGGCTCGCCTCGGCGGGCTTCGGGCCGCCCTCGGGCGACGACCCCGTGACGGGGCACCGGCGGCGGCTCCTCGGCGGGCTGCGCGCGGTGCCGCCCTCGCCCGGCGCGGACAACGTGCCGGCGCTCGGCCCGGCAGGCACCGTGCACATCGCGATGGGCGACATGCTGACCTATCTCGCCTGCCACGCGACCGAGGATCCCGGGTTTCTCGGCACGGCGAGCTGGGCGCTGCTGCACGAGCCGCCGCCCGCGGGCGAACCCTGCGCGATGGGCTGGGCCCGCAACCCCGACGGAACGCTGCGGCACGACGGGTCGAACACCCTCTGGTATGCCTCGATGCTGATCGACCGCAAGCGGCGGCGGGCGGCGGCGGTGTTCATGAACGCCTGCACGGGCCGGCAGGCGCAGTGCGCCCTCGCGGCGCGGATCCTGGCGCGGGCGATCGCGGACTGAGCGGCCGGGCGCGTGCCGGGGGCAGGGCGGAGCCGCCGCGCCGTCAGCCCGCTGCGGTTCCGCGCCGGGCCCGCGCGCGCGGCGTCAGGGCGCGGCCGCCGCCCCGCCTCCGATCCGCCGGGCGCCGGGCCGCGCGAGCAGGCCCGACCAGCGCGGCGTCGCCCGGTCGGGCAGGCTGGCGCGCAGCAGCGGCAGCGGCAGCGCGCCCGAGAGGATCGCGCGGTAGAGCGGGAACAGGCCCGGCCGCAGGTAGCCCGACCAGTGGCAGATCCGCCGCGTGGCCGGCGCCACGGGGTAGCCCAGCGCCGCGAGCGCGCGCAGCGTCTCGGCGTCGCCGATCTGGAGATCGGTCCAGTTCGCGCGCGGCCGGCTCAGCCCGTGGCCGAGCGCGCGGGCGCCGGGCCGGTGCAGGGCGACCATCCATTCGATCAGCAGGTCGAAGAGGTCGTTCTCGCGGCTGGCCACGTTCACCACCTCGGCGCTGCGCCCGGCCGGCGCATCCATGGCCGCCTCGGCGGTGTCGCGGAACTCGGCCGGGGTGATCAGGATCGCCCGGCGCACCGAGCCTTCGGGCGCCCGGGCGAGCGCGGCGAGCGCCACGCGCCCGCCGAGGCTGTGGGCCAGGATGTCCGCCTGCCGCCCGCGGTCGGCGAGGATCGCGAGCACCCGCGCCAGCGCGATGCCGGCGCGCCCCGCCTCGGCCCAGGCGCGCCAGAGGCTGCCCGTCGCCTGCCAGCCGAAGCCGATGCCGAGCGCGTCGCCCTCCTCGCGCAGGCCGAGGTGATGCGGCCAGGAGACCCCGCGCCGCCCCTCGCCCGAGGCGCCGGACGACAGGATGAAGCCGTGCGGACAGCGCCCGTCGCGGCCGGGCGCATACTTGTAGCCGTGGATCATCACCGTCACCGGGGCGCCTGCGGGAAGCGCGTCGAGCGCCCCGAGGAGCGTGGCCACCCCGGAAACGGCGCTCGTCTCGGCGTCGATCCGTATGAGGGGCACGGGAAACCTCCGTCCACCAGATGTCGTGGCCAGCACTAGAGCTTGCTTACGACAGGCGGATGAAACCCCGGTTACTGCCGCGTGACGATGCCCCGGCGCAACACCCTCTGCGCCGGACCCCAGCGCGGCGCCGGGGCGGGGCTGCTTGACGGGCGCCGCGGCCGGGTCTATCCGTCCGCAGCCGTGGCGATTTGTCTTCCGGATTGCGGGCCACGTTAAACATGCCGCTAAAGAGGATCAGGGCGCGCCCCCGGCCTCTTTCCGGTCCGGGGGCTTTGTCTTGTGCCGGAGGGCGTCATGGACTGGAAAGCGCGGACCAGGGCGGTGCACGAGGGCAGCCGCCGCAGCCAGTATGGCGAGATGGCCGAGGCGATCTTCCTGACCCAGGGCTTCGTCTACGACACCGCCGAGGCCGCCGAGGCGCGCTTTCTCGAGGCCGGGCCCGACGAGTTCATCTATGCCCGCTACGGCAACCCCACGACGCGGATGTTCGAGGAACGCATCGCCGCGCTGGAGGGCACCGAGGACGCCTTCGCCACCGCCTCCGGCATGGCGGCGGTCTCGGGGGTGCTGATGTCGATGCTGCGGGCGGGGGATCACGTGGTCTCGTCCCGCGCGCTGTTCGGCTCCTGCCTCTACGTGCTCGAGGAGGTGCTGCCGCGCTTCGGGGTGCGCGTGAGCTTCGTCGATGGCGCCGACCTCGACCAGTGGCGCGCCGCGGTCGGGCCGGGGACGAAGGCGGTGTTCTTCGAATCGATGTCGAACCCGACGCTCGAGCTCGTGGACATCCGCGCGGTGGCCGAGATCGCCCATGCCGCCGGCGCGCTGGTGATCTGCGACAACGTCTTCGCCACGCCGGTCTTCTCCCGCGCGGTCGGGCAGGGGGCGGATGCGGTGGTCTATTCCACGACCAAGCACATCGACGGCCAGGGCCGCGCGCTGGGCGGGGTGGTCTGCGGCAGCCGCGCCTTCATCCGCAAGGTGCTGGAACCCTACATGAAGCACACCGGCGGCAGCATGTCCCCCTTCACCGCCTGGCTGCACCTCAACGGCCTGGCCACGCTCGACCTGCGCTGCCGGGCGATGGCCGAGACCGCGCTGGCCGTGGCGCGCGCGCTCGAGGGGCATCCGAAGGTGACTCGGGTGCTGCATCCCGGCTTGCCGAGCCACCCGCAGCATGCGCTCGCCATGGCGCAGATGGGCTCGGGGGGCACGCTCGTCGCCTTCGAGGTGAAGGGCGGGAAGGAGGCGGCCTTCCGCTTCCTCAATGCCCTGAGGATCGCGAAGATCTCCAACAACCTCGGCGACGCCAGGACCATCGCCACGCATCCCGCGACCACCACGCACCAGCGCCTGCCGCAGGAACAGAAGGAGGCGCTCGGCATCACCCCCGGCCTGATCCGGCTGTCGCTGGGGCTGGAGGATTCGGGCGACCTCATCGCCGACCTGCACGCCGCGCTCGACCGGGCCTGAGCGGCGGTTCGCGGCGCCGCGGCCGGGGCGGCTGATCCGGCGGAGGCCCGCGGCCGTAGAAGGCATGCAACGAGGGCGGGCCGCGGCGCCGCGCGGCCCCGCCGGAACGCCGTGAGACAGGGGGCCGAGGTGAACGTCCATTCGACCGATTTCGAACGCGAGCCGACCCGCGAGGAGGCCGCCCGCGCGCTCGGGCTGCTCAGGCGCTGGGCCGCCGCCGCCTCCGAGGCCGAGATCGAGACGCTCGATCCGATGGTCGCCCGCATCCTGCCCGGACGCGCGGTCTCCGACTACCCCGCGCTGGCGCGCGCCTATCCCGAGGACTTCGAGGCGACCGAGGCCTACCGGGCCACCCTCCCCGACCTCCAGAACGGCCCCGAGAGCCTGATCCGGGGCGCCCGCCGGGTGATCCAGCACGTCGGCATCTCGAACTTCCGCCTGCCGATCCGCTTCCACACCCGCGACAACGGCGACGTGACGCTCGAAACCTCGGTGACGGGCACGGTCAGCCTCGATGCCGAGAAGAAGGGCATCAACATGAGCCGCATCATGCGCTCGTTCTACCGCCATGCCGAGCGCACCTTCTCCTTCGGCACGATCGAGGCCGCGCTCGACGACTACAAGGCCGATCTCGGCAGCTTCGACGCCCGCATCCAGATGCGCTTCTCCTTCCCGGTGCAGGTCCGCTCGCTGCGCTCGGGGCTCGCGGGCTGGCAGTACTACGACATCGCGCTGGAACTGGTCGAGACCGCCGGGCTGCGGCGCAAGATCATGCATCTCGACTACGTCTATTCCTCGACCTGCCCCTGCTCGCTGGAGCTGTCCGAACACGCCCGGCGGACGCGCGGCCAGCTCGCCACGCCGCATTCGCAGCGCTCGGTCGCGCGCATCTCGGTCGAGATCCTGCCCGGCGAATGCCTGTGGTTCGAGGACCTGATCGATCTCTGCCGGTCGGCGGTCCCGACCGAGACGCAGGTCATGGTCAAGCGCGAGGACGAGCAGGCCTTCGCCGAGCTCAATGCCGCGAACCCGATCTTCGTCGAGGATGCGGCCCGGCTCTTCGCCGCGCGGCTCGAGGCGGATGCGCGCGTGGGCGACTTCCGCGTGGTGGCGAGTCACCAGGAGAGCCTGCACAGCCACGATGCGGTGAGCGTGCTGACCGAGGGCGAGACCTTCGCGGCGCAGAGCCTCGATCCGCGGCTCTTCGCCACGCTGTTCCACGTCGGCTGACCGGACCGGGCGGCAGGGCCGGGCGGCGGGGCCGCGGTCCGGCCGCGGGGCCGCGGGCCCGGAGGGCGCCGAGCCGCCGCCACCGGCAGGGCACGCCGCGGGGCCACGTCCTGCCGGGATGACCGAGGCGCCCGCCGCGCGCGGCAGATGCCGGGGCGAGATGCAGGATGCGCGCGATGCGGAGCGGCCCCGGCGCGTGCTCGCGCGGCAGCGGCGCCCCCGGCCGTCGCCTGCGCCGGCCCCGGCGGCATCGCCAGACGGCGATGATCGCGCCTGCCCGATGAACCACGGACGACCGGTGCCGCGGCCCGGCCGGGCCGGTCAGCCCCGGTACTGCCGCCCGCCGGGCTTCTGGCGCCGCCGCGCCGGCCGGTTCCAGTCGATCTGTGCGGCGAGCGCGCGGCGCGCACGCTCCTCGCGCCGCCGGCGGAGCGCCCGGAAGTGCCTGCGCGACAGCCACATCAGGAAGGCCAGCACGAGCAGCACGAGGGAGAGTTCGAGAAGCATCGCCGTCCGGACCGTCGAGCGGGCAGGGGAAGTCCGCGCAGGATAGCATCTTCGTCCCCTGATCGGAAACGATACCGGGCCGGCCGGGCGGCGGGTCGCCGACCGCATCGCCCGCGCGCCCCCGGACCGGCCGGCGAGCCACCTCTGCCGGGGAACCCCGGCCAAGCATCGCCCGCGCGCCCCCGGAGCGGCCCGTGCGGCCCCGCTCCGCCGCGCCCGGCCGCGGCGGCGCCTTGACACCCGCGGGGCGCGTGGCCAAGCCTCGCCCCCATGCCCGACCTGCGCCCCGTGGGATATGTCATCGGCCTCCTCGTCGCGGCGCTCGGCGCGACGATGCTCGTCCCGATGGCGCTGGACCTGGCATCCGGGAACGGCCACTGGCACGTGTTCCTCCAGAGCGCCGTGGTCACCGCGCTGTCGGGCGCCCTCATCGCGCTCGCCTCGGCGAACGCGGTCTCGGCGCGGCTGACGCTCCAGCAGACCTTCCTGCTGACCACTGCCGTCTGGGTCGCCCTGCCTGCCTTCGGTTCGATTCCCTTCATGCTCGGCGTCACCGCGGCGCGCCCGGTCGATGCCGTCTTCGAGGCGATGTCGGGCCTGACCACGACCGGATCGACCGTGTTCACCGGCCTCGACCGGCTGCCCGAGGGGCTCCTGCTCTGGCGCTCCATGCTGCAGTGGTTCGGCGGCATCGGGATCATCGTCGTGGCGATGGTGTTCCTGCCCGAGCTGCGCATCGGCGGCATGCAGATCTTCCGCTCCGAGGCCTTCGAGACGATGGGCAAGATCCTGCCCCGGGCGGCCGAGATCGCCGGGCGGATCTCGGCGATCTACGTCGCGCTCACGGTCGCCTGCGCCTTCGCCTACGCGGTCGTCGGCATGAGCGCCTTCGATGCCGTCAACCACGCGCTCACCACGCTCTCGACCGGGGGCTTCTCGACCCGCGACGCCTCGTTCGGCGCCTTCCAGGGCCCGGCCGAATACGTGTCGGCCCTGTTCATGGTGCTGGCGAGCCTGCCCTTCGTGCGCTTCGTCCAGTTCGCCGCCGGCACGGCGCGGCCGCTGCTGCACGACAGCCAGATCCGCGCCTTCCTCGCGGTGATCCTCGTCGTCACGCTGGCGATCACCGCCTACCGGATGCTCGCCAACGGCGACCGTCCCGAACACGCCTTCCGCGAGGCCATCTTCAACGTCACCTCGATCATCACCGGCACCGGCTACGCCTCGGTCGACTACCAGCTCTGGGGCGCGTTCCCGGTCGTCGTGTTCTTCTTCCTCGGCCTCGTCGGCGGCTGCGCGGGCTCCACCTGCTGCTCGGTCAAGGTGTTCCGCTACCAGATCCTGTTCTCGGCCATCGGCGCGCAGATCCGCCGCATCCACAGCCCCTCGGGCGTCTTCCTGCCGCGCTTCGAGGGCCGGCCCGTCCCGCAGGAGGTGCTGGCCTCGATCATGTCGTTCTTCGTGATCTTCGTGGTCTCGATCGGGGTGATGTCGGTCGCGCTCGGGATGACCGGGCTCGACTTCGTGACCTCGCTCTCGGGCGCGGCGACCGCGATCGCCAACATCGGCCCCGGCCTCGGCCCGACGATCGGGCCGGCCGGCAACTTCGCGCTGCTCAACGACGCGGCCAAGTGGATCCTGGTCTTCGGCATGCTGGCCGGGCGGCTCGAGCTGCTCGTCGTCTACGCGATCTTCACCGTCCGCTTCTGGAGAGTCTGATGCGAACCCGCCCCCTCGGCCAGCAGATCTCGCACCTCCTGCGCGCGCAGGGGGTCGAGGTCGTCTTCGGCGTGCCCGGCGTGCACAACCAGGAGCTCTACCGCGGCCTTGCCGAGGCGGGCCTGCGCCATGTCCTGACGCGCCACGAACAGGGCGCGGGCTTCATGGCCGACGGCTACGCCCGCGCCACCGGGCGGCCCGGCGTGGCCTTCGTGATCACCGGGCCGGGGCTCACCAACATCCTGACGCCGATGGGCCAGGCGCTCAGCGACAGCGTGCCGATGCTGGTGATCTCGTCCTGCCTCGATCCCGGCGATGCCGGCGCCGGCAAGGGCAAGCTGCACGAGATGAAGGATCAGGAGGGCGCGGCGGCCACCGTGGCCGACTGGTCGCGCACGGCGGCCGATGTCGAGGGCGCCTACCGCCTGATCGGGCAGGCCTTCCGCGAGTTCCGCGCCGGCCGCCGCGGGCCGAAGCACGTGCAGATCCCGGTCGGGCTGCTCGCCGCGCCCGCGCCGCCCTGGCCCGAGGAGACCCCCGCCGAGGGCCGCCTGCTGCCCGACCCGCAGAACGTGCTCGCCGCCGCGGCGCTGCTCGGCCGGGCGCGGCGGCCGCTGGTGATCCTCGGCGGCGGCGCGGCGCAGGCCGCGGCCGAGATCCGCCGCCTGCTGCCGCGGCTCGGCGCGGCCGCCTTCACCACCTACGCCGGCCGCGGCACGGTGGATCCCGCCTATCCGCTCTGGCTCGGCGCCATGCTGGCCCGCCCCGGAAGCCGCGAGGTCATCGCCTCGGCCGATGTCGTGCTCGTCATCGGCTCGCGTCTCTCCGAGGTCGACCTCTGGCGCGAGGAGCTCGGCCACACGGGCCGCATGATCCGGGTCGATACCGATGCCGACGCGCCGGTCGACCGGGCGCGCTCCTCCTACACGATCCGCGCCGACGCCCGGGCCTTCTGCGCCGCGCTCGAGGAGGCGCTGGGCGACCGGCAGGCGCCGCCGGGCTGGACGGCGGTGGAATGCGCCGCCCTGCGCGCGCGCTGGCGCGCCGAGATCGATGCCGAGCGCCCCGGCATCCTGCCGGTCTGCGAGGTGCTGCGGCAGGCGCTGCCGGCCGATACGGTGATCTATTCCGACATGACCCAGTTCGCCTATGCCGCGAAGGAGGTCTGGGACCTGCCCGCCCCCGGGCTCTGGCACCACCCCTTCGGCTTCGGCACGCTCGGCTACGCGCTGCCGGCGGCCATCGGCGGCAAGGTCGGCCTGCCGGAGCGTCCCGTGGTCGCCATCGCCGGCGACTACGGCTTCCAGTACACCGTCCAGGAACTCGGCACGGCGGTCGAGCTCGGCCTGCCGCTGCCCATCCTGCTGTGGGACAACGACCGCCTCGGCGAGATCGAGGCGAGCATGGTCGGCGCCCAGATCGCGCCGACGGCGGTGCGGCTGCGCAACCCCGACTTCCCCGCCCTCGCCCGCGCCTGGGGCGCCCTCGCCGAGGAGCCGCGCTCGCCCGCCGCGCTCGCCGAGGCGGTCGGCCGGGCGCTCGCCGCGCCGGGGCCCACGCTGATCCGCATGCGCCCCGGCCTCGCCTGAGCCGCGGCCCGGCCCACTTTCGGCCCCCAAATACTCCGGGGGAGCCGCCGCCAGGCGGCGGGGGCAGAGCCCCCCTCCGCGGCCCTCAGGTCTCGACCTCGTAGGGCAGCAGGCCGCGGCGGTCGGGGTCGATCCTGAGCCGGCGCTCCAGCGGCGGGACCGAGCGCTGGTGGCAGCCGGCGCGCTCGCAGATCCGGCAGGAGATCCCGATCGGCTCGAAGCCGCGGCCGAGGTCGAGGTCGTCGGCATAGACCAGCTCGCGCGCGTGGCGGATCTCGCAGCCGAGGCCGATCGCGAAGCGCCGGACCGGCGCGCCCCAGGCACCGCCGGGCTTGGAGACCTCGCGCGCCAGGCAGAGGTAGCGCACGCCGTCCGGCGTCTCGGCGAGCTGGCGCAGGAAGCGGCCCGGCGCCTCGAAGGCGCGGTGCACGTTCCACAGCGGGCAGGCCCCGCCGAAGCGCGCGAACTGGAGCCGCGTGGCCGAATGCCGCTTGGTGATCGTGCCCGCCTGATCCACCCGCACGAAGAAGAAGGGCACCCCCTTGGCGCCCGGCCGCTGGAGGGTCGAGAGGCGGTGCGCCACCTGCTCGATCGAGGCGCCGAAGAGGTCGGCGAGCCGCTCGATGTCGTGCCGCTCGGCGCGCGCCGCCTCCAGGAAGGCGCGGTAGGGCAGCAGCGCCGCGCCCGCGAAGTAGTTGGCCAGCCCCGTCTTGGCGATGCCGCGCGCGGTCTCCGACTGGAACCGGGCGAGGTCGAGCGTGGCCTCGAGCAGGTCGTCCTGGGTGACGAGCGCCACCTGGTGGAGGAGCTGGAACACCCGCGTCGGCGCCGCCGCGCGGGAGGAGAGCCTGACCCGCCCCGCCTCCACCGCGCGCAGGCCGGGGATGTCGGCCAGCTCGACCGTCAGCCCCGCCTTCTCCAGCGCCGCGACCGCCAGCGGCACCGGGTCGGCCCGGCCGCCGTCGGGGCAGGCGAAGCGTTCGGCGGCGCGATCGACCGCATCGAGGTAATTGTCGCAATAGTGAAAGAAATCGCGCACCTCCTCCCATGGAGAGGGCTGCAATGTCGCATCTTCCCTGGCCAGCGCCTCGTCCAGCGAGGCCAGGCGCTCGTGCGTCCGGCGGTAGGCGCGATGCAGGTCGAGCACCGCGCGGGCGAGCGCGGGCGCATTCGAGGCGGCAAGCCGCAGGTCGGCGAGCGGCGGCGGCGCGGCAAGCACGGGGTCCGAGAGCGCCTCGCGCAGGTCCGAGACCAGCCGCTCGGCATCCCCGGTCGAGAGCTCGGTCACGTCGAAGCCGAACTCCTGCGCCAGCGCCAGCACCACGCCGGCCGAGACCGGCCGGTGGTTGTTCTCCATCTGGTTGAGGTAGGGCAGCGAGACGCCGAGCTTCTCGGCGAAGGCCTTCTGCGTCAGCCCCAGCCGCGCGCGCGTCTCGCGCAGCTTGACGCCGGCATAGAGCTTCTGCGTGGCCATCGCGCGCCTGTCCGCGCCCCCGTGCGCCGCCCGGATTTGCGCCTGCAAACTAGCCTTTGCAAAGCGGCTCAGGCAACACCCTTCGCGCGCGCCCGCCGGATCACGTAGAGGATCGAGACGACCGAGGCCGCCGAGGTCGCCAGCATCAGCCAGAGCAGCGGATAGGGCCCCGTGCCGGGGGTGAGCAGCGCGCCGGCCAGCGCCGAGAGCGCCGCGCCGCCGCCGATCATGATCGCCCCGCCGAGGCCCGAGGCCGAGCCCGCGAGCCGGGGGCGGACCGAGAGCATGCCGGCGGTGGCGTTCGGCAGCACCATGCCGTTGCCGAGGCCGACGAAGGTCATGAAGCCGAAGAACACCGCCGGATGCCGCGGCCCGGCGAGCTCGACCGCCAGCAGGACGGCAAGCCCCGCGCAGGTCAGCACGCAGCCCGCAAGCACCATCCGGTTGATCCCGAAGCGGACCGAGTAGCGCCCCGAGAGGAAGTTGCCCGCCGCATAGCCGAGCGCGGGTGCCCCGAAGTAGAAGCCGAGCGCGGCCGGCGAGAGGTGGTAGACCTCGGAGCCGACGAAGGGCGCACCGCCGAGATAGGCGAAGAACGCGCCCGAGGCGAAGGCCGCCGTCAGGCAGTAGCCCCAGAAGCGCGGCGAGGCGAGAAGCTCGGGATACTGGCGGAACTGTTCGGCGAAGCTTGCCGAGCGGTGCACCGCCGTCTCGCCCTGGTCGGCCCAGGTGAGCCAGAGCGTGAGCAGGCCGCAGACGAACAGCAGGACGAAGCTCGCCTGCCACGAGAAGGCCTCCTCGAGTGCGCCGCCGATCATCGGGCCGACCATCGGCACCACGGCCATGCCCATGGTGACGTAGCCGATCATCGAGGCCGCCTCCTCCTGCGGCACCATGTCGCGCACCACCGCCCGCCCGATCACCAGCCCCGCCACGATCACCGCCTGGAGCGCGCGGAAGGCGAGGAACAGCTCGACCGTCGGCGCAAGCAGGGTTCCGAGCGTGGCGAGAAGGAAGATGCCGATCGCGGCGAGCATCACCGGCCGGCGCCCGAAGCGGTCGGAGACCGGGCCGATGAACACCTGCAGCACCGCGTTCACGCCGAGGTAGAGCGCGACCGAGAGCTGGATCAGGCGGTAGTCGGTGCGGAAATGCTCGGCCATCGCCGGCAGCGAGGGCAGGAAGATGTTCATCGACAGCGCCCCGAGCCCGGCGAGCAGGACGAGCGTCATGATGTGCGGCGGGGTGGAGCGGTCGAGGAAGCGGACCGCGGGGCGGCTGGACATGGCGCCAGAGGTAGGACGCCCGCGCGGCGATGTCCACCGGGGCGGGCGCGCGCCCCCGGCTCAGGCCGCGGCCCTCACCACTTCTGGAACACGAGCCAGGCTCCTGCGGCGATCATCGCGAATCCGAGCACGTGGTTCAGCCCCACCGGCTCGCGCAGGTAGAGCACGGTGAAGACGAGGAAGATCGAGAGGGTGACGACCTCCTGGATCGTCTTGAGCTCGACCGCCGAGAAGTAGCCGTGCCCGATCCGGTTCGCCGGGACCATCAGGCAGTATTCGAAGAAGGCGATGCCCCAGCTCACCAGGATCACGATGTAGAGCGGCGCCGCCTTGTGCTTGAGGTGGCCGTACCAGGCGAAGGTCATGAAGACGTTGGAGGCCACGAGCAGGCCGATGGTGACGACGGGGACGGGGAGGTTCATGGGGCGCGCCTCGCTTGCGGGAACGGCGGGCGTATACAGCGCCCCGCTCGCGGCGCGCCAGAGGACGCGATGCCGCCGGACCCGTCGCGCCCAGGCATGCGCGGCCCCGGCCGGGCCCGCGCACGGCCCCGGCAGACCCCGTGCACAACCCGTGCACAACCCGTGCACAGGGCGTGCACCGCGGCGCCTGCCTTGGCGCATCCCGCGGGCCGGGATTTGCGATGTTGCATTTAATTGGTTTGTCTCTGCAAAAACTTTGCAAAGTTGCGATGTTTGGCTTTGCCCCCGCGCGGCGCCCGCCTAAGGTCGCGCCGGGGCGGAGCGCTTGGGGGAGGAAGCCGGTGCACGACATCCTTGCGGAACTGGAGGCCCGCCGCAGCGTGGCGCGGCTCGGCGGCGGCGAGCGGCGGATCGCGGCGCAGCACGCCAAGGGCAAGCTGACCGCGCGCGAGCGCATCGAGCTGCTGCTCGACGAGGGCTCGTTCGAGGAGTTCGACATGTTCGTCGCCCACCGCTGCACCGACTTCGGGATGCAGGCCGAACGCCCCGCGGGCGACGGCGTGGTGACCGGCTGGGGCACGATCAACGGGCGGATGGTCTATGTCTTCAGCCAGGACTTCACCGTCTTCGGCGGCTCGCTGAGCGAGACCCACGCCCAGAAGATCTGCAAGATCATGGACATGGCGATGCAGAACGGGGCGCCCGTGATCGGGATCAACGATTCGGGCGGGGCCCGCATCCAGGAGGGGGTGGCCTCGCTCGCCGGCTATGCCGAGGTGTTCCAGCGCAACATCATGGCCTCGGGCGTGGTGCCGCAGATCTCGCTCATCATGGGCCCCTGCGCGGGCGGGGCGGTCTATTCCCCGGCGATGACCGACTTCATCTTCATGGTCAGGGACACGTCCTACATGTTCGTGACCGGCCCCGACGTGGTGAAGACGGTGACGAACGAGGTGGTGACCGCCGAGGAACTGGGCGGGGCCACGACCCACACGCGCAGGTCCTCGGTCGCCGACGGCGCCTTCGAGAACGACGTCGAGGCCCTGGCCGAGGCGCGGCGGCTGTTCGACTTCCTGCCGCTCAACAACCGCGACCGGGCGCCGGTCCGGCCCTTCTTCGACGATCCGGGGCGGATCGAGCCCAGCCTCGACACGCTGGTGCCCGAGAACCCCAACACGCCCTACGACATGAAGGAGCTGATCCTGAAGGTCGCCGACGAGGGCGACTTCTTCGAGATCCAGGCGGAGTTCGCCAAGAACATCATCACCGGCTTCATCCGCATCGAGGGCTCGACCGTCGGCGTGGTGGCGAACCAGCCGATGGTGCTGGCCGGCTGCCTCGACATCGACGCCAGCCGCAAGGCGGCGCGCTTCGTGCGCTTCTGCGATGCCTTCGAGATCCCGATCCTGACCTTCGTGGACGTGCCCGGCTTCCTGCCGGGGACGGGGCAGGAATACGGCGGCGTCATCAAGCACGGGGCGAAGCTGCTGTTCGCCTACGGCGAGGCGACGGTGCCGAAGGTCACGGTGCTGACCCGCAAGTGCTACGGCGGCGCCTATGTCGTCATGGCCTCGAAGCACCTGCGCGGCGACTTCAACTATGCCTGGCCGACCTCGGAGGTGGCGGTGATGGGGGCGAAGGGGGCGGTCGAGATCCTCTACCGCAGCGAACTCGGCGACCCCGAGAAGGTCGCGGCGCGGGTGAAGGACTACGAGGACCGCTTCGCCAACCCCTTCGTCGCGGCCGAGCGCGGCTTCATCGACGAGGTGATCATGCCGCATTCGACGCGCCGGCGCGTGGCGCGGGCCTTCGCCAGCCTCAGGACGAAGCGGCTGACCAACCCCTGGAAGAAGCACGACAACATCCCGCTATGATCCGCGCCGCGCTGTTCCTGCTCGTCGCGGGGCCCGCCCTGGCCGGGCCCGAGCTGCCCACCGGGCTCGCGGCCGAGCCCTTCGACCGGCTGGTCGAGACCCAGCCGGGGGGCGAACGGTGGCTGGTGCTGCGCTACCTCGCGCCCGATCTGCCGGGGACCGACTACGCGGCGGTCGTGCCCGACCTCGACTTCCTCTGCGAGACCGAGGGGTTGCCCGCGGCGGCCGAGGAAGGGGGAATCGCGCAGGTCGTCATCGTGCTGATGGACCGGGCCGTCCCGCGCGGCACGCCGGACCCGGAGGCGACGCAGTTCATCGGCTCCTACCTCGTCGGGAACGGGGTCTGCGAATGGGAATGACCGCGCGTCTTCAGGGGATTCGGCGGGATCGCGCCGAGGCCGGGCGGCGTCCTGATGCAATCACGTCACAGGCGCGCCCCTTGCGCTCGGCGCCTCGTGCTTTCGCTGTCCGTTGCGGTATTGTCACTGCGGGTAAGACCCAAATCACCGCGCGGGCGGGGGCAGTTCTGCCGCAAGGCGGCTGCTTGTCCGCGTGTCGAACCAGGAGAAAAACATGTCGACCACCGTCAAGACCCTTCTCGCCCTCAGCCTCGTGGCCTTCGTGGCGGCCTGCGCCCAGCAGGAAGAGCCTGCTCCGGCGCCCGTCGTCACGCCCGAGCCGGTCACGCAGAAGTACTGATCGGTCGTCCGCGCGGCTTGCCGCAGCGGAGTCGCGCGCGGTCCGGGCCTCCGGGCCGCGCGCAATTTTTTCGGTAAGTGTTTCCGCGCGCCGGGTGTATCGTGGCGCCATCGGATTTTCCTTCGGAGGGACAGAACCTTGGCATTCATGCGTATCCTGCCGCTGGTTGCGGCTGCGGCGGTGGCGCTCTCGTCCTGTGCACAGCAGGAGGAGCCGGCGCCGATTCGCCCCGAGCCGGTCTACAACAAGCTGGGCGACATCGTCGGCGGCTGCGTGCCCTCGGGCCGCATCCCGCAGACCCCCTACGAACAGTCGCTGCCTTCCTGCGAGCAGCAGTGCCCGGAGGGGCAGTCGAGCGTCTACACGGCCAACGTGGGCTACCAGTGCGTGCCGGTCGATCAGCGCTGCCCGCCCGGCCAGCGGGCGGTCACCGGAACGACCTTCGCCGGCTACCGCTGCGTGCCGCTCGACCAGCCTGACAGCGGCCGGCCGGATCAGCGGGGGCAGGACCCGACGCGCGGCTGAGCCGTCGCGGCCTGGCATGGCGGCCCTGCGGAGGCCGCCATGCTGAAGCACCGCGGCTTTCCGGGCCGGCTGCCCGGCACCGATTTCCAGTTCGTCATCCGGCGGCCGAATCCCCGCGGGGCCACGCCGCTTGTGGCGCGCAAGCGCCATCCCGACCGCCGCCCCGAGGACCGGCGCGCCGATTCGGCGTTCATGGCCGCGCTGTGGGCGCATTTCGGCGCCGAGCCCTTCCAGCGCGGCAACCTCGACGCCGGGCGTCTGTCGTGGCTGTTCGGGCGCGAGGTCGTCCCCGCGTCGGACCCCTTCGATCCGGCGAGCTACGAGGCGCTGCTGCGCATCGACGAACGGCGCGCGCGGCAATCCTTCCCCGAGGTCTTCGAGGAGGAATGACGGCCGTGGATTCGCGCATAGGTTGTGCGAACGCGCGGATTTCAGCCGATGCCGGGCGGTCGCCGGAATTGGCGTTTGCCTGCAGCGGGGAATCGCGCAAAGGTTGTTGCGCGGTGGAACCCTCCAGCAAATCGATCCGCCGCGATTGTCAAAACCGTTACCCTTCCCCTTCTCTACGGCCTGACCCTTGCCGGGTCAGGCCGGCTTTATTGCCGGGTCGGGCCGTTTCGGGGTATAGGCAGAGAACCGCACAGGTCGGCGACCGCCCGGGGTTTGGCTTTGACAGTCTCCGGGCCGCGGCCGATACTTGCGCCACAAGAACCCTTGTTGGAGGCAGAGCATCATGCACATTCTCAGGATCGGCGCCGTCCTGGCGCTTGTCGTCCCGCTCGCGGGATGCCTGGAGAACGACACCGAGCGGGCGCTTGCCGGCGCGGCGGCCGGAGCCGTCCTCGCCGACGCGACCGAGAACAGCGTCACGACCGGCGCCCTGGTGGGCGCAGGCGCGGGCGCGTTCTGCGACGACCTCGGTCTCTGCCGCCGGAGCTACTGATCCGGCAGGCCCGCAAGCGGGATCGGGCCGGGCAGAGAGACGACCGACATCCGGAAGGGCCACCGGCGCAACGCACGCCGGTGGCCCTTCCGCATTTGCGCGCCCGGCACGGCCGGGATGGGGGGAAAAGGGGCGGACATGTTCAAGAAGATCCTGATCGCCAACCGGGGCGAGATCGCCTGCCGCGTCATCCGGACGGCGCGGCGCATGGGCATCGCGACGGTCGCCGTGTATTCGGACGCCGACCGGGGCGCGCTGCACGTGCGCATGGCCGACGAGGCGGTGCGGATCGGGCCGCCGCCGGCGAGCCAGTCCTACATCGTGATCGAGAACATCCTGCGGGCGATCCGCGAGACCGGCGCCGAGGCGGTGCACCCCGGCTACGGGTTCCTCAGCGAGAACGCCGCCTTCGCCGAGGCGCTCGAGCGCGAGGGCGTGGTCTTCATCGGCCCGCCGGCCTCGGCCATCGAGGCGATGGGCGACAAGATCACCTCCAAGAAGCTCGCGGCCGAGGCCGGCGTCTCGACCGTGCCGGGCTGGATGGGGCTGATCGCGGACGCCGACGAGGCCGTCACAATCAGCCGGAAGATCGGCTACCCGGTGATGATCAAGGCCTCGGCCGGGGGCGGCGGCAAGGGGATGCGCATCGCCTGGAACGACCGCGAGGCGCGCGAGGGCTTCCAGTCCTCGAGGAACGAGGCGGCCTCGAGCTTCGGCGACGACCGGATCTTCATCGAGAAGTTCGTGACCCAGCCGCGGCACATCGAGATCCAGGTGCTGGCCGACAGGCACGGCAACTGCGTCTACCTGCACGAGCGGGAATGCTCGATCCAGCGACGCAACCAGAAGGTGATCGAGGAGGCGCCCTCGCCCTTCCTCGACGCGGCGACGCGCCGGGCGATGGGCGAGCAGGCCTGCGCGCTGGCCCGCGCGGTGGGCTATGCGAGCGCGGGGACGGTGGAGTTCATCGTGGATGGCGCGCGCAACTTCTACTTCCTGGAGATGAACACGCGCCTCCAGGTGGAGCACCCGGTGACCGAGCTGATCACCGGCATCGACCTCGTGGAGCAGATGATCCGCGTCGCGGCCGGCGAGGCGCTGCCGTTCCGGCAGGAGGACCTGACGATCGACGGCTGTGCGATCGAGAGCCGGCTCTACGCCGAGGACCCCTACCGCAACTTCCTGCCCTCGATCGGCCGGCTCACCCGCTACCGGCCGCCCGCCGAGAGCCGCAGCCCGACGGCGGTCGTGCGCAACGACACCGGCGTCTTCGAGGGCGGCGAGATCAGCATGTACTACGACCCGATGATCGCCAAGCTGTGCACCTGGGCGCCAACGCGCGAGGCGGCGATCGAGGAGATGCGCAACGCGCTCGACGCCTTCGAGGTGGAGGGGATCGGGCACAACCTGCCGTTCCTCTCGGCGGTGATGGACCATCCGCGGTTCGTGGCCGGCGAGATGACGACGGCCTTCATCGCCGAGGAATGGCCCGACGGGTTCCAGGGCGTGACGCTGCCCGAGGCGCAGCTGCGCCGGATCGCGGCGGCGGCGGCGGCGATGTTCCGGGTGGCCGAGATCCGCCGCACCCGGATCAGCGGCAGGATGGGCAACCACGAGCGCCGCGTCGGAACCGACTGGGTCGTCGCGCTCCAGGGCGCGGAGTTTCCGGTGACGATCGCCGCCGACCGGGCGGGCTCGACCGTGCGCTTCGCCGATGGCGAGGAGAAGCGCGTCGCCTCGGACTGGACGCCGGGCCAGCCGCTCGCCCGGCTCGACGTCGACGGGACGCCCCTGGTGCTGAAGGTGGGCAAGATCCCGATGGGCTTCCGCATCCGCAGCCGCGGCGCGGACCTGAAGGTGCATGTGTTCACCCCGCGGCAGGCGGAGCTTGCCCGGCTGATGCCCGAGAAGGCGCCGCCCGACACCTCGCGCTTCCTGCTCTGCCCGATGCCGGGGCTGGTGGTGCGGGTGGACGTGGCCGAGGGCGACACGGTGGAGGAGGGTCAGGCGCTCTGCACCGTCGAGGCGATGAAGATGGAGAACATCCTGCGCGCCGAGCGTCGCGCGGTGGTGAAGCGGATCGCGGCCGGGCCGGGGGCGAGTCTTGCGGTGGACGACGTGATCATGGAGTTCGAGCCGCCGCCGGCCGGAGGGAAGCCCTGAGGCGATGGAGCTTGCCCTGCACATCGGCGCCCACCGCACGGCGACCACCTCGCTCCAGCAGGCGCTGGGGATGGCCTCGGCAGAGCTCGCGGCCGCGGGCACGGCCTTCTGGGGCCCCGAGGCGATGCGCCTGCCCGGCCGGCGCGACCATGCGCGCAACCTGCGCCGGGCGGCGGCGGATCCGGCCGCGCGCGAGGCCGCCGAGGCGGCCCGGCGCGAGGTCGCCCGGGCCCTGGCCGGACTGGCCGGGGCGGGGATCGGGCGGCTGCTGGTCAGCGAGGAGAACCTGATCGGCACGATGGAGGGCAACTTCGCGGCCGCAGCGCTCTATCCGAACGCGGCGCGCAACCTCGCCGCCGCGGCGGACCTCTTCGGCGGTCCGCCCGCGGAGGTCTTCCTGGGGCTGCGGGACTATGCGGGCTGGTGGGCCTCGGCCTATGCGCAATGCGTGGTCCTGCGCGAGATGCCGCCCTTCGACGCCGGCCGCATCGCGGCCTCCGCGCGCGGCTGGCCCGAGGTGGCCGAGGAGGTGCGCGCGACCTTTCCGCAGGCACGGCTGACGCTGTGGCGGCACGGGCCCGGGGCGGCGGAGGCGGCGCTGGCGGCGATGCTGCCCGCGCCGCTCGCCGGGCGGGTCGTCCTGCACGGGCGGCGGGCCAACGCCGCGCTCTCGGCCCGCGGGCTGAGGCGCTTCACGGCGCGGCGGCGCCGGGCCGGGGGCTTCGACGCCGCCGCCCGGCGCGCGGCGGTGGCCGAGCTGGGCGAGGCGGGCGGCCCGCCCCTGCGCCCGTTTCCGGCCGAGGCGGAGGCGGCGCTGGCCGAGCGCTTCGAGCGCGACTGGGCGCGGATCTGCCGGATGCCCGGGGTGCGGGTGCTCGCGCCGCAGGGCGAGGCGGTGCGATGACCGCGCCGGGTCACTGGGTGCCGGCGCCGCGCTCGCGGATCTCCTGGCGGCGCAGCGGGGTGCGGTCGATGGCGCGCGAGATCTCGCGCACATCCCAGGGCGAGGGCTTGCGCTGCTCCACCCGGCCGTCCTTGCCGAGGATGGCGAGCATGAAGCCGCGCGGCCGGAGCGCGGTGCGCACCGGGCTGCGCGCCGCGGGGTCGGTATCGACGATCACCACGACATCGCGTTCGGCCAGCGCCTCGGGGCGCGCGCGCAGCAGTTCCATCTGCCGCTGGAAGGCCGGGTCGGCCGGTGTGTCGGCGAACACGACGACGGGACGGTGCGTCCAGAGGAAGTCGGCGAGATCCACCTCGCTGCCGTCATACGGGAACTCGGGCGTGCCGCGCGGCGCCGCCTGCTCCGGCGCCGCCGCCTCGGCCGCCCCGGCCGGGGCCGCACCGGCCATGTCGGAGACGGCGACCGCCTCGCCCGCGGTCGCGGCTGCGGCGCTGTCCGCCACGGCGGCGGCCGGCCATGCGGCCGCGAGAGCAACGATGAGAATCCGCGCCATGCGCCCTCCTTCCAGCCGAGGATATAGGCGGGCGCCGGGCCAAAGCGAAGGGAAAGACGCCCTTCGCCGGCGAACGTGACCGGAGGACAACGCGATGGACGACAAGCTCGAGTCCTGGCGGGCGCTGGCCCGGAAGGAGCTGAAGGGCGCCGACCCCGAGAGCCTGACCTGGGTCACGCCCGAGGGCATCGCCGTCCGCCCGCTCTATACCGAGGCCGACCTCGCGGGCCTGCCGCATCTCGGCTCGCTGCCCGGCCTGCCGCCCTTCACCCGCGGGCCGAAGGCGACGATGTATGCCGGCCGGCCCTGGACCATCCGACAGTATGCCGGGTTCTCGACGGCCGAGGAGTCGAACGCCTTCTACCGCAAGGCGCTGGCCGCCGGGCAGCAGGGCGTGAGCGTGGCCTTCGACCTCGCCACGCACCGCGGCTATGACAGCGACCACCCCCGCGTGGTGGGCGACGTGGGCAAGGCGGGCGTCGCCATCGATTCGGTCGAGGACATGAAGATCCTGTTCGACGGCATCCCGCTCGGCGAGGTCTCGGTGTCGATGACGATGAACGGCGCGGTGATCCCGGTGCTGGCGAGCTTCATCGTGGCGGGCGAGGAGCAGGGGGTGCCGCGCGCCAAGCTCTCGGGGACGATCCAGAACGACATCCTCAAGGAGTTCATGGTCCGCAACACCTACATCTACCCGCCCGAGCCGAGCATGCGGATCGTCGCCGACATCATCGAATACACCGCGCGCGAGATGCCGCGGTTCAACTCGATCTCGATCTCGGGCTACCACATGCAGGAGGCCGGGGCGACGCTGGTGCAGGAGCTCGCCTTCACGCTCGCCGACGGCAAGGAATACGTGAAGGCGGCGCTGGCGCGGGGGATGGATGTCGATGCCTTCGCCGGGCGGCTGAGCTTCTTCTTCGCGATCGGCATGAACTTCTTCATGGAGGTGGCCAAGCTCCGCGCCGCGCGCTTCCTCTGGCACCGGATCATGTCGGAGTTCGGGGCGAAGCGGCCCGAGTCCCTCATGCTGCGCACGCACTGCCAGACGAGCGGCGTGAGCCTGCAGGAGCAGGACCCCTGGAACAACATCGTGCGCACCGCCTACGAGGCGATGAGCGCGGTGCTGGGGGGCACGCAGTCCTTGCACACCAACAGTTTCGACGAGGCGATCGCGCTGCCGACCGAATTCTCGGCCCGGATCGCGCGCAACACCCAGCTCATCCTCCAGCACGAGACGAAGGTGACGAAGGTCGTCGATCCGCTGGCGGGGTCCTACTACGTCGAGGCGCTGACGGCGGAGCTTGCCGCGCAGGCCTGGGCGCTGATCGGCGAGATCGACGCGATGGGCGGCATGACGAAGGCGGTGGCCTCCGGCATGCCGAAGCTCAGGATCGAGGAGGCGGCGGCGCGCCGGCAGGCGCTGATCGACCGGGGCGAGGAGGTCATCGTGGGCGTGAACCGCTTCCGCCCCGAGGCGCAGGCGCCGGTGGAGATCCTCGAGGTGGACAACATGAAGGTGCGCGAGGCGCAGATCGCGCGGCTGGAGCAGATCCGGCGGACGCGCGACGGGGCGGCTTGCGCGCGCGCGCTGGAGGCGCTGGAGGCGGCCGCGCGGTCGGGCCGGGGCAACCTTCTGGAACTGGCCGTCGAGGCGGCGCGGGCACGGGCGAGCGTGGGAGAGATCAGCATGGCGATGGAAAGGGCCTGGGGCCGGCATCAGGCCGAGGTGAGGACGCTTGCGGGCGTCTACGGGGCGGCCTACGAGGGCGACGAGGCCTTTGCGGCGATCCAGCGCGAGGTGGAGCGCTTCGCCGAGGAGGAGGGGCGGCGGCCCAGGATGCTGGTCGTCAAGATGGGCCAGGACGGGCACGACCGGGGCGCCAAGGTGATCGCCACGGCCTTCGCCGACATCGGCTTCGACGTGGACGTGGGCCCGCTGTTCCAGACGCCGGAGGAGGCGGCGCAGGACGCCATCGACAACGACGTGCACGTGGTCGGCATCTCGAGCCAGGCGGCGGGGCACAAGACGCTGGCGCCGAGGCTGATCGAGGCGCTGCGGGCGAAGGGCGCGGACGACATCCTGGTGATCTGCGGCGGCGTGATCCCGCAGCAGGACTACGAGTTCCTGCGCAAGGCGGGGGTGAAGGCGATCTTCGGCCCCGGCACCAACATTCCCGAGGCGGCGCGCGAGATCCTCGGGCTGATCCGCGCCGCAAGGGCGGCGGCGTGAGCGCGCCGGCCGCCGCCCCGGCCGGCCGCGCCGCCCGCGTCGCGCGCCCCGAGCGCCGGCCCCACCGGCGCCGGGAGGCGCGCGCGGCGTGAGCCTCGTCCCCGATCATCTGGTGGTCTCGGCCGCGGGGCTCGACGAGGGCGCGGCGGCGGTGGAGGCGGCGCTGGGCGTTGCGCTCGAACCCGGCGGCGCGCACCCCGCCATGGGCACCCGCAACCGGCTCCTGTCGCTCGGGCCGGGGCTCTATCTGGAGGTGATCGCGGTGGACCCTGCGGCAGATCCGCCCGGACGGCCGCGGTGGTTCGATCTGGACAATTTCTCGGGCCATCCGAGGCTGACGAACTGGGTCGCGAGGTGCGAAGACCTCAAGGAGGAGCTGGCGCTCTCGCCACCGGGAACGGGCGAGGTCCACGACCTCGCGCGCGGCGACTTCCGCTGGCGCATGGCGGTGCCGGCGGACGGACGGCTGCCCTTCGACGGCGTCTTCCCCGCGCTGATCGCCTGGCGGGGGGGCCTGCATCCCACCGACCGGCTCGCCGACCGCGGCTGCCGGCTGCGGCGGCTCACGCTGCGCCACCCGGAGGCGGCGGCGCTGCGCCGGGCGCTGGCGGGCCGGATCGCCGACAGCCGCATCGCCATCGAGGCGGCGCCGGAGCCGGGGCTTGCCGCCGAGATCGACACGCCCGCCGGAACCCGGCGGCTGGGCTGAGCCGATCCGCGCCCGGCCCATGCCCGGCCCATGCATGTCCCGCCCGTGGCGGCGGCGGCAACCATGACGCGCTGACAGCGGGCGGCAGAGGCGCTAGTCTCGCCCCCATGTCGGTCTGGACCCGCATCTCGGAGGCGCTCGCCGCGCTCGCCAAGGGCGAGGGGCTGGCGGCGGTGTTCGAGAAGCTGCGCACCCCGCCGGAACGGACGGTCGCCTTCGCCATCGCCGCGATCGCGCTCAGCGCCAAGATGGCCAAGGCCGACGGGCGCGTGACCCGCAACGAGGTGCGCGCCTTCCGCGAGGTGTTCACCATCCCGCCCGGCGAGGAGGCGAATGCCGCGCGCGTCTACAACCTGGCCCGCGAGGACGTGACCGGCTTCGACGTCTATGCCCGGCGCATCCGGCGGATGTTCGACGACGGCCACCAGACGCTGGTCGATCTGGTCGAGAGCCTGTTCCACATCGCCACCGCCGACGGCCACTACCACGAAGCGGAGGACGCCTTCCTCGCCGAGGTCGCGCGGATATTCGGGCTTTCGGACTGCGAATTCCGCGGCATCCGCTCGCGCTACGTGCCCGACGCGCACCCCGACCCCTACGACGTGCTGGGTGTGGAGCGCGGCGCGCATCTCGACGAGATCCGCGCCGCCTGGCGGCGGCTCGTGCGCGAGCACCACCCCGACCGGCTGGTGGCGCGGGGCGTGCCGCGGGAGGCGGTCAGGCTGGCCGAGGCGCGGATGGCGGCGATCAACCGCGCCTGGGAGGAGATCGCCCGCGAGCATGCGCTGTAGCGCGCCATGCGGATCGCCACCTACAACGTGGAGTGGTTCAACGCGCTGTTCGACGATGCCGGTCGGCTGCTCGACGACAGCGGCTGGTCGGCGCGGCAGGAGGTGAGCCGCGCCGAGCAGATCGCGGGGCTGAAGGCGGTGTTCCGGGCGCTCGACGCCGATGCCGTGCTGGTGATCGAGGCGCCCGACGACAACC
Organism: Paracoccaceae bacterium; assembly: GCA_026419405.1. Taxonomy (GTDB): domain Bacteria; phylum Pseudomonadota; class Alphaproteobacteria; order Rhodobacterales; family Rhodobacteraceae; genus JANZZL01. The sequence goes on along the minus strand of JANZZL010000024.1, from coordinate 15,527 downwards.
GCCGCCGCAGCACGGTCAGGGCGCTCGAGACCTTCGCGGCCGCCGCGGGCATCCGCGCGCGCCGGGCGCTGATCGGCTTCCGCAACGACACCGAGCAGGAGATCGCGCTGCTCTACGACCCCGACCGGCTGACGCCGCGGCACGACCCGCAGGGCGACGCCCAGCGGGAGGGGCGCGCGCCGCGGTTCGACGGCCCCTTCCGCATCGACCTCGACATCGACGCGACGCCCGACGTGGTCACCTTCTCGAAGCCGCCGCTCGAGCTGGACGTGACGACCGCCGGGGGCCGGCGGTTCCGCATGATCGGGGTGCACGTGAAGTCGAAGGCGCCGCACGGCGCGCGCCACCCCGACGAGGCCAAGCGCATCGCCATCGCCAACCGCCGCAAGCAGCTTGCCCAGTGCATCTGGCTGCGCGCGCGCATCGACGAGCACCTGGCGCGCGGCGAGAGCCTGGTCGTGCTCGGCGATTTCAACGACGGCCCCGGCCTCGACGAGTTCGAGCACCTCTTCGGCCGCTCGGGGGTGGAGATCGTGATGGGCCTCGACGGCGGCGGGAAGGTGCTGCTGCACGACCCCCACGCGCGCCGGGCGATGAGCGGCAAGCTCGCCGCGCAGCCCGCGTCGGCGCGCTTCTACATGCCGCAACAGCACTGCTACCTTTCGGCGCTGCTCGACTACGTGATGGTCTCGCCCGACCTGGCGGAGGGTGCGGCCTGGCGGATCTGGCACCCGTTCGACGACCCGGCGATCTACCGCGACGCGGCGCTGCGCGAGGCGCTGCTGGCGGCGTCGGACCATTTTCCGGTGTCGGTGGACCTCGCGCTCTGACTCCAAATCGTCGCCGGGGGCGCCTATATTGGCGCCATGCGCAGCGCCGTCCTTGCCCTTGCCCTGCTGGCGGCCGCCCCTGCCGCCGCCGATGAGACGCCCCCCGCGCCGGGCGGCGCGCCCGACTCGAGCGTCGAGGAGGGCAAGTCGCTCATCGAGCGGGGGGTTCGGCTTCTGTTCGAGGGGCTCTTGGAGGAGATGGAGCCCGCGCTCCGCGACATGGCGGGCAGCCTCGACCGGATGGCCGGGGAGGCCGAGCCGATGCTGCGGGAGCTGGCGCGGCTGATGGGCGACATCGCCAACTACCACCCGCCCGAGATGCTGCCGAACGGCGACATCCTGATCCGCCGCCGCCAGCCGGGCGAGCCGCCGGGACCGCGCACGCCGCAGTTCGGGCCGGGTGGCGAGACGGAGCTGTGAACCTCAGGCGGCGCGCTTGCCGCCCACGGTGACGACCGGGACCTCGACGCCGAGCGCCTTGCAGAGCGACTCGAAGCGCGCCGCCGCGACCTCGCCATAGAGCGCCTCGGCGTCGGGGTGGAGCCTGAGTTCCAGCCGCCGCGCGGCGGGGTCGTAGACGAATTCCGCCGCCTCGTCGAGCGCCTCGGCCGAGAACATCGCGCCGAAGCGCATCGCCTTGCCGAGCGCCTCGGCGGCGCGGATCTCCTCGTCGGAGAGGAGCTGGAACAGGGGCTCGAACCGGGTTCCCGCCCGGCTGTTCTTGTAGCGGTGCAGCAGCGCGAGCCCGAGGAACACCCGTTCGGCGTGGTTGAGGCCGCCGAGGTTGGCGCGCGTGGCGTTGTCGAAGCAGACCTCGTGGCGGTAGTCGGGGTGGGCGCGCCAGCTCACGTCGTGCAGCAGGCACGCCGCCTTCATGATCCGCCGCCGTGCGGGACTGGCCTCGGGGAACAGCGGCTCGATGAAGGCGTAGAGCTTCTTGCCGAAGCCGGGAATGCGCGCCGCGGCCTTCTCGGCAAAGCGGCAGGCCTCGATCAGCGGGTCGCGCTCGCGCAGCTTGCGCGGCATCTGCTCGTAGAGCAGGCCCTCGCGGATGCCGTAGGCCGAGATGTCGATCTCGGCAGGCTTCAGTGCCTTGACGAGTTCCAGAAGGACCTGGGCGGCGACCGGCACGAGGCTCATCCGCTCCTGGCCGATGCCGGTCATCGCGCGCAGGCTCTCCACCGTCTCGCGCTCGATGAAGGCGACGGTCGCGCGCACCTGATCGGGCGTCATGCGGTATTCGTGCAGGACCGTCAGCGGGTAGTCGCGCCGGGCCATGTCGATCCGCGCGAAGGCCCGCCAGGAGCCGCCGACGAGGTAGAGCCGCTGGCCGGGGGCGAAGGGCCGGGCCGCGGCGGCGAGCACCTTCTCGGCGCGCTCGCGGATCGCCTTCGGGCCGCCCTTGAGGTCCTTGAGCTTGAACGGGCCGAGCGGCGTGGTGACGCGCCGGCCGACGCTGCCGCCCGAGACCTCGGCGAGTTCCATCGACGAGCCGCCGATGTCGCAGATGATGCCCTCGGCGTCGGGCCAGCCGAGCAGCACGCCCTGGGCGGAGAGGCGCGCCTCCTCCTCGCCGTCGATCACCTTGAGCTTCAGCCCGGTGGCGCGCTCGGCCTCGCGGCGGAACTCCTCGCCGTCCTGCGCCTCGCGCACGGCCGCGGTGGCCACCGTGACCAGCGGCGAGACCCGCATCGCCCGGGCGAGCGCGGCGAAGCGGCGCAGCGCGGCGATGGCGCGGCGGCGGCCCTCTGGGTTGAGCCGCCCGGTCTCGCCGAGGCCGGCGCCGAGCGCGGCCATGACCTTCTCGTTGTAGAAGTAGGCCGGGCTGCGCGCCGCGCCGTCGAACACCACGAGGCGGACAGAGTTGGAGCCGACATCGATCACCCCCACGCGCGACAGGGCACGGGCCGAGGGATCTTCGAAAATCGGCTTTCCGAACAGCGACTTGCTGCCGGAGTCTCCGTCGGGTGCCGTGTCCATCCGCGAATCCTCCGCCGGTTCGCGCGGGACTCTGGCCGCGCCGGGGGGCACGGTCAACGGGGCGCGCTCAGTCGCGGCTGTGCGCGAGCCGGGGCACGTCCTTGGCGCCCGCCGAGCCGCGGCCCGAGAGCGAGGGGTTCTCCATGAAGAAGCGGTGGCAGGAGAAGGGCTGACGGTCGGCCGGGAAGGGGTGGCGGATGTAGGCCCCGTCGGGGCGGAGCACCCAGGTCTGCGCCTCGTCGGCGAGGTTGGCGGCCATGATCTGGCTGACGATCTGGGCCTTCACGGTGTCGTTCTTGATCTCGACGAGGGTTTCCACCCGGCGGTGCAGGTTCCGCCCCATCCAGTCGGCCGAGGAGATGAACACCCGCGCCCGCCGCGAGGGCAGGCCCTGTCCGTTGCCGAAGCAGACGATGCGCGAGTGCTCGAGGAAGCGCCCGACGATCGACTTGACGCGGATGTTCTCGGAGAGCCCGCGGATGCCGGGCCGGAGCCCGCAGATGCCGCGCACGACGAGGTTGATGCGCACGCCGGCCTGGCTTGCGGCATAGAGCGCGTCGATCACCTCGCGCTCGATCAGCGCGTTCATCTTGGCCCAGATCTCGGCCGGCCGGCCGGCGCGGGCGTGGTCGGCCTCGGCCGCGATCATCCGCAGGAGCTCGTCCTTGAGGTTGAGCGGCGAGATGGCGATGCATTCGAGCTTCTCGGGCTGGGCATAGCCCGAGAGGTAGTTGAACACCCTCGTCGCGTCGCGACCGAGCGCGGGGTCGGCGGTGAACAGGCTGAGGTCGGTGTAGATCCGCGCGGTGATCGGGTGGTAGTTGCCGGTGCCGTAGTGGGTGTAGGTGACGAGGTTGTCGCCCTCGCGCCGGACCACGGTCGAGATCTTGGCGTGCGTCTTGAGGTTGATGAAGCCGTAGACGACATGCGCTCCGGCCCGCTCCAGCCGCCGCGACTGGCGGATGTTGGCGGCCTCGTCGAAGCGGGCCTTGAGCTCCACGAGCGCGGTCACCGACTTGCCGGCCTCGGCCGCCTCGCAGAGCGCGGCGACGATCGGGCTGTCGCGGCTGGTGCGGTAGAGCGTCTGCTTGATGGCGAGGACGTCGGGGTCGCGCGCCGCCTGCTCGAGGAAGCGGATGACCATGTCGAAGGTCTCGTAGGGGTGGTGCAGCAGCATGTCCTTCTGGCGGATCGCCGCGAACATGTCGCCGCCGTGGTCCTGCACCCGTTCCGGCACGCGGGGCGTGAACGAGGGCCAGAGCAGGTCGCGGCGGTCGTCGAGCACCAGTTCCTTGACGTCGGCCATGCCGAGCAGGCCGCGGACCTCGACCACCTCGTCGGCGGTGACGCCGAGCTCGTCCATGATCAGCGCGCGCAGGCCCTCGGGCGCGCCGGCCGAGATCTTCAGGCGGATCACCTCGCCGCGGCGGCGGCGCTTCAGCGCGACCTCGAATTCGCGCACCAGGTCCTCGGCCTCGTCCTCGACCTCGATGTCGCTGTCGCGCAGCACGCGGAAGGCGCAGTGACCCTTCGCCTCGTAGCCGGGAAAGAGCGAGCCGAGATGCATGAGCAGCAGCTCCTCGAGCGGCAGGAAGCGGTGGTGCCCGCTGCGGCCCGGCAGCGGCAGGAAGCGGGCGATCTGCTGGGGCACCGGCAGCAGCGCCTGGAGCGGCTTGCGGTCGGCCTTCCGCTCGAGCTGGAGCGCGAGGCAGAAGCCGGCGTTGGGAATGAAGGGGAAGGGGTGCGCCGGGTCGATGGCGAGCGGCGAGAGGATCGGGAACACCTTGGCGAGGAAGTGCTCGCCGAGGATCCGGCGGTCGCGCTGCGAGAGCCGCGCATGGGTCAGGATGTGGATGCCCTCGGCCTCCATCTCGCGCTTCAGGCGGTTCCAGACCGACTGCTGGGCGGCCATCAGGCGGCGGGCGTCCTCGTTGATCAGGACGAGCTGCTGGGCGGGCGTCAGCCCGTCGTCGGAGGGCGTGGTGTTCCCGGCGCGGGCGAGCTCGCGCAGCCCCGCGACGCGGACGGTGTAGAACTCGTCGAGGTTGGTGGCCGAGATCGACAGGAAGCGCAGGCGTTCGAGCAGCGGCACGCGCGGGTTGCGCGCCTCCTCCACCACGCGCCAGTTGAAGGCGAGCCAGGAGAGTTCGCGGTTGAAGAACCGCTTCGGGCCGGTGCGCTCGGCCTCGGGCACCGCCACCGGGGCGGGGTAGGGCGCGTTCAGGAAGTCCGCCGGCGAGGCGGCCGCCGGGGGCGGTGCGGGAGAGAGCTGCTGCATGGGCAGGGATGATCGCGCGGGCGCGGGCCTCTGTCCAGCGGGCGCTGCGCGACCGGCGACCGGCCGCGCGGGCGGGCCGCGGGGGCGGGCGGTGAGGGAGGGCGGTGGGGCGGGCCGCCCTCCGCGGGCGGACTGGGGGGCACCGGGCGGTCGGACCGGGCGGCGCGGGCAGGGCGGCGCGGACCGGGGACGGTCGGACCGGGGATAGTCGGATTGGGGAGCACCGGGCGGAGCCGACCGGGGGTCGGACCGAGCGGCGCGGACCGGGGGTGCGGACGGGGGATGCACCGGGTGGCGCGGACCGGGGGCGGACCGGGGAGGGTCGGACTTGGGGGGCACCGGGTGGCAAGGACCGGGGGCGGACCGGGCGCCGCGGGCGGGGTGCTCTCCACGGGTCGGACCGGGCGGGGCGGACCGGGTGGCGCGGACCGGAGGCGGGCCGGACCGGAGGCGGGCCGGGGGTGCGGACGGGGGTGCGGACGGGGCGGGGCGCTTCAGGCGGCGCCTTCGCCCCCCAGCACCTCGGCCGCGAGCGCGATGCCGATCGGCCGCCCGGTGGCCAGCGCGCGGGCGTCGAGCCCGGCGACGAGGCGGCGCGCGGCGGCGAAGCTGCGCTCCATCCGCCGCAGGCAGTAGTCGATGAGCCGCGGCGGCGGCGCGATCTGGCGGTCGGCGAAGAGCTTGACGAGCACCGCCGCCAGCAGCGCGTCGTCGGGCGGATCGAGCGTCGCCGTGGCGGTCGCCTCGATGCGGCTCCTGAGGTCGGCGAGCGTCAGGCCCCAGAGCGGCGGCGGACGGCGCGCGGTGAGAAGCAGCGGCTGGCCGCCGGCGAGCGCGAGGTTGTGCAGGTGGAACAGCGTCGCCTCGGCCTGCGCCCGCCCGGCGATGCGATCGGCGTCCTCGACCGCGAGCGGCCCGGCGGCGAGGGCGGGGACCTCGGCGGGCCGCAGCGCCGCGGCCGGCACCACCCGTGCCCCGGCGAGCCTGGCCCAGACATGGGCGAGGTGGGTCTTGCCCGAGCCCTCGGGCCCGGTCAGCACCAGCTTGCCCTGGGGCCAGCCGCGCCAGCCCTCGATCTGCCGCACCGCGAGCGCGTTCGCCGGCGCGACGAAGAAGGCGTCGCGGCCCCGCGCCTCGAGCCGGGGCAGGGGGAAGGCCAGCTGCTCGGCCATCACTCCGCCCCGCCGTCCTGGCCCGGACCGGGCCCGCCGGAGAGCCCGCGGTAGAGCAGGCTTTCCTGATACTGCCGGATCGCGAAGCGCGCGAGCACGCCGAGCGCGGCCGCGACCGGCACCGCCACGAGCAGGCCGACGAAGCCGAAGAGGGCGCCGAAGGCGGAGAGCGCGAAGATCAGCCACACCGGATGCAGGCCGACCGAGCCGCCGACGAGCTTGGGCGTCAGCACGTTGCCCTCGACCATCTGGCCGATCTGGAAGATCGCCGCGACGAGGACGATCGTCCACCAGTCGCCCCAGAACTGGAACAGGGCGAGCCCGATCGAGAGCAGCCCCCCGATCAGCGCGCCGACGTAGGGAATGAAGGTCAGCAGCCCCGCGACGAGGCCGATCACCAGCCCGAACTGGAGGCCGACGAGCATCAGCGCCACGGCGTAGTAGGTGCCGAGGATCAGGCAGACCGTTCCCTGGCCGCGCACGAAGCCCGCGAGCGTGGCGTCGATCTCGGAGGCAAGCCGCCGGATGGTGGGCGCATGGTCGCGCGGCAGGAGCTTGTCGATCTCGGCCACCATCCGGTCCCAGTCGAGCAGGAGGTAGAAGGCCACCACCGGCACGATGACGACGAGGACGACCACGTTCAGCACCGAGGAGAAGGTGCCGAGCACGGCGTTGACGAACTCGCCGCCGCGCTGCCGGATCGTCTCGCCGAGGTCGCCGAGCGAGGAGCGAAGCGTCGAGTTCTCGTCCATGAGGTCGGGGAAGCGCTCGACGAGGAAGGCCTGGAGCTGGCGGAAGAGCTGCGGCGCGGTGTCGATCAGCGCCGTCGTCTGCCGCGCGAGCGTGGGCACGAGGAGCAGCAGCGCGAGCACGAACAGCAGGACCGCGAAGAGGGTGATCACCGCCGTCGCGGCGGCGCGCGAGAGCCCCATGCGCTCCAGCCGGTCGGCCACCGGATCGAGGAAGTAGGCGACCGCCCCGCCGAGCACGAAGGGCAGGATCACGTCGCCGAGCGCCCAGAGGAAGAGGAGGAACACCGCGGCGGCGATGCTCCAGTACTTGACCTGCTCCCTGACGGGCAGCGCCATGGCCGGTATCTCCTGCTGCGGTCAGAGGTTCATGGCCGATGGGGCGGGCCGATGCAAGGCCGGGCTCATGCCCGTGGCGGCCCGTCGCCCTGGTCGAGCGGGGCAAGCAGCGCGGCGACCTCCTCGCGCAGCCAGCGGTGCGCCGGGCCGAGGGTCGAGCGCCGGTGCCAGACCATGCAGATCGTGGCGGGCGGCACGGGCAGCGGAGGGGCGTAGACCTCGAGCCCGAGCCGCGGGGCGGCGTCGAGCGCGAGCTGCCGGGGCAGCAGCGCGATCAGCTCGCTCTCGGCCACCGCGCGGCAGACGCCCGAGAACACCGGAAGCGTCATCGCGACGCGGCGGGTGCGCCCGGCCGCCTCGAGCACCGCGTCGCCCAGGCCGCGGCGCCTGCCCTCGGGCGAGAACAGGACATGGCCGAGCGCGCAGTAGAGGTCGAGCGGGATCGTTCCGCCGGCGGCGAGGCCCGCTTCGTCGAGGCGGGGATGGCGGCTGCGGGCGATCACGACGAAGTCGGAGCGGAACAGCGGGCGATGCTCGGCCCAGTCGGGGAACGCCATGCGCGGGATCAGCGCCAGATCGACGGCCTCGCGCTCGAGCGTGGCGATGTAGCTCTCGGGCACGAGGTCGACGAGCTGCACCGTCACCTCCGGCGCCACCTCCAGCATCCGCCGGGCGAGCCGGGGCATCAGCAGCTCGGCGAAGAAGTCGCTGCCGGCGAGCTTGAAGCCGAGCCTGGCGGTCGCGGGGTCGAAGGGCTCGGGACCGGCAAGCAGCGCCTCGAGCCGCTCGAGCGCCTCGCGCAGGGGCAGGGCGAGGCCGCGCGCGAAGTCGGTCGGCACGAGGCCCTGGCCGTGGCGCAGGAAGAGCGGATCGCCGAGCGCGCGCCGGAGCCGGCCGAGCGCGGCGGAGACGGCCGGCTGCGAGAGACCGACCCGGCGTGCCGCGCGCACCGTGGAGCCCTCGCGCAGGAGCGCGTCGAGCACGCGCAGGAGGTTCAGGTCGAGCGTCCGGAAATTCACCGAACGAATAGATATCATGAAAGCTATCAGCTTCTCAATTGGTCCTGCGCCTGCGAACCTGGCTCCGGCCCGCGCGGTGCGGCGGGTGGTCCGCAGGGCCGCCCGGCGCGATGGCGCCGCGCCCCGCGGGCGGCCGGCGGCCGCGCGGTGCGGCCCGGAGGGAGGAGACCCGGATCATGAGGGACGAGGCGACGCGCGAGGGCGGGCAGACCTGGATGGGGTCGAGCTACCGCAGCCTGCTGGCGGCGGCGCAGACCGCCGGCCGGATGTCGATCACCGACAGCACGACCGACCCCGGCGTCGGGCCACCCCGCCACATCCACCATGCCGAGGACGAGGCCTTCGTCGTGCTCACCGGCGAGGTCGAGTTCTGGACCCCGGCCGGGCGGATCCGCCGCGGCCCCGGCGGCACCGCCTTCATCCCGCGCGGGACGGAACACACCTTCCGGGTGACGAGCGAGCTGCCCTCGCGACATCTGGTGATCCTCACGCCCGCCGGCTTCGAGGGCTTCTTCGCCGCGATGGTGCGAAGCGGGTTCCGCATTCCCGAGGACATGGGCCGGATCGCCGAGGTGGCGGCCCGCTACAACCTGGAGTTCACCGGCCCGCCGCTCGCGGCCGGCTGAGGCCGGCGGGGCCGGGGCGCGGCGCCGGGGAAGGCGCATGCGGGCCGGGGCCACCTTGTGCGCCGGGCGGGCCTGGCATAGACGGGCGCGAGCACCACGCCGCGAGAGGACCCCGCCCGATGCGCCTGTCCCGCTACTTCCTGCCCGTGCTGAAGGAGAACCCGGCCGAGGCGCAGATCGTCAGCCACCGGCTGATGCTGCGCGCCGGCATGATCAAGCAGCAGGCGGCGGGCATCTATTCCTGGCTGCCGCTCGGATACCGCGTCCTGCGGCGGATCGAGGAGATCGTGCACGAGGAGCAGATCCGCGCCGGGCACATCCCGCTGCTGATGCCGACGCTCCAGCCCGCCGACCTCTGGCGCGAGAGCGGGCGCTACGACGACTACGGGCAGGAGATGCTGCGCATCCGCGACCGGCACGAGCGCGACCTGCTCTACGGGCCGACCAACGAGGAGATGATCACCGACATCTTCCGCGCCCATGTGGAGAGCTACCGGCAGCTGCCGCTGACGCTCTACCACATCCAGTGGAAGTTCCGCGACGAGGTGCGGCCGCGCTTCGGGGTGATGCGCGGGCGCGAGTTCCTGATGAAGGACGGCTACAACTTCGACATCGACCGGGACTCGGCGCTGCACGCCTACAACCGTCACATGGTGAGCTACCTGCGCACCTACGAGCGCATGGGTCTGACCGCGATCCCGATGCGCGCGGCCTCGGGGCCGATCGGCGGCGACGACACGCACGAGTTCCTGGTGCTGGCCGCGACCGGCGAGAGCGAGGGGTTCTACGACGACCGCGTGACGCGGCTGAAGCTCGGCGACCGGCAGATCGACTACGACGACCGGGCGCAGGTGAAGGCCGTGTGCGAGGAGTTCACCTCGCTCTATGCCCGGACCGACGAGACCCACGACGAGGCCGCCTTCGCCGCCGTGCCCGAGGAACACCGCAAGGCGGGCCGGGGCATCGAGGTCGGCCAGATCTTCTATTTCGGCACCAAGTATTCCGAGCCGATGGGCGCCATGGTGGTGAACGAGCGGGGTGAGCGCGTGCCGGTGCACATGGGCTCGCACGGGATCGGGGTCAGCCGTCTCGTCGGCGCGATCATCGAGGCGAGCCACGACGAGAAGGGCATCATCTGGCCCGAGGGGGTGACGCCGTTCCACTGCGGCATCGTCAACCTCCGGCAGGGTGACGGGGCGGCGGACGCGGCCTGCGAGGCGCTCCATGCCGGGCTGGTCGCGCGGGGGCTCGCGCCGCTCTACGACGACCGCGACGAGCGCGCGGGGGCCAAGTTCGCCACGATGGACCTGATCGGCCTGCCCTGGCGGATCACCGTCGGCCCGCGCGGCCTGGCCGAGGGCAGGGTGGAGCTGACCAGCCGCCGCACCGGCGAGAGCGAGGCGATGAGCCCCGAGGCGGCGGTGGACCGGATCGCGCAGATCTACGCCGACCGCTGATGGAGAAGGTCGCGGCCGCGCTCTATGCCCTCGACCTCCTCCTGCTGCTGTCCTTCCAGATCCTGAACCGGGACCGGCCGGCCTTCGCCCGGCCGGTCAGCGACTACGGCCTCGGCCGCACGGCGCGGCTGTTCCGGCTCTACCTGATCGCGGGCTGCATCGCGCCGCCGATCCTGGCCTGGCAGGTCCATGTCTCGGGCGACCCGGACTTCCCGCTCTCGGTCACGGTCTGTCTTGCGCTCGTCGCGCTGGGGCGGCTGGGCATCGCGCTCTGGCCGGCCGATCCGCCTGGCGCGCCGCACAGCCGGCGGGGCAACCTGCACCGGTTCTGCACGCTGCTGGCCTTCACCAGCGCCTACATGGCGGTGGTGGAGGCGACGCCGCAGCTCGTGGCGCTGCACGCGGGGGCGCGGTCCGCCGCCGACGAGGCGCTGAAGTGGATCATCAGCGCCTGCTTCCTCGGGGTGGTCCTGACGATCTCGCCGCCGCTGCGCCGCCACTTCGGCCTGGCCGAGCGGCTGTTCCTCTACACCACGGCCCTCTGGTTCCTGGCCGCCACGCTGACCCTCCCGCCGCTCTGAGGCAGGGGGCGCACGCGGGCGCTGGCCGGCGGACATCGGCTCGGTCCTTGGCGCTGCGGCGGGCCATGGGGGCGCGCGCGGGCCGGCGCCCCCGACTCGCTGCCTCCGGCCGATGTTCCCGCCGCTGATCCTGGCCGCCCGCCTGCGCGCGCCTCGCTGCCGGGGGCAGGCAGGCCCGTCCGGTTCCGGGGCAAGCGGCGTATCGGTCCGCACGTCAGGCGCCCCGGGCCTGCGGGGGCGCCGCCCCGGCCGTCCCGCCCCCCTCCCGTCTCCCCGGGCCGGGAGGTGCGGTGCCTTGACGCCGCCGGCGGCTGCGGACAATGTCGCGCGCCAACGAACAGGAACCGTCTTGGCCGCCCGCACTCCGCCCTTCGCCGCCTTCGAGTGGATGATCGCCTGGCGCTACCTGCGCGCACGCCGCGCCGAGGGCGGCGTGAGCGTGATGACCTGGATCTCGCTGGTGGGCATCGCGCTCGCCGTCTTCGCGCTGATCGCCACGCTCTCGGTGCGTTCGGGTTTCCGCGAGGAGTTCGTCTCGACGATCCTGGGGATCAACGCGCATGTCACGGTCTATCCCGCCGCGACGGTCTCGGCCGAGGGGCAGGTGGTGCGCACGACCGGCGGCTACGACGGGCTCGCCGAACGCATCCGGGCGGTGCCCGGCGTGGTGCGGGCGGCGCCGGTGGTGAAGGGGCAGGTGCTGGCCAACCGCGGGGAATACAACACCGGCGTGCAGGTCTACGGCATGCGTCCGGATGACCTGCGCGGGGTGCCGGGGCTGAACGCGACCGGCGAGGCGCAGGGGGACCTCGACCGCTTCGGCGAGGGCATCGTGATCGGGGCGGGCGTGGCGCGCGAGCTCGGCGTGGGCGTGGGCGACCGGATCCAGATCATCTCGCCGAACGGGGTGCGGACCGCGATGGGCACGGTGCCGCGGCGCAACGCCTACGAGGTGGTCTACATCTTCTCGGCCGGCCGCTGGGACGCGGATTCGACGCGCGCCTACCTGCCGCTCGAGGAGGCGCAGGCCTTCTTCAACAAGGAGGGGGTGGTTGACGAGATCGAGGTCATGGTCGAGGACCCCGAGCGCATCGACGCCTATGTGCCGGCGATCATGGCGGCCGCCGGCGAGGGGCTGCTGCCCTGGACCTGGCGCGACAGCGCGGGCAGCTACCTCAATGCGCTCGAGGTCGAGGACAACGTGATGTTCGTGATCCTCTCGATCCTGGTGCTGATCGCGGCGATGAACATCGTCTCGGGCCTGATCATGCTGGTGAAGAACAAGGGCCGCGACATCGGCATCCTGCGCACCATGGGGCTGACCGAGGGATCGGTGCTCAGGGTGTTCTTCCTCTGCGGCGCCTTCACGGGGATTGTCGGCACCGTGGCGGGCGTGGTGCTGGGCGTGGCCTTCGCGCTGAACGGCGAGACGATCTTCGCGGCGCTCAACTACCTTTCGAACGGGGGCATCTGGGATCCCTCGATCCGCGGCATCTACCGGCTGCCGACGCGGCTGGAATGGGCCGACGTGGCCTCGGCGGTGGCGCTTTCGCTGTTCCTGTCGTTCGCGGTGACGATCCTGCCCGCCCGCCGTGCGGCGCGGATGAACCCGGTGGAGGCGCTGCGCTATGAATAGGCCCGCCCGCCCGGCCCCGCGGCCGCGGGGGGCTGCCTGCCCCCCGCCCGGCCTGACGGCCGGGCCCCCCCGGGAGTATTTCCGGGCCGAAAGTGCGGAGGGGTGGCGATGACGCCCGCCCTGGAGCTGCGCGGGGTCGAGAAGGCCTACAACCGGGGCCGTCCGGGCGAGGTGGTGGTGCTGCGCGGGGTCGATCTCGCGGTGGCGCCCGGCGAGGTGGTGGCGCTGGTCGCGCCCTCGGGGGCGGGCAAGTCGACGCTGCTGCACATCGCCGGGCTGCTCGACACCGCCGACGCGGGCGAGGTGCGGATCGGCGGGCGGGCGATGGGGGGGCCGTCGGACCGGGCGCGCACCGGGGCGCGGCGGGTGGAGGCGGGTTTCGTCTACCAGTTCCCCCACCTGCTGCGGGAGTTCAGCGCCCTTGAGAACGTGGTGCTGCCGCAGCTGGCGAACGGCGTGCCGCGGGGTGCGGCAGCAGAACGGGCGGCGGAGCTGCTGGCGCGGGTGGGGCTTGCCGGGCGCGCCGGGCATCGGCCCGCCGAGCTCTCGGGCGGCGAGCAGCAGCGCGTCGCCTTCTGCCGGGCGCTGGCCAATGCGCCGCGGCTCTTGCTGGCCGACGAGCCGACCGGCAACCTCGACCCCGTCACCTCGGACAGGGTGTTCGCCGTGCTGATGGACCTGGTGCGCGGCACCGGGCTGGCCGCGCTGATCGCCACGCACAACCTGGAGCTTGCGGCGCGGATGGACCGCATCGTGCGGCTGGAGCAGGGTCGCATCATCGCGCCGGGCGCGGCTTGATCGGGATCAAGGCATCGCGCGCCGGCGCGGTGCACACGGGATGCGTCAGGCCAGGGAGGATGCCGATGCCGGATGCCCTGCGTTCCGCGCGCGCCGCCGCACTTGCGGCCGCCCTGGCGGGCGCTGCCGCCGCGCAGGATCCCGCGCGGGATCCCGGACTCGGCGAGGCGACCTTCCTGTCCTCCTGCGCGGGCTGCCACGGCGAGACGGCGGACGGCACGGGGCCGATGACCGAGATCCTGACGGTTCCCGTGCCGGACCTGACCCGGCTTGCCGCGCGCAACGGCGGCGTGTTCCCCTGGCTGCGGGTGGTCCACGTGATCGACGGGACGACCGGGCTGAGGGCGCATGGCGGGCCGATGCCGGTCTTCGGCGCGCTCTTCGAGGGCGATGCCGCCGTGGCCGATGCGCCGGACGGCACGCCGGTGATCGCGAGTCGCCGGATCCTGGCGGTCGCGGACTGGCTCGCGTCGATCCAGGCGGCGGACTGAGGGGATGCGCGCCGCCGCCGTGACCTTCGGCCTCCTCGTCGCGGCGCCGCCGGCCGGCTCGGACGACCTTTCGGTGCGGGTGGATGTCCCGGTCCGGCGGATGGGCGCGGTGCGGCGGGGCGTGCCGCTCCACGCGGACCGGGCGGTCGCCACCGCGGGCAGCGGCAGGCTGACGCCGACCGGCACCTTCCGGCCCGAGCGGCTGGAGCGGTTCCGCCGTTCGAGCCTCCACGGCGGCGCCCCGACGCCCTGGTCGATCTTCTTCTCCGGCAACCACGCGATCCACGGCATGGCGGCGGTGGACCGGCCGGGCAGCCCCGCCGAGGCCGGCCGCATCCGGCGGGAGCCGGAGAATGCCGGGCGGCTCGGTGCCCTGGTGCAGGCGCCGGGCCCGGGGCGAAGCGGGATCGTGATCGAAGCCTGAGGCGGAACGGGAGAGCGAGAGATGAGACCTGCGATCGGGGCGGTTGCCGCCCTTGCCGCACTGGCGGGCGCCACGGCCTGCGCGCCGCCCGCGGCGGAGGTGGGGCGCGCCTTCTACGCGGCGAACTGTGCGGCCTGCCACGGGGCGGACGCGCGCGGCGTGGGGCCCGCCGCGGCGGGCCTGCCGCGGCCGGTGCCGGACCTCACGCGGCTGGCGGCGCGCAACGGCGGGGTCTTCGACCGCAACGCGGTGATGTCGACGATCGACGGCTACTACCGGCGGAGCGATCCGAGCCACCCGATGCCCGAGTTCGGCGCCACGATGGAGGGGCGCCTCGTCATGGTCGAGACCGCGCCGGGGGTGTTCACGCCGACGCCGGAGGTGCTTCTGGGGCTCGCCGACTTCCTGGAGGGGCTCCAGCGCTAGCGGCGCCTCGGGCGGCTGTCGCACGGACGTTACAATGATCGGCGCAGGCTGGCGCGGGGCGACGATCCGCGGCACCGGCCGCGGTGGCGGGTCCCCCGACCTGCGAGGCTGACATGAGCGATACCCGGAACGTCCTCTTCCTCTGCACGGGCAACTCGGCCCGATCGATCCTGGCCGAGGCGATCCTGAACCGCGAGGGGCAGGGGCGCTTCCGCGCCTTCTCGGCCGGATCGCACCCCAAGCCCGAGCCGCATCCGATGGCGCTGACCATCCTGCGCAACCTCGGCTTCGACACCTCCTTCGCGCGGTCGAAGAGCTGGGACGAGTTCGCTGCGCCCGGCGCCCCGGAGATGGATTTCGTGATCACCGTCTGCGACAGCGCGGCGGGCGAGGTCTGCCCGGTCTGGCCCGGCCAGCCGGTGACGGCGCACTGGGGCATGCCCGACCCCGCCGCGGTCGAGGGGAGCGAGGCGGAACGGCACCTCGCCTTCGCCGAGACCTTCAAGCTGCTCAACCGCCGCATCGGAATCTTCGCATCGCTGCCGATGGCCTCGCTCGACCGGCTTGCCCTGACGCGGCGGGTCAGGGAGATCGGCACCGAGGGGGCCGGAGCGGAGGGGGCGACCGCGCGGGGCGCCTGAGGCCGCCGCGCCACGGCCGTCCGCAAGCGCCCGCCGGGCGGCCCGGTTCCCGCGACCGGGCGCTGCCCGGCGCCCGCCGC
>JANZZL010000019.1 GCA_026419405.1 Paracoccaceae bacterium | reverse complement strand
CGGCCGGGCGGGCCGCCTCCGAGCGGAGCGGCGCCGGCGGCAAGGGCCCGCGCGGGCCGCGGCCTCGGCCCGCCCGGGCCGGTGGCAGCGCCCCAGGGCCGCGGCCTCGGCAAGCGTCGCCGGAACGCGGCAGCCCCCGACCCCGCGCGGGCGCGGGGCGGGTGCGGCCGCGAGGTGGAATTCCGGCTCGTCTCTCCCGCACCCCCCGCAGCCGCGGGCGCGGGGCCAATTGGCTCCCGGCGACGGGGGAAGATGTCGCGCCCCCCGGCTGCGGGGCGGGAAAGTCCACGACACCCTTCGGACGGCGCGGATCCCCCGACCCCGCGCGGGCGCGGGGCGGGTGCGGCCGCGAGGTGGAATTCCGGCTCGTCTCTCCCGCCCCCCCCCCGCAGCCGCGGGGAGGGCTCGCCATCGGGGAAACGGGCGCAGGGCGCGGCCCGCGAGAGCGCCGCTGCCGCGGCCGGGACCCGCGACTGTGCCCGGCGGCAGCCGGGGGACCTGCGCGAGCAGGTCGGGCGCGCGGCGCAACCCCTGGAACCATCCCCGGTCGGCGAGGCTACGGCCCGTCACGGATGCGCCCGCGCGGCGCGCGGCTGCCTCAGGGCGCGGGTTCGGGGTCGGTCAGGCCGGTTCCGGGCTTCGACCGGCGCGGGCGCGGCGTCTTGGGGATCGCCGCGACCGAGGGCGCGTTGCCCGAAGGGCCGGGCCGGTCCTCGGCGTCGTCGTCGCGGCCCAGCGGCTCGCCGTTGATCACCCGCAGGATCTCGGGGCCGGTCAGGGTCTCGTACTCCAGAAGCCCCTGGGCGAGGCGATGCAGGTCGTCGATCTTCTCGGTCAGGATCCGCTTGGCGGTCTCGTAGCCCTCATCGACGATGCGGCGCACCTCCTCGTCGATCTTCTTCTGCGTCTCGGGGGAATGGTTGACCCCGGCGTTCCACGATCCGAGGAAGCTCTCGCGCTCGTTGGCGTAGTCGATCATCCCCACGCTTTCCGAGAAGCCGAACTGGGTGACCATCGCGCGCGCGATCCGCGTGACCTGCTGGATGTCGGACATCGCGCCCGAGGTCACGTTCTCGCGCCCGAAGATGAGCTCCTCGGCCACCCGGCCACCCATCGCCATGGCGATCTTCGACTTGTACTTGGTGTAGGTCACGCTGAGCTGGTCGCGTTCGGGCAGGCTCAGCACCAGGCCGAGCGCGCGGCCGCGGGGGATGATCGTCGCCTTGTGGATCGGGTCGTGCTGGGGCACGTTGAGGCCGACGATGGCATGGCCCGCCTCGTGGTAGGCGGTGAGCTTCTTCTCGTCCTCGCTCATCACCATGGACCGCCGCTCGGCGCCCATCATCACCTTGTCCTTGGCGTTCTCGAAATCCTCCATCGTCACGAAGCGCCGGCCGACGCGGGCGGCCATCAGCGCCGCCTCGTTGACGAGGTTGGCGAGATCGGCCCCCGAGAAGCCGGGCGTGCCGCGGGCGATGATGCGCAGATCGACGTTCGGGCCGAGCGGCACCTTGCGGGCATGGACGCCGAGGATCTTCTCGCGGCCCTTGATGTCGGGGTTCGGCACCTGGACCCGACGGTCGAAGCGGCCCGGGCGCAGCAGCGCGGGGTCGAGCACGTCGGGGCGGTTGGTGGCGGCGACGATGATGATGCCCTCGTTGGCCTCGAAGCCGTCCATCTCGACCAGAAGCTGGTTCAGCGTCTGCTCGCGCTCATCGTTGCCGCCGCCGTAGCCCACGCCGCGCGACCGGCCCACCGCGTCGATCTCGTCGATGAACACGATGCAGGGCGCGTTCTTCTTGGCCTGGTCGAACATGTCGCGCACGCGGGAGGCGCCGACGCCGACGAACATCTCGACGAAATCCGAGCCCGAGATCGTGAAGAAGGGCACACCCGCCTCGCCCGCGATGGCGCGGGCAAGCAGCGTCTTCCCGGTGCCGGGCGGGCCGACGAGCAGCGCGCCCTTGGGGATCTTGCCGCCGAGGCGCGAGAACTTCTGCGGATTGCGCAGGAACTCGACGATCTCCTCGAGCTCCTCCTTGGCCTCGTCGATGCCCGCCACGTCGTCAAAGGTGACGCGGCCGTGCTTCTCGGTCAGCAGCTTCGCACGGGACTTGCCGAAGCCCATCGCCCCGCCGCGGCCGCCGCCCTGCATCCGGTTCATGAAGAAGATCCAGATGCCGATCAGCACGAGGAACGGCAGCCAGATCGAGAGCACCGAGAAGAAGCCCGATTCCTCCTGCGGCTTGGCCTCGACCGGAACGTTGCGCTGCAGCAGCCGGTCGGTCACCTCGCGCAGCACCTCGGCGCTGTTCGGCAGCACGGTGACGTAGCTCTGCCCGTCGGTCGAGCGGAAGGTCGCGCGCTCGCCGTCGAAGGTCACCTGCGAGACCTCGCCCGCGTCGATCCGCTGCACGAAGGTCGAATAGGGCACGGTGCGCGACTGCATCGTCCCCTGACCGCCCGAGAACAGGTTGAATAGCGCGAGGATGAGCAGGAACAGGACGACCCAGAAGGCGATGTTTCGCGCGTTGCCCACGAAGAACTCCCAAACTTCGGCCGTGCGAAGGCACCGGGCCGTCTGGACCTAAGATAGACATAACGCGGTGAGGTTCAATCCGCGGTGAACGTCGCGGCGAAGGGGCGCAGGAGCCGCGCGCTCCAGCCCTCGGGGCGTCCGGCGAGCGGGGCGGCGACGAGCCGCTCGCCCGCCCAGACGGCCGGCGCGGCGAGCAGCGCGGCGCGCGCTGCGCCGGTGGTCCGCCAGTCGGGGCATGCGGCGAGGCCGCGCTCGCCCAGCGCCCGGATCTCCAGCCCGGGGCGGGTCGCGGCGCCCGGCGGGGCGGCGATCTCCCAGCGCCCGTCCCACCGTCCGGGCGCCGGCGCGGCGAGGCCGGCGACCGCGCGCCCCTCGCGCAGGACCGTGATCGCGCCGCCGCCGACCGACACCCGGCAGCCATGCAGCGTGCCCGGCCTGCCGGCGTCGATGCGGGCGCGCAGCGCGGCCAGCGCGTGCTGGCGCGGCGGGTATTCGGCGGAGGAGACCCAGGTCAGCGCGCCCACGAGCAGGCGCCGGGCGGTCTCGGGCGGCAGCGCGGCAAGGCCCGCCGCCTCGATCCGCAGCTCGCCCGCGGCGCCCTCCCGGGCAAGGCGCGCCGCGGCCTCGGCGGCCGCCCGGCAGAGCGCCTGCCGCGCCTCGGCCAGGCGCCCGGCCGTCGCCGCGAGCGCCGCCGCGTCGATGCCGAGCGGCGCCAGCGCGACGAGCGCGGCGCGCGCCCTCGCCCGGCCGAAGCGCGGGTCGTCGTTCGAGGGGTCTTCGCTCCAGCCGAGACCGCGGCGGCGCAGTTCCTCGCGCAGCGCGGCGCGCGACTCGCCCAGGAGCGGCCTCAGCCAGAGGACGCCGGACGCGCGCCGCCGCGCCGCCATCGCCGCAAGCCCGTCCACGCCCGCCCCGCGGGCCAGCCGCATCAGGAAGGTCTCGGCCACGTCGTCGCGCGTGTGGCCGAGCAGCACCCCGGCCAGCCGATGCCGTCCGGCCCAGGCGGCGAGCAGCCCGAGCCGCCCACGCCGCGCGCTGTCCTGCAGGTTGCCGCTGCCGTCCCAGCGCCAGGCGAGCGTCTCGTGCGGCAGACCGAGCGCCGCGGCCCGCGCCGCGACCGCGTCTGCCTCGGCCGCCGCGCCGGGGCGCAGGCCGTGGTCCACGGTGGCGACGCATAGCGCGACCCCGCGCGCGGCGGCCCAGTCCGCCGCGAGTTCCAGCAGCGCCGCGGAGTCGCCCCCGCCCGAGACCGCAACACCGAAGGGGCCTGCGGCCGCCGTGCCCGCCAGCTCCGCCATCCGCGCGGCGAAGCGGTCGGGAAGGCTCACCGGCAGCCGAGCGCCTGCCGTGCGGCCTGGGCCTCGGCCGCGGCGGGCGCGCCGGGGAAGCGGACGCCGACCTCGCCGAGCGTCACGCAGGCCTCCTGCACCTGGCCGAGTTCGCCCAGCGACTGGCCGAGACGGAACAGCGCCTGCGCCGCGACCGGGCCGGAGGGCGCCCCCGAGAAGCTGTCGAGGAAGGCGCGCGCCGCGCCGGCGGTATCGCCCTGGCGCGCCAGCGCCTCGCCGCGCCAGTAATGCGCCTGCCCGTTGAGGGGCCCCGCGGTGTAGGTCTGGGTGAAGGTCTGGAACAGGCCAGCCGCACCGGCGAAGTCGCCCGCGTCGAAGGCCGCCTTGGCCCGGTCGAAGTCGGCCTGCTCGCCCACGGCAAGGGTCGTGCCGCCGCCCGTACCGCCGCCCGCCCCCGCCGCCGGGGCCGCCCCGCCGGCCTGCGGCATCGCGCCGCCGCCCAGCGTGGGCGTGTCGCCGAGCTTGGAGACGTCGCAGCCCGCCTCGAGCTCGCAGAGGCGGAATTCGAGGTCGCCGATCCGGTTCGTGCCGTCGCGCACCAGCGTATCGATGCGGTTCTGCAGCTCCTCGGTCTTGGCGGTCAGCCGCGACAGCTCGCTCTCGGCCGAGGTCACCCGGTCGAGCAGCGACGACCCCTGAAGACCGGTCTGCGGCGCGCCGGTCGTCGACAGCTCGCGCTTGAGGTTCTGCACCTCGACCCAGAGCACGGTGAGCTGCTGGCGGATGTCGGCAAGCGTCTCCTCCCGGCTCTGCCCGATGGCGGGGCCGGCCAGGACGAGGCTGAGCACAAGGGCAAGCCTCAGCATCGGCTCAGACGCCCGCGCCCGCCGACAGCACGGTCACCGCGCGCCGGTTCAGGCGATAGCAGCTCTCGTCGGAGCAGACCTGGATCGGGCGTTCCTTGCCGTAGCTGATGGTGCGCAGCCGGTTGCCGGCCACCCCCTGGCTGATCAGGAACTCGCGCACCGCATTGGCGCGCCGCTCGCCGAGGGCGAGGTTGTATTCCCGAGTCCCCTGCTCGTCGGCATGGCCCTCGATGATCGCCGAGTACTGGGTGTTGGCGTTCAGCCACTGCGCCTGCTGGGTGAGCGTCTGCTGCGCCACGGCGTCGAGCGTGGACTGGTCCACCGCGAAGAGCACCCGGTCGCCGATGGTCTGGTTGAAGTAGGCGACCGACCGCGGGTCGGAGGGGCTGCCGAGGCCGCCGGTGTCGATGCCGCCCGGCCCGCCCGCGCCGCCCGGTCCGCCCGCGCCGCCGAAGCGGTCGGGGTTGGCGCAGGCCGCGAGGCCCAGAAGTGCGGTCAGGAGAAGGGCCTTGCCGAAGATGCTGGTCATGTGGGGGGATCCTGTCTGTTATCCGGTGCTCGATGTTGCGCGGACGATAGCACCTCGCCCGCGCCTTGAAAACTTGGCCGTCAGGGCAGGAGCGGCCCCCAGGAGGGATCGGAGCCGCCCGTCTGCGTCGGGATCGCCCTGAGGTTGCGCCCCGAGATGTCCACCGTGTAGAGCGAGACGACCCCGGTCGCCCCGGCCGTCTCGCGCTGGAACATGATGACGCGGCCGTTCGGCGCCCAGGTCGGACCTTCGTCGAGGAACGAGGCGGTGAGCAGCCGCTCGTTGCTGCCGTCGGTGCGCATCACGCCGATGTGGAAGCGGCCCTGGTTCTGGTTGGTGAAGGCGATGTAGTCGCCGCGCGGGCTCCACACCGGCGTGCCGTAGCGGCCGGGGCCGAAGCTGATGCGCGTCGGCTCGCCGCCGTTTACCGACATCACGTAGAGCTGCTGGGTTCCCGACCGGTCGCTCTCGAACACGATCCGGGTTCCGTCGGGGCTGAACGAGGGCGCCGTCTCGATCGAGGGCGCGTTGGTCAGGCGCACCGGCGCGCCGCCGGAGAGATCCTGCATCCAGAGGTCGGTATTGCCGCCCTGGCTCATCGAATACACCACGCGGCTGCCGTCGGGCGAGAAGCGGGGCGAGAAGGTCATCGATTCCGCATCGGCCGCGATCTGCCGCCGCTGGCCCGAGGCGATGTCGAGCAGGTAGATCGACGGGCGGCCGGTCTCGTAGCTGGTGTAGAGGATCTGGTTGCCGGTGGGCGAGAAGCGCGGTGCGAGCACGATCGAGGAGGCATCGGTCAGGTACTGCACGTTCGCGCCGTCCTGGTCCATGATCGCGATCTGCTTCTGGCGGGCATCCTTCGGCCCGCTCTCGGCGACGAAGACGACGCGGCTGTCGAAGTAGCCGCCCTCGCCGGTGATCCGGCTGTAGACGGCATCGGAGACCTTGTGCGCCATGCGCCGCCAGCTCTGCGCGGTGCCGCCGAACTGCAGGCCGTCGCCCAGCGGCGCGTCGGAGAACACGTCGAACAGGCGGAACTTGACGTTCAGCCGCCCGTCGCCGCCCAGCGCCACGGCGCCGGTCACCAGCGCCTGGGCGTTGATCGCCTTCCAGTCGGCGTACTGCACCGGGGCGTCGAAGCTGGTGATCCGGCTGATGAAGGCGTCGGGCGAGATCTCGCGGAACAGGCCGGTGCCCACGAGGTTCGCCGCCACCACGCGGGTGATCTCGGCCGCCACCTGCTCGGCGCCCGGGGTCTCGGCGATGAAGGTCGGGATGGCGACCGGGATCGGCTCGACCACGCCCTCCTCGATGATGATGCGCAGCGGCTCCTGCGCACGGGCCGGACCGGCGGCGGGGCCCGCCAGCAGCGCCAGCGCGGCAAGGGTGGAGATCAGCGTGGTCTTCATGGCGCCCTCTTCTCCTGGGGGTCGTCTGACTGGATAGCACGTCGCGGCGGCCGGTGCCCGGCCCCCTGCAGCGGGCCACAGGCGGAAGTCTGCCCGCGGCCGCAGGGTTCCCAGCGGCGGGTCACCGGATCCGCCCTCCGCTGGCGTCGAAGGTCATCTCGACCTCGCGCCACTGCTCGTATTTCTCGGGCGGCAGCGGGAAGCCGCTCGCCCCGCAGCGCACGATGGCGCGGCGGGCGGCCTCGAAGGCGGTGCGCACCGCGGCGTCGCTGCCGCCGGAATTGGCGATCATCGTCGGGCCGGCGCTGACCCGGCCCGAGGGATCGAGCGAGAAGGCCACCGTCACCGAGATGCGGCTCGCCTCCGAGCCGGGGTCGATCACCCAGCAGCGCTGCACCGCCAGGCGGAAGGCGTCGCGCTCGCCGCCGGTGAGCGGCGGGCCGGACGCCGCGCGCCCCGAGCCGCCGGTCTCGCTCGTCGGGCCGCCCTGGGCGGCCGCCGCAAGCGCCTCGGCCACGGCATCGGCGGCCGCGGCGGCGATGGCGTCCTCGACCGACTGCTCGGGTTCGGGGGCCGGCGCGGGCTCGGGGGCCGGCGCGGGCTGCGGTTCGGGCTGCGGTTCGGGCTGCGCCGCCGGCTGCGGCGCGGGCGCCGGCTCGGCCGGGGGTTCGGCGGCCGCGAGCCGCTCGGGGCGCAGCCGCGGGCGCAGCGAGCGCTCGGGCGCGAGCGCCCCGCCGCCGGCCGCCGGTGTGTCGGCCTCGGTCACGATGGCGGTCGTCGTCTCCTCGGGCGCGGCCGGGGCGGTCTCCTCGGTCACCACCTGCGGCTCCTCGGCGGGCTCGGGCCGCACCGCCTCCTGCGGCACGGGCGCCTCCTGCACGTCTTCGACGGGCGGGGGCGTCTCCTCCTCGGCCACGATGTCGGCCTGCTGCGGCGCGGGGCGCGGCGCCTCGTTCTCGAGCACGGTCGAGCCCGGATCGGGCGAGGGCTCCGGCTCGGGCGCAGGTTCCGGCGGCGGCGCGGGCTCCGGCTCGGGCGGGGGCGGAGGCGGCGGCTCGGGCTCCGGCTCGGGGGGCGGGGGCGGCTCGGGCGGGGCCTCTTCGGCCGCCGGCTCGGACGGCGCGGGCCGCGGCGGCGGCGGCGTGCCGGCCGCCTCGCTCTGCTGCGGCTCTTCACGCGGCGCGGCCGCCTCGCGCAGGCTGGCGAATTCGGCCTCGGAGATCACCGAGACATTGGCGAACTCGAACGCCGGCTCACGGGCGCGGAACAGGACACCGCCGAGCAGCACCCAGAGGATCAGGGCGCCGTGCCCTGCCGCCGAGATCTTCGTGCCGGTGTTCATGTCGCGCCAGTGCATGGGCCGTGCTCAGCCGTCAGACGCGGTCGCGCCGTCGAACCTTGGCCCGCCGGTATCCGTCACCAGCCCGATGTCGGCGAAACCCGCCGCGTTCAGCGCCCCCATCACCTGCACCACGCGCTCGTAGGGGATCGAGCCGTCGGCGCGCAGGAACACCTTGTCGTCCGACCGCTCGGCGGCGACGGCGCGCAGCTTCGGGATCAGCTCGTCCGCCGGCGTCTCGGTCTCCATGATCGAGATCCGGCCGTCGGCGGCGAGCGTGATCGTCAGCGGCTCCTCCGGCGTCTGCGGCAGCGACTGGGCGGCGGTCCGCGGCAGCTCGACCGGCACGCCGACCGTGAGCAGCGGGGCCGCAACCATGAAGATGATGAGCAGCACCAGCATCACGTCCACGAAGGGCGTGACGTTGATCTCGCTCATCGCCGCCGGACGCCGGCCGCGCCGCCTGCCCCGGCGGCGCCCGCCGCCTGCGCCCTGCTTGATCACCGTGGCGGCCATCTCAGGCGTCCAGCTGGCGCGAGAGGATGGTGGCGAATTCGTCCGCGAAGGCCTCGTAGCCGCCGACGATGCGGTCGCTGTCGGCCGAGAGCTTGTTGTAGAACACGACCGCCGGGATCGCCGCCAGAAGCCCCATGCCGGTCGCCAGCAGCGCCTCGGCGATGCCGGGGGCCACCACGGCGAGGTTGGTGTTCTGGCTGATCGCGATCTGCTCGAAGGAATGCTTGATCCCCCAGACCGTGCCGAACAGGCCGATGAACGGCGCCGTGGCGCCCACGGTGGCCAGGAACGACAGGCCCGCGTTCAGCTGCTCGGCCTCCTTGGCGATCGCCACATCCATGCTGCGGTCGATCCGCGCCTGGGCGCCGGCGATCAGCCGGCCATCGTCGCGATGGCTTCGCCGCCATTCCAGCATGCCCGAGGAGAAGATGCGCTCGGAGGCGCCCCGCGGCTCGTGCGCGATCTTCTCGTAGAGCTCATCCAGCGGCTCGCCCGACCAGAAGGCCTGATCGAACTCGGCGGCCTCGGCACGCGCCTTGCGGAAGTTGATGAACTTCTGGATGATGATCGCCCAGCTCCAGAACGAGGCCAGGAGCAGCAGGATCATCACCACCTTCACGGTAAAGGTGGCACGGGCGAAGAGGGCGAGCATGGAGAAATCAATCTCCTGCGCCATGGCGAGGGTGTCCGTTTCCATCTTCCTGCTCGTTGCGGGGCCGCGGAAATGCAGCTCTTGTTAGCCGCGCTTCTACCCCGAATTAAGGGGAAGGCCAACACTTGCTTGTGATCTGCCCAGAGATTCAAGGGCCCGGCGGAGTTCCGCCGGCAGTCGCGCGGGCCTTCCCGCGCGCGTCAGGGCGACGAGCGTGACCTGCGCCGCAAAGAGCGGCACGCCGTCGCGCAGCACCGTCTGGGAAAGGACGACCCGCGCCGCGGTCAGCCCGACGGGCCGGGTCTCGACCGTGAGCAGGTCGTCGAACCGCGCCGGGGCGAGGTAGTCGGCCTCGAGGCGCCGCACGGCGAAGACGAGCCCCCGTTCCGCCCTGAGCCGCGTCTGGTCGATGCCGAGGCCGCGCACCCATTCGGTCCGGGCGCGTTCGATGAATTTCAGGTAGTTGGCATGATAGACGATGCCGGCGAGGTCGGTGTCCTCGTAGTAGACGCGCGTCTCGAACCGGTGGACCATGGCGGGGCCGGCCCCGCTACGCCGCCGCGGACATGGCCGCCGCCAGGCACGCGGCGTGGCCGGCGTCGTCGGCCGCCGCCGGAAGCCCCGGCGCGTAGGCCGCGCGCAGCAGCGCGACCATCTCCGGGCGCAGGCGATGGGCCTCGTCCATCATGTTCCACGACGTCAGCTTCGGGACCGACCAGGTGAGATGCGCCAGCACCGCCTGCCGCACGCCGACGACCTCGGCCGGAAAGCGCTCCAGCAGGCGGGGAAGCCGCAGCACGGTGGTGACGCCCGCGATCCCGCCCGCGGCGGCGCGGCGGAAGCTGCGGAACTGCGTCGCGTCCTGCGCCTCGAGCCGGGTGGCCAGCGCGGCAAGGCCGGGGATCGCCGCCTCGGCCCCCGGAAGCGCCGGCAGGTCGCGCCAGCGCTCCACGCCGAGCACCGCCCAGGTCAGGTCCACCGGTGCGCCCTCCGGCTCGGCCGGATGCCCCGAGATCGCCGCGACCTCGGCGAGCCCGTGCCGGATGCAGGCGGCGAAGCCCTCCCCGCCGCCGACCACGAAGGGCACGATCGGCCGCACCCAGCGGGCGAAGCGGTAGCTGCCGTCGCCGTGGGTGAAGAAGGCGGCAACCTCGGCCGGGGTCATTCCGCCTCGCCGAAGAGGTCGCCCGCCGCGCCCGTCCGCGGCGGCTCCAGCCCCAGGTGGCGCCAGGCGCGCGGCGCGAGCGCGCGGCCGCGCGGGGTGCGCTGGATCAGGCCCTGCTGCAGGAGGTAGGGCTCGATCACCTCCTCGATCGCGTCGCGGCTCTCGCTCAGCGCGGCCGACAGGGTCTCCACACCCACCGGGCCGCCGCCGTAGCTCTCGGCGATCAGCGACAGGTAGCGCCGGTCGGCCGCATCGAGCCCGAGGTGATCGACGCCGAGACGGGTCAGCGCCGCGTCGGCGAGCGCCCGCGTGATCCGCCCGTCGCCCTCGACGAGGGCGAAATCCACGACCCGGCGCAGCAGCCGGCCCGCGATGCGCGGCGTGCCGCGCGCGCGGCGCGCGATCTCGGCCAGGCCCTCGGCCTCGGCAGCAACGCCGAGGACCCGCGCGCCGCGCGCGACGATCTCGAGCAGCTCCGCCTCGCTGTAGAAGGCCAGCCGCACCGGAATCCCGAACCGGTCGCGCAGCGGCGTCGTCAGCAGGCCGAGCCGCGTCGTCGCGCCGACCAGCGTGAAGGGCTGGAGCCCGATCCGGACGGTGCGCGCC
Organism: Paracoccaceae bacterium; assembly: GCA_026419405.1. Taxonomy (GTDB): domain Bacteria; phylum Pseudomonadota; class Alphaproteobacteria; order Rhodobacterales; family Rhodobacteraceae; genus JANZZL01. The sequence continues at coordinate 14,039 of JANZZL010000019.1, read as the reverse complement.
GCCGGCCCCTCGCCGATCACGAGGTCGAGCTCGAAGTCCTCGAGCGCGGGGTAGAGCACCTCCTCCACCGCCGGGTTCAGGCGGTGGATCTCGTCGATGAAGAGCACGTCGCGCGCCTCGAGATTGGTCAGGATCGCGGCGAGATCGCCCGCCCTGGCCAGCACCGGCCCCGAGGTCATGCGGAAGTTCACGCCCAGCTCGCGCGCCATGATCTGCGCCAGCGTCGTCTTGCCGAGGCCCGGCGGCCCGTGGAACAGCGTGTGGTCCATCGCCTCGCCGCGGCGGCGGGCGCTTTCGATGAACACGCGGAGGTTGGCCCGCGCCTCTGCCTGGCCGACGAACTCCGACAGGAACTGCGGCCGGAGCGCCCGGTCGGCATCCTCGGGGCGCGGGTCCGGTCGGAGGAGGGGATCGGGGTCGCTCATCTTCGGCGCGACTGTCGCGCGGAACGCGTGCCAGGGCAAGCGGGCCGCTCCGCCGCCGCCGGCCTGCGCCTCACGACCACGGCCCGACGCGGCCGGAGCGCCGCGCCATCTCCTCCAGCGCCGCGATCCGGTTCTCGGTCGCGGGATGGGTGGAGAACAGGGCATCGTGGGCATGGGCATGCAGGGGGTTGACGATGAACATGTGCGCCATGCCGGGGTTGCGCTCGGCCGCATCGAGGTCGATCCGGCCGGCGAGCGCCGCGATCTTGCGGAGCGCCGAGGCGAGCGCGAGCGGCGCCCCGGAGATCTCGGCCCCCACGCGGTCGGCCTCGTATTCCCGCGTCCGGCTGATCGCCATCTGCACCAGCGCCGCGGCGAGCGGGGCGAGGATCATCAGCACGAGCGCGCCGAGGGCGCCGAGCCCGCTGTCGCGCCGGCCGCCGAAGAACAGCGCGAAGTTGGCCAGCATGGAGATCGCGCCCGCGAAGGTCGCCGTCACCGTCATCAGCAGCGTGTCGCGGTTGCGGATGTGGGCGAGCTCGTGCGCCATGACGCCCTCGACCTCGGCGCGCGAGAGCGCGCGCAGAAGCCCGGTGGTCGCGGCGACGGCCGCGTTCTGGGGGTTACGGCCGGTCGCGAAGGCGTTCGGCTGGTCGGCCTCGATCAGGTAGAGGCGCGGCATCGGCAGGCCCGCACGGTCGGCGAGGCGGCGCACCAGGGCATGCAGGTCGGGCGCGGTGCGCGCATCGACCTCGACGGCGTTCTGCGCCCTGAGCGCGAGCCGGTCGGAGTTCCAGTAGGCGAACGCGTTGCTGCCGGCCGCGATCAGGAAGGCGAGCAGCATCCCGCCCTGCCCGCCGATCAGGTAGCCGACGGCAAGGAACAGCGCCGTCATCGCGGCCATCAGCACGAAGGTGCGCATCGTGGCCATGGTCAGCCTCCACTCCTGCACGCGCAACGATACAGCACGGGAAAGCCCCGCGAACAGCCGCCGGTTCCGGCAGGCGCGGGCGCCGTCATGCCGAAGGGGCGAGAGCGCGCAGCGCCAGCCGGATCAGCGCCGCGGTATCCGCGCCCTCGGCCTCGCCGGCCGCCCGGGCCACCGCCGCCGCCGCCTCGCCCTGGGCATAGCCGAGGTTGACCAGCGCCGAGAGCGCCTCGGCCGTGGCCGCGGCGCGCGCCGGCGCGGCCGGACCGGCCGCGGAGGCGTCCTCCCGCCCGGCCGGTTCCGGCGGCAGCGCGGCGGCCGCCGGCGCCTCCTCGAGCCCGAGCGCCATCATCGCGGGCGCCCGGCCCTTCAGCTCCATCACCACCCGCTGGGCAAGCTTCGGCCCGACGCCCGGCGCGGCCTTCACCGCCGTCCAGTCGCCGAGCGCGATCGCCCGCGCCAGCCCCTCCGCCCCGAGCGTGCCGAGGATCGCCATCGAGGCCCTGGCGCCGATCCCCTGCACGGTCATCAGCAACCGGTGCCACTCGCGTTCCTGCAGCGTGGGGAAGCCGAAGAGCTGCAGCAGATCCTCGCGCACCAGCAGGTCGGTCCAGAGCCGGGCGGCCTCGCCCACGGGCGGCAGGGCGGCCAGCGTCCGGTCGGAGACATGGACGATGTAGCCGACGCCGCCGACATCGAGGAGCACGTGCCCCTCGCCCTTCATGCCGATCCGCCCCGAGAGCCGCCCGATCATGCGCCGGCCCGGAGCAGGGCCGCGGCATGGCGCCCGGCGGTCGCCAGATGGTGGGCGTGGCAGATCGCCACGGCGAGGGCGTCGGCGGCATCGGGCCCCGCGACCTGCACCCCAGGAAGCTGGACCCGCACCATGTGATCGACCTGGGCCTTGGCGGCATGGCCGACCCCGACGACGGCCTTCTTGACCGCGTTCGGGGCGTATTCCCCGACGCCGATCCCCGCCTGGGCGGGGACGAGAAGGGCGATGCCGCGCGCCTGACCGAGCTTGAGCGTTGCGGCCCCGTCGCGGCTGACGAAGGTCTGTTCCACCGCCGCCGCGTCGGGCCGGTGCTCGGCCACCACGGCCGACAGGCCCCGGTGCAGCCGAAGCAGCCGCTCGGCCAGCGTTCCCCCGCCCGAGACGCAGATGCCGTTTGCCACGTGCCGGAGCCGCGAACCGTCAACCTCGATGACGCCCCAGCCGAGCGCCCTCAGCCCCGGATCGATGCCGATGATGCGCATCCCGCCCCCGTCTCCCGTGCCCGCACGACCCGCCCCGCCCGCGCCGCTCTCCGGCGTCTGTTTCCGGCATCGGGCCGAGGGTTAGCACGAAAAGGGAACATCCGCCAGCGCCCTGACGCAGGCGCCCGGCCTCCGGCGCGGCGGTCGCCGCCCGGTCCGTGCGGCAGGACGCAGGCCGATGGCCAGCGCCGGCGCGGCGCGCGAGCTGACGGGATTTACCTTTTCATTACATTTGGTTAGGCAGATTTTTCTGCGTTGCAGCGTATGCATGGCGGCCATGCGCCGCGCCCGGATTGTCGGGCTCGCGCGGATCACCTAGATCCGCCGCGTCGCCGGACAACGGATTCCGGGATAGAGGCAGTTCGCAAGGAAAACGGAAATGGCCACTCTCGACCACACCCACGGCGTCGCGACCGACCGCACCGTCGGGTTCAGCGTTTCGTCGGCGGTTTCGGCCATTGTCGGCCGCATCATCGCCTGGAACGACGCGCGCGTGACGCGCAAGGCTCTGTCGCGCCTGTCCGACCACGAGCTCGACGACATCGGTCTGAGCCGCAGCGACATCGACGCGATCCGCTGAGATCTCCGCGGCGGCCCCGTCCCGGCACGACCGGACCGGGCTGCCGGCAGGAACGCATCAAGGCCGCCACGGGACAACCGCGGGCGGCCTTCGCATTTCGTCCGCCGCGTCCGGCGCGGCGTGGGGTCGGCCCGGGCTCAGCGTGCGATGGCGCCGGCCTGCGCCGCGAACCAGAGCGTCACCGGATCGGGCTGCATGACCCAGGCCCCGATGCGCTCGACCTGCGTGCCCTGCGCGAGCGCGGCGACGCGGGCCTCGTAGACCTCGGGGCCGAGCTGGGCGTAGAAGATGCCCTTGAGCGCGAGGACGCCGACGGCGAGCAGCGCGAGCCCCGCGAAGGGGACCCGGATCCGCCGGCGGCGCGGGACCGCGACGATCAGCCCGTCGTGGTTGATGCTCGTGACGTAGCCGTCAGCCAGCTTGCGGTGGCGCCGGTCGATCCGCTTCAGCCGGGCGCCGAACTCGCGGTACTGTTGGTTCATCTGGCAGCCTCCAGCCTCCCAGAATTTCCAATCACTCATACGGGCGCCCAGTATCCGGCCGAAATGCGGCCGAACTTCGACACAGACGCCTCCCGAATGCCGCACTACACCACGTTGCGGCCGTTGCGCACAAGCGTGACCGTCGCCCAGCCGCGGATCATTTCCGCCGTGGCGACAGTGAACCCTGCGGCTGCGTATGTGTCCACGATTTCCGGGGTCTGCTCCTCGAGGATGCCGGAGAGCACGACACGCCCGCCCGGCGCGACCGAATCACCCATCGTCGGGGCGAGATCGACGAGCGGCCCCTTGAGGATGTTGGCCAGCACGAGGTCGAAGGGCGCCGCGGACAGGCGCGGGTGACCGAAGCCCTCGGCCACGAGGCAGAGGACGCGCCCCGAAAGCCCGTTGGCCGCGAGGTTCGCCCCGGCGACCTCGACGGCGAGCGGATCGTTGTCCGAGGCGATGACCTCCGCCTCCGGCCAGACCCGCGCCGCGGCCATCGCCAGCACCGCGGTGCCGCAGCCGATGTCCGCGACCCGGCCCGGCCGGAACCCCGCGGCGGCCAGCCGGTCGATCGCAAGCAGGCAGCCCTGCGTGGTTCCGTGATGCCCGGTGCCGAAGGCCATCGCCGCCTCGATCAGCAGCGCCTCGCGCCCCGGCGGCACGCGGTCGGCGTCGTGGCTGCCGTGGACGAAGAACCGCCCCGCCTCGACCGGCGCGAGCTCGCGGCGGACATGGGCGACCCAGTCGGTCTCGGGCAGCTCCGACACGGCGAAGTCGGCCGCGCCGTGCGCCGCGGCCAGCAGCGCAAGCCCCACCGCATCCGGCGGCGCCTCGAAATAGCCGGCGACCTCGTGCAACCCCGAGCCGTCCTCGACCTCGAAGACGCCGACGCCCGCAGGGCCGAGCGCCTCGAGCGCCGCCGAGAGCGCCTCGGCCCGTTCCCGGCCCGGAAGCGTGGTGATCGCGGTGAACGTCGTCATCGCCCCTCTCCGGCGCAGCCTGCCCGCAGCCGGTTAGGCCGCCGGCGGCGCCCGGTCAAGCCCGGCCGCCGGTCGCCTCTGCCGTCAGCCCGACCGGGCAGGCCACGCCGGTTCCGCCCACGCCGCAGTAGCCGCCGGGGTTCTTGGCGAGATACTGCTGGTGATACTCCTCGGCGTGGTAGAAGGGCGGGGCATCGCGGATCTCGGTCGTGATCGGCCCGTAGCCGGCGGCGGCCAGCCTCTCCTGGTAGAGCGCGCGGCTGCGCTCGGCCGCGGCGCGCTGCGCCTGGTCGAAGACGTAGATGCCCGAGCGGTACTGCGTGCCCCGGTCGTTGCCCTGGCGCATGCCCTGGGTCGGGTCGTGGCCCTCCCAGAAGACGCGCAGAAGCTCCTCGTAGCTCACCTGCGCGGGGTCGTAGACGACGCGCACCACCTCGTTGTGCCCGGTCCGGCCGGTGCAGACCTCCTCGTAGGTCGGGTTCGGCGTGTAGCCGCCCGCATAGCCGACCGAGGTCAGCCAGACCCCGGGGATCTGCCAGAACTTGCGCTCCACCCCCCAGAAGCAGCCCATGCCGAACATCGCCACCCGGAAGCCGGCGGGAACCGCGGCGTCGAGCGGCCGGCCGCTGACGAAATGGGTTGCCGCGGTCGGGATCGGCCGGTCGCGGCCCGGCAGCGCCTCCTCGGGCGCAACCATCTGCATCTTGCTGCTGGCGTATCCGAACATCGGCACCTCCCTTCCCGCCTGACGCTGATATAGGGCGGCTGCGGCCCACCGCTACTCCGCCGGTGCGGGGTGGGCGAAGCGCGACAGGATCGTCTCGTTGCCCTTCGCCGGGTGCCGGGGGATCAGCGCGACAAGCCCCAGCGACAGCGCCGCCAGCCCCGCCGCGAGGGCGAAGACCGAGGCCGGCGACAGCACCCAGAGGTAGCCGAGCAGCGCCGGCAGGAACACCGCGGCGATGTGGTTGATGGTGAAGGCCACCGCCGCCGTGGGTGCGATGTCGCCGGGGTCGGCGATCTTCTGGAAGTAGGTCCTGAGCGCCATCGACAGGGCGAAGAACAGATGGTCGAGCACGTAGAGCGCCGCCGCCACCATCATGCCCCAGCCGAACCAGTAGATGCCGCCGTAGGCGAGGAACACCAGCGTCAGCCCCGCATATTCGAAGAGCTGCACGTTGCGCTCTCCGTAGCGGGCGACGGCGCGGCCCATCAGGGGCGCGAAGGCCATGTTGGCCAGGAAGTTGATGATGAAGAGCGCGGTGAGCTGGTGGACCTCGAAGCCGAAGCGCTCGACCATCATGAAGGCGGCGAAGACGACAAAGATCTGCCGCCGCGCCCCGGAGAGGAACTGCAGCGCATAGTAGAGCCAGTAGCGCCGGCGCAGGACCAGCCGCTTGAGCTGCGGGTTCGGCGCCTCGAACTGCGGATAGGCGAAGGCCGCGAAGGCCACCATCGCCATCGTCACGCCGCCGGCGGCGAGGTAGACGAAGTTGTAGCCGAGGTCGAAGGTCTTCCACGTAAGGACCAGGAGCCCGTAGGCGACGAGCGACGCCCCCGATCCGACGGCGAGGATCTGGCCCAGCACGATCGGCGCGCGGTCCTTCGGCAGCCACTGGAGCTGCAGCGACTGATTCACCGTCTCGTAGTAGTGGAAGCCGATCGAGGAGAGCAGCGTCACGAAGAGAAGCCCCCCGAAGGAGGGGAACATGGCGGTGATCGCGGTCGCCGCGCCGAGGAGCAGCAGCGAGACCACCGCCAGCACCTGCTCGCGCATCACCAGCAGCACCGCGATGACCCCGATCGCGAGGAAGCCGGGGATCTCGCGCACCGTGTGCAGCCACCCGATCTCGACGCCGGTGAAGCCCGCCCGCTCGATCACGAAGTTGTTGAGCAGCGCCGACCAGGTGGCGAACGAGATCGGCATGGCGGCGGCCATCAGGAACAGGAGCGCGACCGGCTGCCGCCAGCGCGGCAGCCGCGCGGCCTCGGCAAGCGCCAGGATGGTGCGGTGATCCATCACGCCCGGATACGCCCGTTCGCGGTCGGGCGCGAGCGGATTCTGCCCCGATGATCCAGATCAAGGCCGCGGCACCGAGCCGCGACCTATGCATCCTGCCGAGCTTGTGCGGGACAGACGGCCATGCCCTTCCTCGACCTGATCGCGCGGCTGGCCGAACGGCTTGGCGAAGGCCCTGCGGCAGCGCTTTTCGGCCTGATTGCGGGGCTGACCTTCGGCTTGGCCGCCCAGCGCTCGGGGTTCTGCCTCAGGGCGGCGACGGTCGAGTTCGCCCGCGGCACGATCGGCCCGCGGGTCGCGGTCTGGCTGCTGGCCTTCTCGACGGCGCTGGTCTGGGTGCAGGGGGCCGAGGCGCTGGGGCTGCTGCGCGCGGCGGATGCCCGCATGATGGCGGTGACGGGCTCCTGGTCGGGGGCGATCATCGGCGGGCTTCTCTTCGGCGCGGGGATGGTGCTGGCCCGCGGCTGCTCGGGCCGGCTCCTCGTGCTGGCCGCCACCGGCAACCTGCGCTCGCTCGTCTCGGGGCTGATCTTCGCGGTCGTGGCGCAGATGAGCCTCTCGGGCGTCCTCGCGCCCCTGCGCGAGCGTCTTGCCGCCCTCTGGGCCACGCCCGGGGGGCGCAACGTCGATCTCCTGTCGGCGCTCGCGCTGCCGCCGGGCGCGGGGCTGGCGCTCGGCCTCGCGCTCTCGGCCCTGGCGGTCGCGGTGGCGCTGCGCAACCGCGTCGGAGTACGCATCCTCGTCTTCGCCTGTGGCGTCGGCTTTGCCGTGGCGCTGGGCTGGATCCTGACCTTCGGCCTCGCCCAGGTCGCCTTCGATCCGGTGCAGGTCGAGAGCGTCACCTTCACCGGCCCCTCGGCCGACACGCTGATGTTCCTCCTCGACCGCGGCGCGGCCTGGGAGTTCGACGTCGGCCTCGTGCCCGGCGTCTTCCTCGGCGCCTTCCTTGCCGCCTGGGCGGGCGGCGACCTGGCGTTCCAGGGCTTCGAGGGCGCGGGGGCGATGCAGCGCGCCATCGCCGGGGCCGCGCTGATGGGCTTCGGCGGCATGCTCGCCGGCGGCTGCGCCATCGGTGCCGGCGTCACCGGCGGGTCGATCCTCGTGGCGACCGCCTGGGTCGCCCTGACCGCGATGTGGGTCGGGGCGGCCGTCACCGACTTCCTCGTCGACCGGCCGCAGCCGCGCACCGCCTGACGCCGCTGCCCCGGCCAACCCGGCTGGCGCCGCCCGCGACTTGCCGCTAGCGTCACCGGCAGGCCGCCGCGAGGGGCGGTCGCGGCGACGGGGACGCGGGCATGGAGGGCGTGCTGATCCTTCTGGGGATCCTGGCCGCGCTTGCGGCGCCCGTGCTGGCCATCATCGCGCTCGCCGCCGTGGGCCGGCTGAAGAACCGCCTCGACCTGCTCGAGGCACGGCTCGAGGCGATGGCGGCCGCGAGGATCCCGCAGGCGCCGCCGCCGCCCCAGCCGACCCGGCCGGCCCCCGCCACAACGCCAGCCGCGCCGGACGCCGCCCAGCCGGCCACCGCAGAAGCGCTGCCCATCCGGCCGGCGCCCGCCGCACCAGCCGGCGCAGGGCAGCCCGCGCCGGCTCCCGCCGCGCCGCACCGACCCCCGCGCGCGGCGCTCTGGCTGCGCGACAACTGGATCTACGTCGTCTCGGCCGTCTCGCTCGGCCTCGCCGGGATCTTCCTCGTCCAGTACGGGATCGAGAGAGGGCTGATCTCCCCCGGGCTGCGGGTGCTCGCCGCACTCGGCTTCGGCGCCGCGCTCGTCACCGCGGGCGAACGCATCCGGCGCCGCTCCGGCGACGGTGAGGACCGCGCCACGGCCTACCTTCCCTCGGTCTTCGCCTCGGCGGGTGTGGTCGTGCTCTACGCGGCGATCCTCGCGGCGCGGGGGCTCTACGGGCTGATCGGCCCGCAGGTCGCCTTCGGCGGGCTGGCGGCGGTCTCGGCGCTGGCGGTGGGCCTCGGCTGGAGCTACGGACCCTTCCTCGCCGCGGCCGGCCTGACCGGTGCCGCCGCGGCGCCCTTCCTCGTCGGCGGCGAGGCCGGAAGCGGCTGGCCGTTCTACGCCTTCCACGGGCTTCTGGCCGCCACCGGCCTTGCGATCGACGCGATGCGGCGCTGGGGCTGGGTCTCGGCGCTGGCGCTCGGCCTCGCCTACCTCTCGGGCCTCGCGGTCTTCGCCGCGGGGGGCGAGGCGACGGGGCTCGTCGCGCTTCTCGCCTGGGCGGCCGTCGCCGCCATCGCCCTGCCGCGGCTGGAACCCTGGCCCACCCATCCCGGCCCCTGCCTCGCCGAGGCCGCCCTGGCGAAGGGGGCGCTTCGGCCGATCCCCCCGGTCGTGATCGCCGCCGCCGCGGTCGCGGTATCGAGCCTGCTTCTCGTCATCGCCCCGCTCGGGACCGGTCCGCTTCCCGAGGCACTGGCCTTCGCCGCGCTGGCAGGCCTTGCGGCGGCCCCCGCCACCTGGGCCTGGCGGGCACCGGGCCTTGCCGACCTCGCCGCCATACCGGCAGGCGCCTTCCTTGCGCTGGTCGTGGTGCAGGCCTTCCGGCCGGGCGACCTCTTCGCGGCGCATGCGCTGTTCCTGCCGGGCGCCGACCCCGAGGCGAGCCCGCCTGCCACGGTTGCGCTGATCGCCGGGCTGGCGGCGGCCGTCTCGGCCGCGGCCGCCTGGCGCGGCTTCCGCCGGCCCTTCGCCGCCGCCTGGGCCGCGGCATCCGCCGCCTTCGCCCCTGCCGCGCTGATCGCGCTCGAGCTCTTCTGGCAGCCTGCGGCGAAGATCGGCGCCTGGCCCTGGGCAGGCCACGCCATCGCCCTGGCCGGCTTCATGACGCTTCTCGCCGGCCGCTTCGCGCAGGCCGAGGGCGCCGACCGCCGGCGCAGCGCCTATGCCGCACTCGCGGCGCTGACGCTGATCGCGCTTGCGCTCTTCACCCTGCTGTCGGGCGAGGCGCTCACCGTGGCGCTGGCCGTGCTCGTCGCCGCGGCCGCGGCGCTCGACCGCCGCTTCGGCCTGCCCGAGCTCGGCCTCTTCCTGGCCGCGGGCGTGCTGACGCTCGGCTGGCGGCTGATCCTTGACCCCGGCCTGCCCGCCTACCTCGAAACCGTGCCGATCGCGACCGCATGCCTCGCCTTCGGCGCGGCGCTCGCCGGACTCGGCCTTGCGCGCGCGGCCCTGCCCGAGGACCGCCCCCGGAGCCGGGCGATGCTGGATGCCGGGCTCTGGAGCTTCGGCGGCATCTTCGCCGTCGTCCTGATCTGGCGCGGCGCGGCCGAGATCGCACCCGACGAGGGCCTCGCGCACTGGTCGGCGAGCCTGCTCGGCCTTGCCTGGCTTGCCAGCGCGCTCGGGCAGCTCTACCGCGCCACGGCGAGCGGGCGGCTGCTGTGGGTCGGGCGCATCCTCGCCGCTGTCTTCGGCCTGCTCGCGGCGCTCTCATTCCTCGTCGCGCTCACCATCCTCAACCCCTCCTCCTCGCCCTGGGTGCCGCCGCCGCGCGGCCTCGCGCCGGCCGACACGCTGACGGTGGCCTATCTGCTGCCCGCGGCGGTCTTCGGCACCATCGCCCGGCATGCCGGCTGGCTGCGCTGGCGGACGGCCTTCGCCTGGGCGGCGGGGCTCTTCGCCGCGCTCTGGGCCTTCCTCGAGATCCGCTGGTTCTGGCGCGGCGCCGAGATCGCCGACGGCACCTTCACCCAGCCCGAGCTCTACAGCTATACCGTGGCGCTCCTCATCGCCGGGGGCGGGCTGCTCTACCAGGCGCTCGCCCGGCGCAGCGCGCTCCTGCGGCGGGTGGCGATGACGGTGATCGCGCTGACCGTCGCCAAGGTCTTCCTGATCGACGCCTCAGGGCTCACGGGGCTCCTCAGGGTGTTCTCCTTCCTCGCGCTCGGCCTCGCGCTCGCCGGCCTCGCCTGGCTGAACCGCTGGGCGGCGGGCCGGCAGGCCGCGCCGGGCGGGCCCGACCCCTGACGCAAGGCACCTGCCCGGCGCGGGCCACTTTACCTGCCCCGGGCCCCTGCCTATAAGGCGCCGCATGACCCTGGGCCTCGGAATTCCGCGAATTACCGGCCCGGCGCTCTGACACGTCCAGAGCCGCCGGGACAAGGCGCCCGCCGCCGCACCGCTCCCCGCCCCAGATCCCGCCTTCCGAAGGACCGATCCGCATGTCCGCCGAGACGCCCGACTACCGCGACACCGTGTTCCTGCCCGAGACCGACTTCCCGATGCGCGCAGGCCTGCCCCAGCGCGAGCCCGAGTGGCTGGCGCGGTGGGAGCGGATCGGCGTCTACGACCGGCTGCGCGAACGGAAGGGCCGGGCGCCCTTCACCCTGCACGACGGCCCGCCCTATGCCAACGGGCACCTGCACATCGGGCACGCGCTCAACAAGATCCTGAAGGACATGGTGGTGCGCAGCCAGCAGATGATGGGCAGGGATGCGCGCTACGTGCCGGGCTGGGACTGCCACGGCCTGCCCATCGAGTGGAAGATCGAGGAGCAGTATCGCGCCGCCGGCCGCAACAAGGACGAGGTGGACGTGATCGCCTTCCGGCAGGAGTGCCGGCGCTTCGCCGAGCACTGGATCGGCGTGCAGCGCGAGGAGTTCAAGCGTCTCGGCGTGACCGGCAACTGGAAGGACCCATACCTGACCATGGATTTCCATGCCGAGCGGGTCATCGCCGAGGAGTTCATGAAGTTCCTGATGACGGGAACACTCTACCAGGGCTCGAAGCCCGTGCTCTGGTCGCCGGTCGAGAAGACCGCGCTCGCCGAGGCGGAGGTTGAGTATCACGACCACACCAGCCACCAGGTCTGGGTGCCCTTCCGCGTGGTCGCCGGGCCCGCCGGGCTGGAGACCGCGCGGGTGCTGATCTGGACCACCACCCCCTGGACGATTCCGCAGAACCGCGCCGTCGCCTACAACCCCGACATCGCCTACGGCCTCTACGAGGTCACCGGCCGGCCGCAGGAGTCCAACGCCACCGTCGGCGCGACCTACCTTGTCGCCGACAAGTTGGCGGAGCAGGTCTTCGCCGCGGCCAGGCTCGACGCCTCGATGCATCGCCGCCTGCGCGGCGTGACGGCGGAGGAACTCGGCGCCCTCACCCTCGCCCACCCGTTCCGCGGCATCGAGGGCGGCCAGGGAGAGTGGGACTACGACGTCCCGATGCTCCCGGGCGAGCACGTCACCGAGGACGCGGGCACCGGCTTCGTCCACACCGCGCCGAGCCATGGCGATGACGACTACCTGCTGGGCCAGAAGTTCGGCCTGCCGATGACCTACAACGTCGAGCCGGACGGCAGCTTCCGCGCCGACCTGCCGATCTTCGGGGGCCAGCACATCATCCTGCCCGACGGCAAGGAAGGGCCCGCCAACGTCAGCGTCATCAGGGCGCTGCATTCGGTCGGCGCGCTCTTCGCCAAGGCGAAGCTGCGCCACTCCTACCCGCATTCCTGGCGCTCGAAGGCGCCGCTGATCTACCGCAACACGCCCCAGTGGTTCGCCGCGATCGACCGGCCGGTGGGCGACGGGCAGGACACCTGGGGCCGCACCATCCGCGAGCGCGCGCTGCGCTCGATCGACGAGCTCGTGACCTTCACGCCGCCGGCCGGGCGGAACCGGCTGCATGCGATGATCTCGGCCCGGCCCGACTGGGTGCTGAGCCGCCAGCGCGCCTGGGGCGTGCCGCTCACCTGCTTCGTGAAGAAGGGCGCCAAGCCGACCGACCCCGACTTCCTGCTGCGCAACGAGGCCGTGAACGCCCGCATCCTCGAGGCCTTCGAGGCCGAGGGCGCCGATGCCTGGTACAAGCCCGGCGCAAAGGAGCGCTTCCTCGCCAACGACGCCAACCCCGAGGATTACGAGCAGGTCTTCGACATCCTCGACGTCTGGTTCGACTCGGGCTCCACCCATGCCTTCGTGCTGCGCGACCGGCCCGACGGCACCGGGGACGGCCTCGCCGACCTCTACCTCGAGGGCACCGACCAGCACCGCGGCTGGTTCCAGTCCTCGATGCTCCAGGCCTGCGGCACGATCGGTCGGGCGCCCTACCGCGGCGTGCTGACCCACGGCTTCACGCTCGACGAGAAGGGCATGAAGATGTCGAAGTCGCTGGGCAACATCGTCGCCCCGCAGGAGGTGATCCGCGAATACGGCGCCGACATCCTGCGGCTCTGGGTGGCGCAGTCGGACTACACCGCCGACCAGCGCATCGGCCCCGAGATCCTGAAGGGCACGGCCGACAGCTACCGCCGGCTGCGCAACACCATGCGCTTCATGCTCGGCAACCTCGCGGGCTTCACCGAGGCAGAGCGGGTGACGCCGGGGGAGATGCCGGAACTGGAGCGCTGGGTCCTGCACCGGCTGGCCGAGCTCGACCGCGCCGTGCGCGAGGGCTACACCGCCTATGACTTCCAGGGCGTGTTCCAGGCGCTGTTCAACTTCTGCACCGTCGATCTCTCGGCGATCTACTTCGACATCCGCAAGGATGCGCTCTACTGCGATGCGCCCACTTCGCCCCGCCGCCGGGCGGCGCGCACGGTGCTCGACCTGCTGTTCCACCGGCTGACGACCTGGCTCGCGCCGATCCTGGTCTTCACCATGGAGGAGGTCTGGCTCTCGCGCTTTCCCGGCGAGGACTCCTCGGTGCACCTCCAGGACATCCCCGAAACCCCGGCGGAGTGGCGCGACGAGGCGCTGGCCGGGAAATGGGCCGGGATCCGGCGCGCCCGCCGCGTGGTCACGGCCGCGCTCGAGGTGCAGCGCGCGGCCAAGGTGATCGGCGCCTCGCTCGAGGCCGCGCCGGTGGTGCATGTGGAGGACGCAGGCCTGCTCGCCGCGCTGAGGTCGGTGGACTTCGCCGAGGTCTGCATCACCTCGGGCCTCTCGCTCACCGCCGACCCCGCGCCGCAGGAGGCCTTCCGCCTGCCCGAGGTGCCCGGCGTCGGCGTGGTCTTCGAGCCCGCCGAGGGCAGCAAATGCCTGCGCTGCTGGCGGATCCTGCCGGATGTCGGGACCCATTCCCACCCCGGCACCTGCGCCCGCTGCGACGCCGCGCTCGGCTGAGCCGCAGGGTCGCGGCGGGGTCGCGCCGCGCCTGGGGCCGCGGGAGGGTGCGCGAGGCGCCGCCCTGCGTCGGGCACCGGCGCGGGGCCTCCGGCGGGATGCCCCCGGCCCCGGGAGGCGAGGGGATGCCGACCCGCCGGGCCGGTGCCCGCCCTGCGGCATCGCCCCCCGCGCGACGACCGCGGCGCCGGCCGGGCGCGGCGCCGCCGCCGATGCGCCGGGCCGGCCGCGACGCCCGGCCGAGCGCCGGGCAGGATCGCCTGCCCCGGCCCTGCGCGGCGGGCGC
>JANZZL010000131.1 GCA_026419405.1 Paracoccaceae bacterium | reverse complement strand
AGCGGGCGCAGGCGGCGGCCCGGCCGACCCCGCCCCGGTCCGCCCGCGGCCCGCGGAGCCCCCCCGCCCGCAGTCCGCGGAGGCGCCCGCGTGGGGCCTCACGCCCGCGGTCCGCGGAGGCCCCCCGCCCGCGGCGCGGCGACGTGGCAGCCGACCTGGGCGGCCGGTGCGGCTGCGCCCGACCTCCCCCCGCCCGGGGCGCTTCCGGCACGCTTCCGGCGCGCGTCGGGCGCATGCGGGGCGCATGCGGAGCGCATGCCGAGCGCATGCCGGACGCGCCTGAGGCGCAGCCTGCGGATGCCGGGCATGCCGGGCGTGCCTCGGGCGCGGCCGGACGATCAGGTGCGGCCGCTCTGCCCGAGACCCCGCCGCCCGCGCCTCAGGCGCGCGCGCGGGCGATCGTGCTGGCAATGGCGTCGGTCTGCTGCACGGCGCGCCCGGTGCGCGCGGGCGGAGCCAGGTCGGCGGCCGGCCTGAAACCGACGAGCGTGGCCCCGCCGTTCAGCGGGGTGAACCGGCAGTCGAGCCGCTGGCCGTCAGTCGTCTCCACCGTCTCGAACCACTCGGCGCGCTCGCCCTGCGCGGCGACGAAGTCGCGCAGGTCGCCCCAGACCGGCGTGGGAAGCGTGCGCGCCTGCCAGTGCCGCGTGGCCTCGATCACGCCCGTCGCCGCGAGGGTTCCGGCCGGGTCGATGCCCCAGAGCCGGGCATAGGCCGCGTTCGAGAGGGCCACGTCACCATTCGCCGAGAAGACCACGATCGCCTCGTCGAGGCTGTCGAGCACCGTCTGCCCGAGCTCGATCTCGGAGCGGAAGCGGCGGGTGAGCGAGACCTCGGCCGAGATGTCCTCGAACAGGAAGGCGACGGCCCCGTCGGGGTGCGGCCTGCCGGTCACCCGGTAGGTCTGGCCCGAGGGCAGCGCCCAGTCCTCCTGGACGAAGCCGCCGGCCGCCGCCGCCTCGAGGTCGGCCATGCGCTGGCGCCACGAGCGGTAGTCGCGCGGCTCGGGCAGGCGCCGGCGGTCGCGCAGCCGGTCGAGGAAGGCGAACAGCGTCGGGCGCGCGGCGAGGAACTCCACCTCGAGGCCGGTGAGGTCGGTGAGCGCGGGATTGAACAGCGCCAGCCGCCGCGCGCGGTCGAAGACGGCGAGGCCGATCGGAAGGTGGGCGAAGGTCTTCGAGAGCGTCTGGACGAACTCGCGCAGCGCCTCCTCGGCGTGAACCAGATCGTCGATCGGGACGGCGTAGCACAGGACGTGTTCGCCCGCGGGATAGGCCAGGCATTCGAACCAGCGTGCGGCGCTGCCGTCCTCGGAGCGCAGCGCCGTGCGCACCGGTGCCGCCCCGAAACCGCCCGCCGGGGTTGCCGCCCCGATCGCCGGGAACAGGCCCGGCGGCGGCCAGGACTGCGCCGCCTCGGGCCCGCAGACCTCGGCCGCCAGCGCGAAGTAGGCGTTGTTGGCCCACACGACGGTGCCGTCGCCATCCTGCTTCCAGACGGCGACGGGCGCATGCTCGGCCACGGCGCGGAGCGTGCCGATCTCGGCCTCCATCGCGGCCAGGGTCTGGGCCTCGACCGCCCGACCGGACCGCTCGGAGAGACCGCTTGCGGGCAGGAGCGACACGCGCACCAGCGAACCCACCCATTCGAGCGACAGCCGGTCGCGGCTGTCGTCGGCGGCAACCAGGGTGACCAGCCCGCGTTCGGCGAGATCGGAGAGCGCTTCGTCAAGCCGCGGGAAGCGGTGGCGGAGCAGCGCCGAGAGCCGCGCCCAGTCGCTGCCCTCTCCGGGGGCGCCCTCGAGCAGGGCGCGCGCCGCCGGGGTGGCATCGCGCAGCAGCTCCTGTTCGAACAGGAAGGCCACCGAGGCCGCATTGTCGGGCAGCGCCCGGCGCGTGCGGGCGGCCTGCGCCCGGCGCGCAGCGATCCATGCGGCGGCCGCGACGGCTGCTGCCGCCGTGGCGAGGGACACGGCGAGGATGAACAGGATGAGCCCGGCCGGGGATGCGTGCATGTCCATCGAGGGTCACCGGAGTCGGGTCGCGGCCGGCAGTCTCCGCCGGCAATCGTTAACGGCTGGTTAAGCTCAATCGGGCGGTCCGGGAAGACCTCCCGCAACGCCCCGTCTCAGGCGCCCATCGGCAGGTTCTGCCCCAGGCCCGCGCGCGCCTGATCCGCCTCGGCCACGAGCGCTCCCCGCGGCCAGACCACCAAGACCACGGCGCCGCCGCGCTCGGGGCGCTCGGACCCCGTGAGGAACGGGTCGGAGCCGTTGGCGAAGTCGAGCCGCGCCCCGCTCCGCTCCAGCAGGGTCTTGGCGATGAACAGCCCCAGCCCCATGCCGGCATACTCCGGCCGCAGCGGATCCTCGCCGCCGCCCTCGCGGCCGCGCACGAAGGGATCGCCGATCCGTCCGAGGATCTGCGGCGGAAAGCCGGGGCCGTCGTCGGCGATCCGCACGGCGATCTCCGCGTCCGTCCAGGTCGCGGTGATCCAGACGCGCGCGGCGGCGAAGTCGACGGCGTTCTGGATCAGGTTCCTCAGGCCGTGGATGATCTCGGGGCGGCGATGCACCGAAGGCTGGCGGGCGTCGCCTCCCTGGCCGGGGCCGATCTCGAAGATCACCTCCTTGCCGCGCTCCCGGTGCGGCTCGGCCGCCTCGCGCAGGAGCGCCGACAGCGGCGCCACGCGCAGCATCAGGTCGTCCTTGCCGGTCCGGCCCATCGACTGCAGGATGTCGCGGCAGCGGTCCGCCTGTTCGCGGATCAGGCGCGCGTCCGCCTGGAGTTCGGGATGGCCCTCGAGCTCCTCCATCAGCTCGGCGCTGACCAGCTTGATCGTGGCGAGCGGCGTGCCGAGTTCGTGGGCCGCCGCGGCGACCACGCCGCCGAGGTCGGTCAGCTTCTGTTCGCGCGCAAGCGCCATCTGCGTCGCGGCGAGCGCCTGGGCCATCGAGTGGCTCTCGTGGGCGATCCGCCAGGCGTAGGCGGCCAGGAACGCCAGTCCGATCTGGATCGCCACCCAGAAGCCGAAGAGCTGGATGCCCGGAAGCCGGAGCACCGATCCGTCGGCGAGCACCAGCGGCAGATGGTAGAAGGCGAGCAGGGTCAGCAGGATCGACGCCACCGCCCCGAGAAAGACCGTGTAGCGCAGGTCGAGCGCGGTGGCCGAGATCGTGACGGGCACGATCATCAGCAGCGCGAAGGGGTTGTTGAGCCCGCCGGTGAGGAACACCAGGAGCCCGAGCTGGGCGATGTCGAAGAGCTGCGTGAGCATCGCCTCGGTCTCGGAGAGCCGCTTGCTCTCGGGATAGGCGAAGGTCGCGATCAGGTTGGCGACCACCGAGACGCCGACGGCCAGGATGCAGTGCAGCACCGGCAGTTCCACCCCGAACAGCCGCGCGGCGACGGTCAGCGCCGTGACCTGGCCCGCGATCGCGATCCAGCGCAGAAGGATCAGGGTGCGCAGGCGCACCCAGTCGCCCCGGGCCCGCGAGCCGAGGGGCCGGGGGTCGGCGATCAGCGCCGGCGCGGGGCTGGGCCTCTGTGGCATCGTGCGGCATTGTTAGGTGCCGACCGGTCCCGGATCAATGCGGCCGATCCGGCCTCGATGTGGCCGAGCAGGAGGATACAGGCATGACACGGCTCTATGCGACCTCGGCGGTCGCGCTGGTTGCGGCGATGCTCGGCGCGATCGGCTACATGATCCTGACCGGCCGGCCCGCGTCCGACGATCCCTTCGCCGACTGCCGCAGTTCGCAGGTGGCCGGCGGGATGGGCGCGATCGGCGGGCCCTTCACCCTCGTTGACGGCACTGGCCGCACGGTCACCGATGCCGAGGTCTTCGATCAGCCGGCCCTGGTCTACTTCGGCTATACCTTCTGCCCCGATGTCTGCCCCTTCGACACCGCCCGGAACGCCGCCGCGGTCGATCTGCTCGAGGAGCGCGGGTTCACCGTAAAGCCGGTGTTCATCACCGTGGACCCCGAGCGCGACACGCCCGAGGTGATGGCCGAGTTCACCTCCTACGTCCACCCGCGGATGGTGGGGCTCAGCGGCTCGCCCGAGCAGGTCGCCGAGGCGGCCCGTGCCTACCGCGTCTATGCCCGCAGGCAGGAGGACGGGGGCGACCTCTACCTCGTCGATCACTCGACCTTCACCTACCTCGTCCTGCCCGGCCACGGCGTGGTCGAGTTCTTCCGCCGCGAGACCACGCCCGAGGAGATGGCCGAGGCGACCGCGTGCTTCATCGCCGCGTCATGATTTGACGGCCCGGGCCGCCGGCCCTAGAACCATTCCAAAAAGGGGAACGCGACTGGGAGACCGGGTCGATGGAAAGCGACGGCGACGACCTCGGACCTGACCGCTCGCTTCTGCTCGTGGATGACGACGAGCCCTTCCTGCGGCGGCTGGCCAAGGCGATGGAGAAGCGCGGGTTCCAGCCCGAGCTGGCGCAATCGGTGGCCGAGGGCCGGGAGATCGCCCTGCGCAAGCCGCCGGCCTATGCGGTGATCGACCTGCGGCTCGAGGACGGCAACGGGCTCGACGTGGTCGAGACCCTGCGCGAGACGCGCCCCGACAGCCGCATCGTGGTGCTGACCGGCTACGGCGCCATCGCCACCGCGGTTGCGGCGGTGAAGGTCGGCGCCACCGACTATCTCGCCAAGCCGGCCGATGCCAACGACATCACCGCGGCGCTGCTGTCGAAGGGCGACCCGCTGCCGCCGCCGCCCGAGAATCCGATGTCGGCCGACCGGGTGCGCTGGGAGCACATCCAGCGCGTCTACGAGCAGTGCGACCGCAACGTGAGCGAGACCGCGCGGCGGCTGTCGATGCACCGCCGCACGCTGCAGCGCATCCTCGCCAAGCGGAGCCCGAAGTGAGGCTTGGCCCGGCGGCGGCACTGGCGGGGCTGCTCGCCGCCGCCTGCGCCGTTCCGCCGGGCGAGCCTGCCGCCGCCCGCCCCGCCGACGGCCCGCTGCGGGGGGCGGGGCTGACCCCGGACCCGGCCGGGCTCCAGCCGCACGGCACGCCGCTGCGCATCGACTTCGGGCGGGCGCAGGAGGGCGTGGTGGTCGCCGTCTCGCGGCTGAAGGATCAGGCGCCGGCCGCGTCGATGGGCCGACCGGGCTGCGCGGCGGCCGACACCGAGGTGGTCTGGCGGGACGGCCTTGCCCTGGCCTTCCGGGGGGGCACCTTCGTCGGCTGGCGCGACGCCTTCGGCCGGTCGGCCGGGGAGACCTGCCCCGCGGCCTGACCGGCCCGCTACACCACCGATTTCAGCCAGCGGATGAAGGTTCTGAGCGCCGGTTTCCGCGGCCCGGGCCGGGTGACGATCCAGTAGCCGTAGCTGCCCTCGGGCGGCGGGCGGTGGACGATGCGCAGCCGCCCCTCCTGCACATCGGGCTCGGCCAGCGGCGCGAGTTCCACCGCCAGCCCCAGACCCTCGCGGGCGGCGAGCGAGGCCAGCTCCTCGGTCGGCATCTCGGTGATGTCGAGCCGCTCGGGGTCGAGCCCGAGACCCCTGAGCCAGCTGAGCTCCTCGGTCCAGCCCGCCTCGATGATCCAGGGCATCTCCTGCATCTCGTCCACCGTCAGCGACTGGCGGTCGCCGAGCAGCGCCGGCGCGCCCACGATCACGTCGTCGCTGCGGGTGAGCAGTTCGGCCTCCACCCCCGGCCAGCGTCCCTCGCCGTAGCGGATGCCGAGGTCGAAGCCCTCGCGGTTGAGGTCGCGCTGGCGCAGGTCGGGGTCGAGCGTGAGCGCGATGTCGGGATGCTCCCGCCAGAAACCGCCGAGGCGCGGCACCAGCCACTTGGCGGCGAACGAGGGCGTCAGCGTGATGCGCAGCGGGCGGTCGGGGTCGTCGGCGGCGATCTCGGCGATGGTCCCCCGGACGGACCGGAACGCCTCGGTCAGGGTCTGCGCCAGCCGCGCGCCCTCGCCGGTCAGCGCCAGCCCCCGCCCCTCGCGGAACGCCAGCGGCAGCCCGAGCTCCGCCTCGAGCGCGCGGACCTGCTGGGCGACGGCGGCATGCGTGACGTTCAGCTCGCGGGCGGCGGCCGAGAAGCTCCCGGTGCGCGCGGCCGCCTCGAAGGCGCGAAGAGCAGTCAGGGACGGCAGGCGCATATGTTAGCCAGACTATAAGTCAGAAAGGTTTCCTGACTGGAAGATATGGCCTGATTCCCCATATATGCAACGTCATCGAAGATCAGGAGGGTTATGCCATGTTGAAGATCATCGCAGAGAGCCTGCTGATCGCCACCCGGATGCACGGGGCCTATGCGCCGCACCGGGACGAGGATCGGCCTGCCCGCGAGGCGGCAGAGGCGGCGCGCCCGCGCCTGTCGCTCCAGCGTCAGCCGCAGGCCGCGTGGTGATCCCCGGGCACCGGGCGGAGGCGGTGGCGGCGCGGCCGCCCGCGCCCTGCCCGGTCGGCACGCCGCCGCTCAGCACGCCGCCAGCAGGATCGCGTGACGCGCGAGATAGGCGGCCCTGACCTCGACCGGCGGCCGCGGCGAGATCTGCCGCCCCGCCACCAGCGGCCCGGGCGGCCTGCCGAAGAACCGGTCGGCCTCGGCCCGCGTGAAGCCGGCGATCTGGGTCGCCTCGAGCCAGGCCGAGACGCGGTCGGCCGCCTTGATCGCCTTCCGTATCTCGGGCGGGATCTCCGCCGGCAGGCCGAAGCGGATGTGCACCGCCGCCGCGAGCCGCGCGTCGAGCGCGCCGTAGCCGGGCCCGACGGCCGCCTTCACCGGCGAGATCATGTCGCCGATCACGTATTCGGGCGCGTCGTGAAGCAGCGCGGCCAGCCGCCAGCGCGCCGCGACGCCGGGATTCATTTCGCCGAAGAGCTCCTCGACCAGCAGCGAATGTTCGGCCACCGAATAGGGCCAGTCGCCCAGCGTCTGGCCGTTCCAGCGCGCGACGAAGGCGAGGCCGTGGGCGATGTCCTCGACCTCGATGTCCACGGGGGTCGGGTCGAGCAGGTCGAGCCTGCGGCCCGAGAGCATCCGTTGCCAGGCGCGGGGCTGCTTCCGTGACATCTCGGGTCGCGCTCGGCGGCTCCGGGATGGGATCGGCGGGCTCAGGCCGGACCGGCCGCGGCCGGGCGACCGCCGGCCGCCGCGCCCCGGCAATGCCCGGCCGATCCGGTCGTCCTCATGCAGCCCCCCTTCCGCCGATGCCGCCACGCCGAGGGTGGCAGACCGCCCGGCGCGCTGCAAGCGCCCGTCCGCGGTTGCCGCCGGCGGGGTGCGCTGCTATGTCCACAGCCGCAACCCGAAGGAGCGTCCCCGTGCCCGACACCCGCCAGACCGACTACGTCGTGAAGGACATCGCGCTGGCCGAGTTCGGCCGCAAGGAGATCGCCATCGCCGAGACCGAGATGCCGGGCCTGATGGCGCTGCGCGAGGAGTTCGGACCGACGCAGCCGCTCCGGGGCGCGCGCATCGCGGGATCGCTGCACATGACGATCCAGACGGCGGTGCTGATCGAGACGCTGAAGGCGCTCGGTGCCCAGGTGCGCTGGGCCTCGTGCAACATCTTCTCCACCCAGGATCACGCCGCGGCGGCCATCGCCGCAGGCGGAACGCCCGTCTTCGCGGTCAAGGGCGAGACGCTGCGGGACTACTGGGCCTATACCGACGCGATCTTCCAGTTCCCCGAGGGCGGGGCCAACATGATCCTCGACGACGGCGGCGACGCGACGCTCTACATCCTGATGGGCGCGCGCGTCGAGGAGGGCGAGACCGACCTGATCGCCCATCCCGGCAACGAGGAGGAGGAATGCCTCTTCGCCCAGATCCGCGAGCGCATGGCGGCGACGCCCGGCTGGTTCGTGCGCCAGCGCCGGATGATCCGCGGCGTCTCCGAGGAGACGACCACGGGCGTCCACCGGCTCTACAAGATGATGGAGAAGGGGCACCTGCCGTTTCCGGCCTTCAACGTGAACGACAGCGTCACCAAGTCGAAGTTCGACAACAAGTACGGCTGCCGGGAATCGCTGGTGGACGGCATCCGCCGGGCGACCGACACGATGATCGCCGGCAAGGTCGCGGTGGTCTGCGGTTACGGCGACGTGGGCAAGGGCTCGGCCGCCAGCCTGCGCGGCGCCGGCGCGCGGGTCGTCGTCACCGAGACCGACCCGATCTGCGCGCTCCAGGCCGCCATGGACGGCTATCAGGTGACCACGCTCGAGGACGTGGTGAAGACCGCCGACATCTTCATCACCGCCACCGGGAACCGCGACGTGATCCGCATCGAGCACATGCGCGAGATGAAGGACATGGCGATCGTCGGCAACATCGGCCACTTCGACAACGAGATCCAGGTCGCCGCGCTGCGCAACCACAAGTGGACCAACATCAAGGACCAGGTGGACCTGATCGAGATGCCCTCGGGCAACCGGATCATCCTGCTGTCCGAAGGGCGCCTGCTCAACCTCGGCAACGCCACCGGCCATCCCTCGTTCGTGATGTCGGCGAGCTTCAGCAACCAGGTCCTCGCCCAGATCGAGCTCTGGACCCGCGGCGACCAGTACGAGAACCGCGTCTACGTCCTGCCCAAGCACCTCGACGAGAAGGTGGCGCGGCTGCATCTGGCCAGGATCGGCGCGAAACTGACCGAACTGAGGCCCGAGCAGGCCGAGTACATCGGCGTGCCGGTGAACGGGCCCTTCAAGCCCGACCACTACCGCTACTGACCGCCGCGGGACGAGGCGCATGACAGGCGCAGGCGGGCGGGACTATCCTCGATCCATGTCTCGCGGTGCCTCCCTGCTGTTCGCCCGCGCCCTTGCGGCGCTCGCGATCGTCGCGGCGCTGCTTGCCGTGCCGCCCGCGCCCGAGCGCGATCAGGCGGCACGTGCCTTCACCGCGGTCTTCGGCGACGGGGCGATCTGCACCGGCATGCCGGGGCAGGATGACGGACACGACCGCACCTGTCTTGCCTGCATCCTCGCCCATGCGCTGACGCCGTCGGCCCCCGCCGGCGCCGCGATCCCCTGCGAGCCCCCGGTGGCGCTCGCCGCCCCCGCCGCGCCGGCGCCGGCCGCGAGCCGGCATCCGGCCCAGGCGCCGCCCGCCCGGGGACCGCCGGGCGCGCCGTTCGCAACGTCCTGAGCCGCCGCGCCGCTTCGGCGCGGCCTTGGTGCACACGTCCGAACGAGCGTTTCCATGACAGACACGATCCACCATCCGGCCGCGTCGCCGGCCCCTGCCGGCATCGACCGGCTCTACTTCGCCGCCTGGCGCTGGCACTTCTATGCCGGGCTCTTCGTCCTTCCCTTCCTGCTCATGCTGGCCGTCACCGGCTTCTTCATGATGCTCTTCACCACCTATCTGCCCGAATACGGCGAGCGCCTCGCCGTCACGCCGGCCGGCGCGGCCCTGCCGCTGGCCGAGCAGGCGGCGGCGGCGCAGGCTGCCGTTCCCGGAGCCGTGGGGGTCGTCGAATACATCGCGCCCTACACGCCCCGGAACCCCGCGCTGTTCCAGGTTGCCGACGGGCAGGCGGGCGTCGTCGTCGCGCTCGACCCCTACACCGGCGAGGTGCTGCGCCGGACCGTTGCCGGCGAGACCTGGAACCTCTTCCTCGAGCGGATCCACGGCACGCTGCTGCTCGGCGATACCGGCGACCGGCTGATCGAGATCGCCTCGGGCCTCGGCCTGCTGATGATCGTGACCGGGCTCTATCTCGCCTGGCCGCGGCGGGACGGCGGCTGGCGCGAGATGCTGATCCCCGACTTCTCGCTGCGCGGGCGCAGCCTCTGGAAGTCGCTGCACCGCACGATCGGGACATGGATCTCGCTCGTCCTCGCCTTCTTCCTGATCACCGGGCTTGCCTGGACCGGGATCTGGGGCGAGCGCTTCGTTCAGGCGTGGTCCACCTTCCCGGCCGAGAAATGGGAGGCGGTGCCGCTGTCCGATGCCACGCATCTCAGCCTGAACGGCAGCGGCGGCAAGCAGGTGCCCTGGGGGCTCGAGCAGACGCCGCTGCCGCAGTCGGGGTCGGCGGCCGGCGCCGCGATCCTTCCCGAGGGCACGCCGATCGACCTTGCCGCGATGGAGCGGATCGCCCGGGCCGTGGGCATCGCGGGGCGCTTCCGGGTGGGGGCGCCGAAGGACGGGACCGGTGTCTGGACCATCTCGCAGAACTCGATGAGCTACGACGGCGCCCCGCCGACGCAGGACCGCACGCTGCACGTCGATCAGTATACCGGGCGGATCCTGGCCGACGTGCGCTATGCGGACTACGCCCCCGCGGCGAAGGCCATGGCGGTGGGGATCGCGCTGCACGAGGGGCAGGTCGGCCTGGCGAACTTCGCGCTCAACGCGCTCTTCTGCCTTGCCGTGGTGCTTGCCTGCGTCTCGGGTGCGGTCATGTGGTGGAAGCGGCGGCCCGAGCGGGCAGGCCGTCTGGCCGCGCCGCCCCTGCCGCAGGACGTGCCGCTCGCCCGGGGCGTGGTGCTGATCGCCGTGCTGATGTCGATGGCGTTCCCGCTTCTGGGGCTGACGCTGCTCGCGGTGCTGGCGCTCGACCTGATCCTCCTGTCGCGGCTGCCCGCGCTGAAGCGCGCGCTGTCGTGAGGCCGCCGGGCCGGGCGCCATCGCGCCCGGCCCAGGGCACCGGCGGGCGGAGATCCCTCGCCGCCCGCCGGAACGGTTGCGCGCCGGCAACGGCCGGATGCCGTTCTTCGCCGTTCCGGGCGGCGGCACGGTTTCGCGCTTTGTGCTCCAGCGGCGCGCACCTATCCTTGCGCCGCCAGCCGGGACCGGGGGCGGTGCGTGAGATTGCGCGAAAAGGGAGGAGTGCCGAGATGAGCAAGCGCGACGAGCTGATCGCGAAATATGCCGCGGACCTGAAGAACAAGTGCAAGATGGAGCCCGACATGGCTCTGCTGACGAAGGTGACGATCGGCTGCGGCCCGTCGATCTACAGCCCGGACTCCGAGACCATCGCGGCCTCGCAGCCCAAGGAGCTCGAGACCGTGAAGAAGAACTTCCTGATCAAGAAGCTCGGCCTGAAGGACGGGCCCGAACTGATGGCGGCGATCAACTCGGCGATCGAGACCTACGGCAGGTCCGAGCGCAACAAGTATCGCGCGGTCGTCTACTACATGCTGGTGAAGCACTTCAGGAAGGAGAAGGTCTACGCCTGATCCCGCCTGCGCCGGGGAGGCCGCGGGGTTCGCCCGCTGCCTTCCGGCGACTTCTCGGAGAATTCTCCGGGGTTTCCATTTGCCCGGAATCGGCCGGGTGGGTAGCTTCTCTGCAACGGTCAGGACGACCGGGGCCTTCAGAGATCACGTGTGGTGCACCCGTTGGGGGACACGTGGGGTGGTGGAGGGTCCCGGGGGGTCGGGGCCCTCCAGTCTTTTCCCGAACCCGTGCTGCCTGGCCCGCCGCGCCCCGGCGCGCCCCCGAGGGCGCCGCGATGCCCGCGGCCCGCTGTCGCCATGCGCTCGGCCCGCTACCTGCCCGGTGCCGGCGGTGCCGAGACCAGCGCCTTGTAGAGCGCCCGGATGCGCTCGGTCACCGGACCCATCTGCCCGTTGCCGATCACCCGCCCGTCGATCATGCCCACCGGCGTCTGCGCGCCGAAGGTGCCGGTCAGGAAGGCCTCGTCGGCCGAGTAGGTCTCGAGCAGGCCGAAGTTCCGCTCGTAGGCCGGGATGCCGTTCGCGCGGCAGAGCTCCAGCACCTTGCGGCGGGTGATGCCCGGCAGGCAGTAGTCGCCGGTCGAGGTCCAGACCTCGCCCTTGCGCACGATGAAGAAGTTGCAGGCATTGGTCGTGTTCACGAAGCCGTGGACATCGAGCATCAGCGCCTCGTCCGCGCCGGCCTTCTCGGCGGCGATGCAGGCGAGGATGCAGTTGAGCTTCGAGTGCGAGTTGAGCTTGGGGTCCTGGCTCATCGGCAGGCCGCGGATGTTGGGCACGGTCGCCAGCCGGATCGGGCGCGGCAGCTTCGGGCGGGAATGCTCCATGATGATGACCATGGTCGGGCCCGATCGGCTGAAGCCCGGGTGCTGGAACGGCCGCGTCTTGACCCCGCGCGTCACCATCAGCCGGGCATGCGCGTCGGTGTGCATGCCGTTCGCGGCCTGGGTCTCGAGCAGCGCGGCCTTCACCTCCTCGGGGCTGCGCCCGATGTCGAGGTCGATCGCCTTCGCCGCCTCGAACAGCCGCTCGATGTGTTCGTCGAGGAAGGCCCAGCGCCCGTCGTAGAGGCGGATCCCCTCCCAGACGCCATCGCCCAGCATGAAGCCCGAATCGTAGACCGAGACCACGGCCTCGGCCCGCGGCTTCAGCGCCCCGTTCACCCAGATCAGGATCGACTCGTTGCGCTCGTCCTCCTCGGCCTGATGCGTGCTGACCTGCGACATCGCTCTCCTCCGGCCCTGGCCCCGTCCGTTCCTGCTGCGCCTGCCATAATCCTGCGGCAAAGCCGCCGCAATCTGGGTATAGGCGCAGGGCGCGCGGGCGGCCGCCGAACAGGGGGACAGGAGCGATGGACCACGATGCGCTGACCGGCCGGCCGGTTCCCTTCGAGTTCCGCGGCCGCACGGGGGAATGGTTCGGCATCTGGATCGTGAACCTGCTGCTCTCGATCCTGACGCTCGGCATCTACTCCGCCTGGGCCAAGGTGCGCACGCGGAAGTACTTCTACCAGAATACCTATGTGGCGGGCCGCAACTTCGACTACCACGCGACCGGCCTCCAGATCCTGATCGGCCGGATCATCGTCATCCTCGGCCTCGTGATCGTCTCGCTCGCCAGCGCGATTCCGGCGACCGGTCTGCTGGTGATCCTGGCGCTGCTGGTCGCGCTGCCGTGGCTTTTCGTCGCCGCGCTGAGGTTCAACGCCGCCATGTCGAGCTAGGCCAACGTCCGCTTCGGCTTCGACGGCCGGCCGCTCGGGGCGTTCCTGACCTTCCTGCTCTACCCGCTGCTTGCGGCCTTCACGCTCTACCTCGCCTTTCCCTTCGCCGACCGCGCGCGGCGCCGCTTCGTGGTCGGCAATCACCGCCTCGGGGCGGCGCCGTTCTCGTTCGATGCTCCCGTGGGCGGCTTCTACGCGGCGCTCTTCTCGGCGCTGGGATGGGCCGTGCTCGTCGCCCTCTTCACCCTGGGCCCCAGCATCGGCGCGGTGACGGCGAGCTTCGGCGACCCGGCCGCGTTCGAGCGCGACCCGGCGGCCGCGGCGCGGCTGCTGGCGGGCGTCTACGCCTTCCTCTTCCTCGGGATCCTGCCTGCGGGCGTGATCTACGGCGCCTTCGTCCGCAACACCGTGTTCAACGGCACCACGCTCGACGGGCGGCACCGCTTCCATTCCGACGTGCAGCCGCTGACGCTGATCTGGATCGCGGTGTCGAATGCGGTCGTCGTGATCCTGACGCTCGGGCTGATGATGCCCTGGGCGCAGATCCGGCTTGCGCGCTACTACGCCGCGCATTCCCGACTGATCCCGGGCGGCTCGCTCGACGACTTCATCGGCACGCTTCCGGCGCGAACCTCGGCGCTGGGCGATGCCTATGCCGACATCGAGGGGATCGACATCGGCATTCCGGTGTGATCCCGGCCGGCGATGGGCGAGGGCGGGCGAGCTGACCGGGCGAGCCTCCGGGGCCGGGCGATCCCGGCGGGCAGCTCGCGCGTCCATGCCGCGGCACTGCACCTCTCGCCGGATACCGCCGCGCTCGTCCTCGACGACGGCGCGCGGCTGCGGGAATGCCCGCGCGCCGCGCTCAGGGTCGAGCCGAGGCTCGGAGCGGCCGCGCGCCGGATCGTGCTTCCCGACGGAACCCTCTTCGAGACCGACGACCATGCGGCGGTCGAGTCGGCCTTCGGCCGCGACGGCTGGTCGCTGGTCCATGCCGCCGAGCGCTTCCGCCCGCGGCTCGTCCTCGTGCTCCTGGCGATCGTCGGCATCCTCTGGGCGCTCTGGCGATACGGTCTCGATCTCATGGCGGCGGCTGCGCTGGCGCTGACGCCCGCCGCCGCGATCGACGCGATCGACGCGGGCATGCGCGACACGCTCGACCTCACGCTTGCCGCACCCACGTCCCTTCCGCCGGCAGGGAGGGCGCGCGCCGAGGCTGTCTTCGCGCGGCTGCTCGCTCAGCTCGACCCGCAGACGCGGGCGGCGCACGATTTCCGGCTCGAGTTCCGCGCGTTGCCGGGCATGGGCCCGAATGCGCTGGCCCTGCCGGGTGGGACCGTCATCCTCTCGGACGAACTCGTGACGATGTTCCCGTCCGACGACGTGCTCGCGGGCGTCCTTGCGCACGAGATCGGGCATGTCGTCGCGCAGCACGGGCTCAGGCAGCTCTACCGCTCGGCCGGCATCGCGGTGCTGGTCGCGCTGCTGGCGGGCGACACCGTGCCCATCGTCGAGGACATCGTGCTGGAGGGCAACGTGCTGCTCTCGCTTCCCTTCTCGCGCCGGAGCGAGGCCGAGGCCGACGCCTTCGGCGTGGCGCTGGCGGCGAAGGCCGGCTTCGCCCCCGCCGGCCTGATCACCTTCTTCGACGCGATCGGCGCGCGCGCGGGCGAAGGCCCCTCGTGGCTCTCGACCCACCCCGCGAGCCAGGCCCGCAGCGATGCGATCCGGGAACTGATCGGGGGCGACTGACCGTGCCCCGCGGTCGGGGCCCGGCGCCGGCGACCGCGCCCGGCCGCGGCGTCACCCGCGGCGGCAGGCGGCGATCGCCGCCATGTTCAGGACGTCGTTCACGGTCGAGCCCATCGAGCAGATCTGGATCGAGGCGCCCGCGCCCGAGAGGATCGGGCCGATCACCGTCGCGCCCGCCATCTCCTGCATCAGCTTGACCGAGATCGAGGCCGAATGGCGGGCCGGCACGACCAGGATGTTGGCCGGGCCGCTGAGCCGGCAGAACGGGTAATGCGCCATGGCGGCGGGGTTCAGCGCGACGTCCACGGTCATCTCGCCGTCGTACTCGAAATCGACGCCCCAGGAGTCGAGCACCTTCGGCGCCTCGTGCATCTTGGTCGCGCGCTCGCTGACCGGGTAGCCGAAGGTCGAGAACGAGGCGAAGGCCACACGGGGCTCCAGCCCCAGCTCGCGCGCGATCGCTGCGGCGCGGACGGCGATGGTGGCCAGGTCCTCCCTGTCGGGCCATTCGTGCACCAGCGTGTCGGCGATCAGCACGATCCGGCCCTTGTGCAGGACCGCCGTCACGCCCACCGCGCCATTTTCCGGGCGCACGTCGAAGACGTGGTTGATCAGGTCCAGCACATGCGCCGACTTGCGCGTGGCGCCGGTGATCATCGCGTCGCCGTGGCCGTGCGCCAGCATCAGCGCCGAGAACACGTGCCGGTCGTGGGCGGCAAGCCGGTGCACGTCGATCTGGTCGAAGCCGCTGCGTTGCAGCCGCTCGTAGAGAAAGGCCTTGTAGGTCTCGAGGTGCGGCGTGGTTGCGGCATTCACCACCTCGAGTTCCCGCACCGCGTCCTCCAGCCCCGCGGCCGTCAGCTTCTCGGCCACGTCCGCCTCGCGGCCGACGACCAGCGCCCTGCCGAGCCCCGCGCGCTGCCAGGCCACCGCCGCGCGCAGCACCCGCGTGTCGTCGCCCTCGGCGAAGATCATCCGCGCCTGCGCCGCCCGCGCGCGGTTGTGGATGCCCTGGAGGATGGTCGCGGTCGGGTCCATCCGCGCCTTGAGGCCGAGTTCGTAGGCCGCCATGTCGATGATCGGCCGCCGCGCGACGCCGGTATCCATCCCTGCCTTGGCCACCGCCGGCGGGATCCGGTGGATCAGCCGCGGGTCGAAGGGCGTGGGGATGATGTAGTCGCGCCCGAAGGCCAGCTTGCGCCCGTAGGCCATCGCGACCTCGTCGGGCACGTCCTCGCGGGCAAGGGCGGCCAGCGCCTCGGCGCAGGCGATCTTCATCGCGTCGTTGATCGCGCGGGCATGGATGTCGAGCGCCCCGCGGAACAGGTAGGGAAAGCCCAGGACGTTGTTGACCTGGTTGGGGTAGTCCGACCGCCCCGTCGCCACGATGGCGTCGGGGCGGACGGCGTGCGCCTCCTCGGGGGTGATCTCGGGATCGGGGTTCGCCATGGCGAAGATGATCGGATCGCGCGCCATCGAGGCGACCATCTCCGGCGTGACCGCGCCCTTGGCGCTGACGCCGAGGAACACGTCGGCGCCCGCCATCGCCTCCTCGAGGGTGCGGGCATCGGTGCGCGCGGCATGGGCCGACTTCCACTGGTTCATGCCCTCGGTGCGGCCCTGCCAGATCACGCCCTTGGTGTCGCACATGATGCAGTTGTCGTGCCGCGCCCCCATCGTCTTGAGCAGCTCGAGGCAGGCGATCCCCGCCGCGCCGGCGCCGTTCACCACGATGCGGCAGTCGGCGAGCCGCTTGCCGGTCAGGTGCAGCGCGTTGATCAGGCCGGCGGCGCAGATCACCGCGGTGCCGTGCTGGTCGTCGTGGAAGACGGGGATGTCCATCGTCTCCCGCAGCGCCTGCTCGATGATGAAGCACTCGGGCGCCCGGATGTCCTCGAGGTTGATCCCGCCGAAGGTCGGCTCCATCAGCCGGACGGCGCGGATGATCTCGTCGGGGTCCTCGGTGGCAAGCTCGATGTCGATGGCGTTCACGTCGGCGAAGCGCTTGAACAGGACCGCCTTGCCCTCCATCACCGGCTTCGAGGCCAGCGCGCCGAGGTTGCCCAGGCCGAGGATCGCGGTGCCGTTCGACACCACCGCCACGAGGTTGCCCTTGGT
Organism: Paracoccaceae bacterium; assembly: GCA_026419405.1. GTDB lineage: Bacteria > Pseudomonadota > Alphaproteobacteria > Rhodobacterales > Rhodobacteraceae > JANZZL01. The sequence continues at coordinate 34,211 of JANZZL010000131.1, read as the reverse complement.
GGTGTAGTCGTAGGCCGTCTCGGGGTTCGCGGCGATGGCCTCGACCGGCACTGCCACGCCGGGGGAGTAGGCCAGCGACAGGTCGCGCTGCGTCGACATCGGCTTCGAGGCGACGATGTCGAACTTCCCCGGTCGCGGCTCGAGGTGATAGGCCAGCGCCTCGTCCGGCGTGAAACGTGCCTTCGCCATTCCGCTCCTCCCCACGCCCGCCCTGATAGCGCGCCGCCGGCCGGCTCACAACGTCCGGCCGAGATCCCGCGAGGCGCCGGCCGTCTCGGAAGCCGCGTGGCCGGCCCGGACCGGGGCCCAGGGTGTTCCTCACGTGTCCAGGCTGAAGGGCGCTGGACCGTTCTCCGGCCCGGCGGGGAAGGGCGGCGCCGGCCGATGCGTCGGGGCCCGCGGCTCGAGGCACTCGGCCAGGCGGGCGAAGCTCGCCGCCACGCCGCCCGGCGCGTCCTCGGCCAGGAAGGCGTCGAGCGCCGGCCAGACCCGGATGGCCTCGTCCACCACCGGGTCGGAGCCCTTGGCGTAGAGTCCGGCCCGGATCATCATCTCGGCCCGGTCGTAGGCGCCGAGCAGCCGGCGCGCCGCCGCGATCATGGCGTTTTCCTCGTCGCTCGCCGCACGGGGCAGCGCGCGCGAGACCGACCGCAGGAGGTCGATCGCGGGGAACCGCCCGCGCTCGGCGATCGCGCGGTCCATCACCACATGCCCGTCGAGCACCCCGCGCAGGATGTCGGCGACCGGCTCCTCCATGTCCGAGCCCGCGACGAGAACCGAGAACACCGCCGTGATGTCGCCCTGATCGCCCGCGCCGGGCCCGGCCCGCTCGGCCAGCGCCATGATCTGGTGGGCGAGCGAGGGCGGATGGCCGCCGAGCGCGCCGGTCTCGCCCGAGGCGAGCGCGATCTCGCGATGCGCCTCGGCGAATCGCGTGACCGAGTCGGCGAGGAAGAGCACGTGCCGTCCGGCATCGCGGAAATGCTCGGCCACGGTCATCGCGGCAAGCGCGCAGCGCCGGCGTTCCAGCGGCGAGCGGTCCGACGTGGCGGTGACGACGACCGCCCGCGCCATGCCTTCGGGGCCGAGGACGTGCTCGACGAACTCGCGCAGCTCGCGCCCGCGCTCGCCCACCAGCGCAATCACCACGACATCGGCATCGAGCCCGCGCGCCAGCTTGCCGAGCAGGGTGGACTTGCCCACGCCCGACCCGGCGAACAGGCCGATGCGCTGCCCGCGCACGATCGGCAGCAGCGTGTCGAACACCGCGACCCCGGTGGCCAGCCGTTCGCCCATCGCCCGGCGTTCGGCGGGGGGTGGCGGCGGCGCGCGCAGCGGCCGGGCCTCGGGGCCGCGGAACAGCGGGCGGCCGTCGAGCGGACGGCCGTAGGGATCGACGATCCGCCCGATCCAGCCGTCGTGCGGGAAGAGCGCGGCCGCCCCGGTCAGTTCCGCCGGCGCCCCGATCCGGACGCCATCGGCCGAGCCCTCGGGCAGGACGGACAGGCTGCCGCCCCGCAGCGCGATCACCTCGCCCCCCAGCGTGCGGCCCGCGGGCAGCAGGATCCGCACCGTGTCGCCAAGGGCGGCCGTGCGGGCGAGCCCCCCGATGACGATGCGGTTGCCGACCACCTCCTCGACCCGGCCCACCGGCCGGACCGGCGTCAGCGCGGCCAGTTCCGCCAGCAGCCCCTCGAACACCGATCCCGACATCCTGCCTCCGATCCGGCGCCTTCTGCGCGCAACCGTTTCTAAAGGAATCGCCCTTAAGCCTTGGTTGAAGGCAGCGACCTGGCGGGAGAATCCCGATGTTCGAGAGGCTGGAGGTGATGCGGCAGGCGCAGGCCATGGCGGCCCATGCCGCCGCCCGCCAGTCCGCCATCGCCCGCAACATCGCCAATGCCGACACGCCGGGTTACCGACCTTCCGACCTTCCGACCTTCGCCGAGGTCTGGCGCGACGCCGGGACCGATTTCGCGCTCCGGGCCACCCGGCCCGGCCATCTCGGTGCCGGCCCCGGCGCCGAGGCGGCCGGCGAGGCGCGCCCCCGGCCTGTTCCGGGCGCCGACTCGCCCAACGGCAACGGCGTCTCCCTCGAGACGGAGATGATGAAGGCCGCCGAGGTGCGCCACCAGCACGAGCTGGCGCTCTCGATCTACCAGAATGCCCTCGGCGTGCTGCGCACCAGCCTCGGCCGGCCCCGCTAGGAGCGCCTGAACGATGAGCGACCTCGCCAGGACCCTCGCCCTCTCGGCCAGCGGGATGCAGGCCCAGGCATCGCGGCTGCGCCATGTCTCCGAGAACATCGCCAACGCCGATACGCCCGGCTACCACCGCAAGCTCGTCAGCTTCGCCGAGGAGATCGAGGCCGGCCGGCGCACCGGGCGGGTCGAGACCGGCCCGGTCATGCTCGACGATTCCGCGCTTGCGCGGATCTACGACCCCAGCCACCCGCTGGCGGACGAAACCGGCCACTACGACGGCTCGAATGTCGATCTGGTGGTCGAGATCGCTGACGCGCGCGAAGCGCAGCGCAGCTACGAGGCGAACCTCAGGATGTTCGACCAGGCGCGGCAGATGCAATCCGCCCTGATCGAGCTTCTCCGCCGATAGGAGAACGCCAGAATGGACGTGAGATCCTCCTACGCAGCACAGCTCTACCAGCAGGCGCGCCCGGCGACCCAGCCGGGCGCGCGAGACGCCGCCGCCCCGGGCGCAGGCGAGGCATTCGGCCGCCTCGCGCAGGACTTCGCCGAGACGCTGCGCCAGGGCGAGCGCGCCGCCAGGGCCGCAATGACCGGCGACGCCGACCCCTATGCCCTCGTCCAGGCGCTCGCCCAGACCGAGCTTGCCGTCGAGACGGCGGTCACGGTGCGCGACAAGGTCGTCGAGGCCTACCAGGAAATCCTGAGGATGCCGGTCTGATGGACGCCGCCGTCTTCTACGACACGCTCCGCCAGGGCCTCTGGATCTCGGTGGTGGTATCCACGCCCCTGCTGACGGTCGCGCTCGTCGCCGGCATCGCCGTCGGCCTCTTCCAGGCGCTGACCTCGATCCAGGAGATGACGCTCACCTTCGTGCCGAAGCTCGCGGCCATGCTGGCCGTGTTCTGGCTCTCGATGGGCTTCATGACCGAGACGCTGACCGGCTTCTGGACCGGAACGCTGGTTCCGCTGATCGCGGGGAGCTGAGCGATGGACAACGCGGGCTACGTGACCCTGACGCGCCAGGCCGGCCTCCTGCGCGAGATGCAGACGGTGGCGAACAACATCGCCAACCTCTCCACCACCGGCTACCGGCGCGAGGGCGTGATCTTCGCCGAGCATGTCGCGCGATCCGACGACGGCGGCCCCTCGCTGTCGATGGCCGACGCCGCCGCGCGCCTGACCGACGAACGGCAGGGTCCGCTCGAGCGCACCGGCGGCACCTACGACTTCGCCATCGAGGGCGAGGGCTTCTTCCTCGTGATGACGCCCGAGGGCGAGCGGCTGACGCGCGCCGGGGCCTTCACCCCCGGGCCGGAGGGCCAGCTCCTGACCGCCGACGGAGCGCAGCTTCTCGATGCGGGCGGCGCACCGGTCTTCGTGCCGCCGGGCGCGCGGTCCGTCGCGCTGGGGTCCGACGGCACGCTCTCGGCCGACGGCCAACCGATCGCCGAGATCGGCGTGTTCCGGCCGCTCGATCCCCTCCGGCTCGTGCGCGAGCACGGGACGCGCTTCGCCGCCCCCGGTGGCTGGGAGCCGGTGGCGGAACCCAGGCTCGTGCAGGGCTTCCTCGAGGGCTCGAACGTCTCCGCGGTCTCCGAGATCACCCGGATGATCGAGGTCAGCCGCGCCTACGAGCTCGGCCAGACCTTCCTCGACCGCGAGGATGAGCGCATCCGCGCCGTCCTGCGCAGCTTCGCCCGCTGAGGAGGCCCCATGCGCGCCCTGTCGATCGCCGCCACCGGAATGAGCGCCCAGGCCATGCGCGTCGAGGTGATCTCGAACAACCTCGCCAACATGTCGACCACGGGCTACAACGCCCGCCGGGCCGAATTCGCCGACCTGCACTACCAGCAGGCCACCCGGGCCGGCACGATCAACGCGGCCGACGGCACCGTGGTGCCGACCGGCGTCCAGCTCGGCCTCGGTGTGCGGCCGGCGGCGGTGACGCTGCTCGTCGCGCAGGGCACCCTCGCCGCGACCGGCGGCGACCTCGATCTCGCGATCGACGGTCACGGCTACATCGAGGTGCGTCTGCCCTCCGGCATTTCCGCCTATACCCGCGACGGGGGCCTGAAGCGATCGGCCGAGGGCCAGGTCGTCACCTCCGACGGCTACCCGGTGGTGCCCGACATCACCATCCCGCCCGAGGCGCGTTCCATCTCGATCAATGCCGATGGCCAGGTCTACGCCTACTTCAGCGACCGGGTGGACCCCGAACTGCTCGGCCAGATCACGCTTGCCGGCTTTTCGAACGAGAAGGGGCTCGAGGCGATCGGCTCGAACCTGTTCCTCGAGACGCCGGCCTCGGGCCCGCCGCAGGTCTCGGTGCCGGGCGTCGACGGGCTCGGCACCCTGCGGCAGGGCTACCTCGAGGAAAGCGCGGTCGACCCCGTCAAGGAGCTGACCGACCTGATCGAGGCGCAGCGCGGCTACGAGCTCAACGCCAAGGTGATCACCGCCGCCGACCAGATGCTCGGCGCCACGACGCAGATCCGCTGACGATGCGCGCGCGCCTTCCTGCCCTGATCGCCGCAGCGGCGGCGCTCGGCGCCTCGGCCGCCCCGGCCGAGACCCTCGTCGCGGCGCGGACCCTGCGCGCGCAGACCGTCCTGACGCCCGGCGACGTCGCCGTGGTCGAGGGTGAGGTGCCCGGCGCGCTCCGCCACCCCGACGAGGCGGTGGGGCTCGAGGCCCGCGCCATGCTCTACGAGGGCCGGCCGATCCGGCCCTCCGATCTCGGCCCGGCGGCGGTCGTCGAGCGCAATGCGCTCGTCGTCCTCGTCTTCCGCCGCGGCGGGCTCACGATCACCGCCGAGGGGCGGTCGCTCGGCCGCGGCGGCCCCGGCGACCGCATCCGCGTGCTCAACCTGTCGTCGCGCACGACCGTCACCGGCACCGTCGAGGCCGACGGCCGGGTCGCGGTCGGCGCCCTGTCCGGCTCATGAGGTCCGATCCATGCACCAGTCTGCCCGCCTCTGCATCCTCGCGCTCGCCGCGCTCGCGGCCTGCGGCCGGCTCGACCAGGTCGGTCGGGCCCCGGAATTCACGCCGACCGAGGGCAGCAACGAATACTACGCGATGACCAACGCCGCCTTCCCGGCGACCGAGGAGCCGCCGGAGGACCAGGCCTCGCTCTGGAACGCGAGCCGCCAGTCCCTGCTCGGCGACCGGCGCGCCGCGACGCGCGGCGACATCCTCACCGTGGTCATCGAGATCGACGAGCGCGCGGAGATCTCGAACAGCTCCGAACGTTCCCGCAACGGGCGCGAGCGGATGGCGATCCCCTCGCTCGTCGGAATTCCGCAGCGGATCAACGAGGCGCTGCCGGAAGGCGCCTCGCTGAACCCGGCGGTCGATTTCTCCTCCTCGGGCTCGTCCTCCGGCGAGGGCGCGGTGCGGCGGCGCGAGAAGCTGACGCTGCGGATCGCGGCCACCGTCGTCGACGTGCTCCCCAACGGCGTCCTGCGCATCGAGGGCTCGCAGGAAGTGCGCGTGAACTTCGAGATGCGGGAGCTGATCGTCACCGGCTACGTGCGCCCCACCGACATCACGCGCCAGAACGAGATCACCTACGACAAGATCGCCGCGGCCCGGATCTCCTATGGCGGGCGGGGTCAGATCACCGACGTGCAGCACCCCCGCCTCGGCCAGCAGGTGGCCGACATCCTGCTGCCGTTCTGAGGAACTCCGGCCGTGAAGCGCCTGCTCCTGCCGGTCCTCCTCGCGCTCGCCGGACTCGGCGCCGGGGTCGGCGCCGGACTTGCGCTGCGCCCTCCGACCGAGGCGGAGCCGGCGGCGGGAGGTCCCGCCGAGGGAGGCGGCGCGGAAGAGGGCGCCGCCCCGGCCGGAGGCGCCGCCGCGCCGGCGGAGGGCGGCCATGCCCCGGCGGCCGGGGCGGACGCCGCCGCGGGTCGGGAATTCGTTAAGCTCAACAACCAGTTCGTCGTGCCCGTCGTCGGCGACGGAAGGGTCACGTCGCTCGTGGTCCTCTCGGTCAGCCTCGAGGTCGCGGCAGGCGGGCGCGAGACCGTCTTCGCGCACGAGCCCAAGCTGCGCGACGCGTTCCTCCAGGTGCTGTTCGCGCATGCGAACGCGGGCGGTTTCGACGGCAACTTCACCGCCGCGAGCGCGCTCAGAAGCCTGCGCACGGGGCTGCTCGAGGCGGCGCAGTCGGTTCTCGGCAGCCTCGTCTCCGACGTGCTCATCATCGACATGATGCGGCAGGACAGCTGAGCCCGCGCGCCCGGCCCCGGCGTGCCGGGAAGGGCGGTTGCCGGCCCCCGGCCGCGCCCCGCCTGCCGGCTGCCCTCGGCACCCCCGCCGTGCCGCGCACCAGGGCGGCACGGGCCACGATGCCGGAGCAGCGCATCCGCCGCCCTCGCGGCCGCGGTCGGGCCGGTCAACGCCACGGTGGCGGGACACCCCGGTGCCCGCCTGCGGCACGGGGTCAGGGCGCGGTCGTCCTCGGCGCCCCGGCCCCGCGCCGCCCGCGCCGTGCCGCCCGCCCCGTGCCGCCCGCGCCGGAGATGCCGCGGCAGGCGGCACATCGCCGCCCTGCCGGCGCCCTGCCTCAGCCGCCGCGGCGGCGAGCCCGCTCCAGCGCCGCCTTCCGCGCCGCCTTCGTCTCGGCCTCGAGCATGCCGCGGAGCGCCTCGGCCCGGCCGAAGGCGTCGCGCGCCGCCTGCCGTGCGGCCTCCGCCTCGGCGCGCTCGACGGCGAGCTGCCGGTTGAGCTCGATCCGGCGCACCTCGACCCATGCCCCCCATCGCGCATGGACCGGACCCGCGACGGGGGCCTCGAGGTCCTGCGCGACGATGGCGGCCTGCCGCTCGACGGCGGTCGCGAGGTCGGCAAGGCGCGCCTGCGTGCGCGCCAGCGCCTCCTGCCGCCTCCGTAGCGCCACCAGTTCGGAATCGAGCACCAGCCGGGCGAGCCCGGCGAGCCCACGCAGCGCTGCGAGATCCCGACCGGTCATCGCCGCCGCGCCGTCCGCGCCCGGGCGCGCATCCGCTCCGCGAAGCGGATCGCGGCGGCGACCGCGCGGTAGTGTTCGGGGCGGATCTCCTGGCCGAGGTCCACCGTCGCGTGCAGCGCCCGCGCCGTGGGCGGGTCGCGGTGGATCGGCACGCCCGCCTCGGCTGCCGCCGCGCGGATCCGGGCCGCGATCTCGTCCACGCCCTTGGCGACGCAGACCGGGGCGGCGCCCTTCTTCCGGCTCCACTTCAGGGCGACGGCGTAATGGGTCGGGTTGACGATGACGACATCGGCCTTCGGCACCTCGGCGAGCATCCGGTTGGTGGCGATGTCGACGCCGCGACGGCGGCGCTCCTGCCGCAGGTGCGGGTCGCCCTCGCTCTCCTTCGCCTCGTCGCGCAGCTCCTTCAGCGACATGCGGTTGCGCCGCAGATGCTCGAACCGTTGCCAGAGCGCGTCGAGCGCGCCGAGCACGAGGGCGAGCGCCAGCACCACCGCGAGGAAGCCGCCGAGGAGCCGCGCGGTCTCCACCGCCGCCAGGTTGGCGGGCAGGTGCAGCATGCCGAGGATCGCCTCGCCTTCGCGGGCAAGGTGCAGGCCGAGCACGGCCGCGACGAGGGCGAGCTTGAGGGTTGACTTGGCGAACTCGAAGAGGCCCGCCCGTCCGAACTTCTGCCGCGCGGCCTGCAGCGGCGAGATGCGCGAGAGCCGGGGCGCCAGGTTCTCCGCGGTGACGACGAAGCCGCGCTGCGCGACGACCGAGAGGGCCGCACCGGCCGCGGGCAGCAGGAGCCACGGCGCCGCGCCGGCCGCGGCGGCGCCGAGCACACCGCCGGCCGGCCCGCCGCCGCCGTCGAGCAGCAGCGGCGCCAGCCGGTCGGCCTGGCCGATCAGGGCGGCCGACAGGCTGCCGATCCGCTCCGCGCTCCAGCTCCCGAAGCCGACGAAGGCCGCGAGCAGCCCGACCCAGGCACCGGCCGCCGTCAGGTCGTGCGATCGCGGGATCTGGCCCTTGCGCCGCGCCTCCTCCAGCCGGCGCGGCGTCGGGTCGTGCGGCTTCTCGCCGCTGTCGTCCTCCTCCGCCACGCTCACGGGCCGGCCCCGAGCGGATCGGCGAGGTAGGTGCCGAGCGCCGCGCGCCAGACCTCGAGCAGCGCAGGCGCGGCGAACGCGAAGAGCGCGAGACCCCCGAGGGTGAGCGCCGGGGCGCCGACGAAGGCGACCATCAGCTGCGGCATCGCCCGGTTGATGACGCCGAGCGCGACGTTGTAGACCAGCGACGCCGCGACGAAGGGCGCGGCGAGGCTGAAGCCCCGCGCGAAGGCATCGGCGACGCGGAACGTGCCCCAGGTCGCGACCAGGCCGGCGTGCGGCAGCATCCCCGGCGGCAGGGCGTCGTAGGAGGCGATCATCGCCTCGGCGGCGCGGACGTGCAGGTCGGCGAGCACCGCAAGCGCGAGCCCCCCGATGGTGAGCGCATGCGCGATGGCCGGCTGCGGATCCACGCCTGCGCTGCCGCCGAAGATCTGCGCAAGGGAGGTCGCCTGCGCCGCGATCGCTCCGGCGGTCTGCAGCGCCAGCACGAAGAGCCGCAGCCCGAGCCCGAGCAGCAGGCCCGAAAGGACCTCGGCGGCCAGCGCCCGCCCGACCGCGGCCGCCGGGCCGTCGAGCGGCAGGGCAGGGGCGGCCGGGGCGACGACGCAGGTGAAGGCCAGCGCCAGCGCCAGCCGCACCCGCGCCGGCACCGCCTGCTCGCCGAAGGCGGGCAGCACCGCCATCACGGCGCCGACGCGCAGGAACACCGCGAACCAGGCGGCGAGGCCCGCCTGACCGATTCCGACGAGGTCGGCAAGCGCCGCCGTCATGCCGGCACCAGCCCGACGAGCGCCGGCCGCGCCTCCAGCCCGATCTCCTCGAAGGAGAGGACCGGCGCCGGGATGCCCTTCGCCTTCAGCACCGTGCGCAGGAACCGCCGGCGCCGCGTCGAGGTGACGACGGCGGGATTCGTGCCGTTGTCGCCCGCGCGGGCGAGCTTCTCGGCGATGCCGCGGGCGAGGCGGTTGAACTCCTCGGGCGGCAGCGCCACGTCGGTCTGGCCGCGCTCGCCCTCGATCTCGTGGCGGGCGAAGGTCTGCTCCCACTCGGGGGCGAGCTGGATCAGCGGGATCGTCCCGTCCGCGCGACGCAACTCGGCGACGAGCTGGAAGCCCAGCCGGTGCCGGACATGCTCGCAGATCGTCTCGGGCGGCGCACCGGTGTGGCGCATCTCGGCGATCGCCTCGAGGATCAGCGGCAGGTTGCGGATCGACACCCGCTCGTCGAGCAGCAGCCGGAGCACGGCAAGGAGCGTGTCCACCGGAACCTTCTCGGGGATCAGCTCGTCGATCATCCGCCGGTTTGCCTCGGCGCGCGCGGTGTCGGAAAGCCGGCAGAGCTCGTCGAGCAGGCGCCGCAGCGCCTTCAGCGTCATCAGGCGCGGCAGGTTGCGCTTGATGATCTCCAGGACATGGGTGGCCAGAACCTCGGTCGGCGTCACCACCGTCAGCCCGAGGAGCGCAGCCTCCTCCCGGGCCTCGGGCGCGATCCAGCGGGCCGGCGCGCCGTAGACCGGCTCGCGCACCTCCTCGCCCGGCGGCGGTTCGACATCGGCGCCGGCGGTCAGCGCCAGGACGGCCTCCGGCCGCACGCGGTCCTGCGCCTGTTCGACGCCCTGGATGCGCACCGCGTAGGTGCCGGGGGGCAGGTTGGCATTGTCGGTGAGCCGCATCTCGGGGAGGATCACGCCATAGGTCGTTGCGACGTGCCGGCGCATGTTGGCGATCCGTGCCTCGAGCCCGGTCGCCGGGTCGAGCACCATCGACACGAGGTCGGGCGCGAACTCCACGTGGATGTCGTCGAGGTCGAGGATGTCGCCCATCGGCTTCTCGGCCGCCGCCGGCGCTGCCTCGGCCTGCGCCGAATCCGCCGTCTCGCGCGGGCCGGCCTTCGCCGTCGTCCAGGCGAACCAGCCGACGACCGCGGCGCCGGCGAGGAACGGCACCAGCGGCAGGCCGGGAACGAAGGCGAAGAGCGCCATCATCACCGCCACCGTGGCGAGCGCGGCCGGGTAGCGGCCGAGCTGGGCGCCGAGCGCGGTGTCGGTCGCCCCCGTCGCGCCGCCGCGGGCAAGCAGCAGCGCCGATGCGATCGAGATGATCACGGCCGGGATCTGGCTCACCAGCCCGTCGCCCACGGTGAGGATCGCATAGGTCTCGAAGGCGGCGCCCGCCGGCATCCCGTGGACCAGCGTCCCCATGATCACGCCCATCACGAGGTTCAGCAGCGTGATGAGGAGCCCCGCGACGGCATCCCCCTTCACGAACTTCGAGGCCCCGTCGAGCGAGCCGAAGAAGGTCGTCTCGGCCTGTTCCCGCTCGCGCCGGGCCTTCGCCTCGCGGTGGTCGATCGCGCCGGCCGACATGTCGCTGTCGATGGCGAGCTGCTTGCCCGGCATCCCGTCCAGCGCGAAGCGCGCCCCGACCTCGGCCATGCGGCCCGCGCCCTTGGTGATGACCACGAAGTTGACGATCAGCAGGACGCAGAAGACCACGAGCCCTAGGAAGACGCTGCCGCCCATGATGAACATGGCGACGCCCTCGATCACCCCGCCAGCGGCGTCGGTTCCGGTGTGGCCCTGGCCGATGATCAGCTTGGTCGAGGAGACGTTGAGCGACAGCCTCAGCATCAGCGAGGCGAGCAGCACCGTCGGGAAGGCGGAGAAGTCGAGCGGCCGTTCGATGAACAGCGTGATCGTGAAAATCAGGATCGCGAGCGCGAACGAGGCGGCGAGGCCGATGTCGAGGATGAACGCGGGCACCGGCAGGATCATCATCACGATCACCGCCATGAGGGCCAGCGCGAGCAGGACCGTCGGTTGGAAGAGTCTGGCCGTTAGGCTAGCCGGCATCGCCGTCTCCGCCGGTGCCGGGATCCCTGCCGTGAGGGTCGATGAACCGCCGGTCGCCGCCCGCAACGAGCGGGACGAGCGAGCCGAGCGCGGCCCCTCCGCCCGCGGCGGCCTGGAGCAGCGGGAAGGTGTTGACCCGCGGCGCCGCGGGTTCTGCGGGCGCGGCCTCGGCCGGGACCTCGCCGGCGGTCTCTCCGGCGGCAAGGAGGAGCTCGGGCGCCGGTTCCGGCGGCGGCGCGCCCTCGAGCTGCGCCAGGATCCGGTCGAAGCGCGCGCGGTAGCGCTCGGCATGGCGCGGGGTGCGCGAATGGTAGGCCCCGGCGGCGCGGCTCCAGCTGCCGGTCTCGGTCCTGAGGTCCGCCAGGAATCGCGCCGCGTAGCGCGCGTTGGCGAGCGGCTGGAACATCTCCTCGATCGAACGGAACCCGTGCCCGTGCCAGCGGAAGTTGAGCTGAAAGCAGCCCACGTCGAAGCTGCGCGCGCCGCGCGCGTGGTGGCGGGCGACGTAGGCGCGGGCCTCCTCCTCGCTGTCGAACCACTTGCCCGTGCCTTCCATGTTCACGGTCCAGGGCCAGGGGCGGAACCGGCCGTCGCGGCGCCGGCCGGTCTCGGTGAGCGAGATCGCCCGCAGGACCGCGAGCGGCACGCCGGTCTCGCGCGCGGCCTGGGCCGCGGCCGCGTCGCAGAGCGCGGAGGGATCGGTGCCAAGGGCAGAGCGCTCGGCGCGCGCCGGGGCGGGGAGGGCAAGCACGGCGAGCAGGATCAGCGCCACGAGCGCGGCCGCGCTTCGGCGGAGGCAGCACGCCCCGTGCTGCTGCCGATCGCCGGTGATGCGGCCCCCCCGGAGCCTCGAACCCGCCGCTGTGCCGCCGGCGACCGGGCCCGGGATTCGGTTGCTGGTCAACGGCTTCGGCCGGACCGCGCCGGCGGGAACCGGCGTCGGCCCGGCCGTGCCGGCGGACGGAATGCGCGATGCGGATCTGGCTTCACCGGCGCGCGCGGCGGCGGCGCGATCGCACCCCGGCAGGCAACGGGCAACGCCAGCCTCCGCGCCGGCCGGCGCGGCAGGCAGTGAGGTGAACCGACCGCGTCGTGCCATGGCGGTCTCCGCGCGCGGGGGAGTGGCCGGGTTGGCGACGGCGGCGGGGGTGGCGGCAGACGCTCGGGACGTGCTGGTCGGGGGAAAGGTGGCCACCGCGCGCGTGCGGGCGGCGGGCTCGACCCGCTCCGCCAGTTGCCTGATACGCGTGGCCTCCGCGCACGTGCGGGCGGCGGTGCCCGGTTGCGCTCCTCGCGCAACTGCGAGACGCGGGCTCCGCGCGCGCGCGGGCGGCGGGTCTCCGGTGCCGGCTCCGCCGCCTGACGGGGCGGCGGGCTCCGCGCGCGGGCGGGCGGCGGCTCGACCGGTCCGATCCGCGGAAACGCACTCCCCGGTGTCCGTGCGCGGGGGAGTGGCGCAGAAGGCCGCGGCGGCCGGCGCCTCGTCCAGCGCCGCATCCGCGTGCGCGGAGGTGGCGGGGCGGGCCGGGTTGCCTTGATCACCTCGATCGCCCGATGTCCGCGCCTGGTGGGGTGGCGGGGATTCATGGCGGTCGGAACGAGCCGCCGCAAGCCGGTGTCCGCGCGCGCGGGGGTGTCGGTCGGGGCACGTCGGCCAGACGAAGGTCGCGCCCCCGGTGTCCGCGCGCGGGGGAGTGGCGGGGAAGGCTGCGGCGGCCGGCGCCACGTCCGGCGCCGCGTCCGCGTGCACGGAGGTGGCGGGAGAGCGCCTCCTCAGGGGGAGCTGGTCGGAGGCCGCGAGCTCCGCCCGCGCGGGGACCACCGCCCCCCTGCCCCCCAGCGGCCGAGATCCCGCAGGGGACCCGGTTTTCGCACGAGCGGGGGTTGCCGAGGCACGGCCTGTCCGCCCGCCCGGCACGCCCCCGGCGCGGCCGCCGGCTTCGGCGGGGCGCATCCGCGACGGGCGATCGCACTGGGGCGCGCGGCGGATCGACGGCTCCGAGGCCGGCCGCGCGTCCCCGACCGAGGGGCAGGCCGCATCCCGGCCTGGCGGTGTCCGGGCGTCCGCCGGCGCTGCGCCCCGCCGGGGCAGTGCATCACCCGGCGACGGGAGCGGGGCCGCTGGCTCTGTGCCGGCGCGCGACAGGCGGGCGGACGCGGTCGCCGGCCGGTGTTCGGCGCTGAGGCCGCCGCACGCGCGCGCTCGTCTCATCCTTGCCCTTCCCACAGTTCTTGCAGCTGGACGATGCGCGCAGGCTACGGGGTCAGGGGTTGCGATTCGGTAAGTCCGACCGGGGTTCCAGGACGACGTGGCCGCCATGGCTGCGGCGGCCGCTGGGGCTGGCCGCGGCGACTGTGCCAGCCGTGGCAGCTGCGGCCGCGACGGAGGCGGTGCCGCCGCGGCCGTCGTTGCCGTCATCGCTGCGGCCGGGGGCGGCGGCTGCCGGGCTGGCGGGGCCCGACGCGCAGACGCCGAACGGGCTTCGCGCAGCGCCTGATGCTGGCCGGCAGGCGATGCGGGCGCCGGGCTGCGGTCAGCGCCGGTGCTCTGGCCGGTGGGCAGCGCGGGTCGGACGGTCAGGAGGAGGAGCCGCGCGCCGCTCGCCCCGCGCCCGGCTCCCCCAGGGGGCGGCGCGATCCCGACATGCCGCGGCACCGGTTGGGCGGGGCGGGGGGCGGCGTCGCCCCGACGCTGCATGCCCTTCCCATGCCGGCCGTGCAGGCGGATCGCGTTCGGCGCGCGGCGCGATCTCGCCGCCCGCGCCCGGGCGCCGGGCGAGCCGCACCCGTGCAGCCCACGCTTGCGACCCCCATCCGAGGTCCCCCCGAGGTCGGCGCCCAGATGCCCGCCTCTGCGGCCCGCCCCCGAGGTCCGCCCTGGAGGTCCAACCGCGCGGCCTGCCGGCTCGGCCCTCCGGTGCGGCCCGCCTCTGCCGCCAGCCCATTCGGTCAGGGCCTCCCCCGGCCCCTGGCTCCGCCTTCTGGCCCCGCGACATGTCCCCACCGTCCTGGCCCGGCCGCGAGGCCCGCCGGTGCGACCCGCACGGGAGATCACCGCGTGGTTCACCGGAGAGACCCGGCCCCGGGATGCGCAGCTGCGCCCGGCCGCGAGGCCCGCCGGTGCGACCCGCCCTCCGGGTCCGCCCTTGCGGCCCCCTTCTGAAGTCTGCCCCTGGCGTTCGCCCCCAATGGTCCCCACCTGTGCGGCCTGCCCCCGAGGTCCGCCCCCGAGGCCCGCCCGTGGGGCCTCGGGGGCGGCAGGCGGCGCGCTCAGGGCGGTGGCGGTCCGCCGGTCCCGCGCGCGAGGGCGGCCTCCACGAGCGCCCGCGCCGCACGGGCCGCCTCCAGCGCCGCGCGGGCCCGCGCCACGCGCCCTGCCTGCGCCGCCTCCGGCGGGGGCTGGGACGCTGCACGATCGCCGGAGGCAGGGGCCGTGGCCGCTTCGCCATGTTCGCGCCCCGCTGTCCCCTCTGCGAATCCGGGGTCACCCGCCAAGGTCTGCCGGTCACCGGCCGGTTCCGGCGGAACCGGGGAGAGCTGCGTGCTGCCTTCACGCAGCGGCGCCGCGTCCGCCGCGCCGCCGTCGGGGACCCGGGACCGGCCGGTGCCGCCGCCCCCGGCGCCGGCAGGGGCCGGCGCGGCGGAGCCGGGCTGCACGGCGGCCGGGCTGCCGGGTCCGCCCGCGTCCGACGTCCCGCGCGGAAGGCCGGCGGCGTCCGGGGCCGGGGGAACCGGTCCGCCGGGCGCGGCTCCGGCCCCGTCGGCTCCGCCGCCCGGGGTGGCACCTGCCCGCGCCGACCGGGCGGCCTGCGCCTGCGCCAGCGCGCGCAGGGTCTCGTCCCCGGCCTCGTCCAGCAGCTCCCAGGCGCCCGCGCGCAGCGCCGCCCCCTCGGCCAGCCGGGCGTCACCGGCCGCCTCGAAGCGCTCCGCCGCGCCGCGCGCATCGCCGAGCGCCAGGAGCGCCCTCGCCCGCAGCCGCTCGGCCGCCGGGCCCCGGAGCCCGGCGAGCGCGCCGAATGCCTCCGCCGGGCGCTCCGTCGCGAGAAAGGCCTCGGCGAGGGCGAGCCGGGCCGGCTCTCCCACCGGTTCCCGCGGGAGGTAGCGCAGCGCCTCGTCGGCGAAGCCGAGCCCGATGAGCCGCAGCGCGAGCGCGGTGGCCACGTCGCCCTCCGTGAGGCTGGCGGCCAGCGGCCCCCGCGCGGCGAAGGCCTGGCGGAGGAACTCGGCATCCGGCGCCCCGCGGGTGATCGCGTCGGCGAAGCGCCGCCAGGCCCCGGCCTGCGCCGTGCCCGCGCCGGCGGCGCCCGCGTGCTCCGCGCCGCCGTCGGGCGGAGTCTCCGCGCCGGTCTCTGCCGTCCGGCGCAGGATCTCCTGCCGGGCGCCTTCGAAATCGCCCTCGGCAAGAAGCGCGTCGAGCGCGGCATCGGCGAGACGGCGGCCCTCGTCGGTGCCGGCGATCTCGAAGGCGAGCGCTGCCGCGGTGACCGAGCCCAGCTCTGGCACGCGGCCCGCGGCAAGCTCGCTCTCCAGATAGGCGGCATAGGCCTCGGCCGAGGCCGCATCGCCGCCGCCCGCCAGTTCCGCAAGACGCGCCGCTGCCGTGCCGTCGCCCTCCGCAAGCCCGAGCGCTGCATCCAGGCGCGCGAAGTCCTCGGGCACCGCCCCCGGCGCGCGCAGCGCGGCATCACGCAGCGCAAGCGCGGTGTCGGCGTCGCCCGCCTCGAGGAACGCGGCGGCCAGATCGGGGCCGAGGTGGCGCCGCAGGTGCGGCGGGAGTTCCGCGAAGGCGGCGATCACCGCCGGCGCGTTCGGCCGCGGCCCGGTCCGGGGCACGCCCTCCGCGACCACCGCCCAGAGCGCCGCCCTGCCCGGGCAGGACGCCTGGCCGGCGAAGGGGCCCGGTCCGGCCGGCCGCTCGCCGTCGATCAGCGCGGCGAGGGCGGAGAGCGTGTCGGCGCCCGCGATCCCCTCTCCGAAGGCCGCGAGCGTCGCCCGCGCCTCGGCGCCGAAACCGAGGAGCAGGTAGTAGCGCGCCAGATCCAGGACCGCGGACGGCTCGGGCCGGTCGAACTCGCCGAGGAGCCTGCCGCGGCGCTCGGCCAGGCCGGCGGCGGGATCCGCGGCGTCTCCCCAGGAGGCGATGTCGAGTTCGCCATCGTCGATGCAGGCCCGCCCGTCCTCGGCAGCCCCCCCGTCGCGGCGGGGGGCGCGGGTGTCGCGGTCGATGCTGGTCTCGGCCGCGATGCGGACATGGTCGGCCGCCGCGGGTGCCGCCTCCGCCGGCGGAGCGGGAGCGGGTGCCGCAGCCGCCGCCGCGGCCGTGACTGGCCGGCGCGCGCGGTCGAGCGCAGGCACGTCGGCCTCGAGGAGCCCCTGGGCGGCGGCGCGCGCGAGTTCCCGCAGCAGGCGGTCGCGCTCTGCGCCGATGGACGCCCCCGCGGCCGGCGCGCCGGGGAGCGCAGCGGGGTCTGCCGCCGGCGCGGAGGGGAGCGCAGCGGGGTCTGCCGCCGGCGCGGCTGCACCCCGGGGAAACGCCGGTGCGGGGGGCGTGAGCCAGACGGGCCGCCCCCGCGTGGCCTCTGCCGGAAGCAGCGCGGCAGTCCGCCGGGCAGGGTCGGGGGCGGGCGTGAGCCCGCCCGCCGCCTCCTCCGACGCGCGGCCCGGCGGCCCGGCGGCTTCCGGCCGCCCGGGACTCAACGGTTCCGCCCCGCGTTCCCCCGTCGCGGCTCCGGCGACGTCCCCGACGATGTTGCCGGCGAGGCTCCCGACGATGTTCCCGGCGGCGGTCGCGTCAGGCAAGGCTGCCGCCGGGGGGCGCGGCGCCGGCCGCGGCGGCGGCGAGGATCGTGGCGCGGCGTCCGCCGCCGCGGTTTCCCCGGCCTGGTCCGCGACAGGCTCTGCGACGGGCTCTGCGACGGGCTCGGCAGCCGGGGACCGGGCGCTCGGCAGCTGCGCCTCGAAGGGCGATCCGGGAGGCGGCGGGCCGGCGGCGACGTCGATCACGATCCAGCTGTCGCGGTAGGAAAGCGCCGTGGCGTGGCAGTCCCGGCAGCCGAGCGTCAGCGCCAGACGTCCGTCGGCTTCCTGGGCGACCGCGGCGATCCGGTCGCGACCGATCGTGCGGAACACCTCGCCGAGGTCGAGCACCACGCCCGCGCGCCCGAAGTCGAGCGCATAGCCCGCCTCGGTGCGCCCGAAGCGCCAGTCCGCCGGGGCGGGGAGCTCGATCACCAGCCGGGTGAAGCTTCCGTGATCGCCCGAGCGGACGCGCGCCGTCTCCGCCGCGGCTGCGCCGCCGAGCGCCAGGGCGGCGGCGAGCGCGGCCGCGGCCAGCCGGGCCTGGAGGCTCATGCCGCCTCCTGCTTCAGCGTCTTGAGCGATTCCTCGATCTCGCTGAAGCTCGGCCGGTGGTGTCCGGGCGTGTTCTGCCGGCCGACCTCGATGCAGATGTTCGGCGCATGCGCGTGGAGGTTCGCCACCAGCACCTCGCGGATCAGCTGGTAGAAGTGGCGGTCCTCCTCGGCGATGGCGCGCATCCGGGCGGCGAACGGTCCGACGATGCCGTAGGCGAGGAACACGCCGAGGAACGTGCCGACGAGCGCGCCGCCGATCAGCTTGCCGAGCACCTCGGGTGGCTGGTCGATCGAGCCCATCGTCTTGATGACGCCCAGCACGGCCGCGACGATGCCGAGCGCCGGCAGACCGTCGGCCATGGTCTGCAGCGCGTGGCTCGGGTGCTGCGCATGGTGGAAGTTCTCCTCCATGCGCTTCTCGAGCACCTCCTCCACCTGGTGGGGGTCGTCGTAGTTCATCGAGGCGGCGCGCAGCGTGTCGCAGATCAGGGCGACGGCCTCGGCGTCGTCGCGGATCCTGGGGTATCTGGCGAACACCGCCGACGAGGCCGGCGCCTCGATCTGCTCCTCGAGTCCGAGGGGATTCGTGCGGGCGAGGCGCAGCAGCTCGAACAGCAGGCACAGCAGGTCGCGGTAGTCGCCGTGCTTCCACTTCGGGCCCTTGAACACCTGCGCCATGCCCTTCAGGGCGCGCTTCACCGTCGCCCCGTCGTTCGAGATCAGGAACGCGCCGACCGCCGCCCCGAGGATCATCGTCATCTCGAAGGGGAGCGACTTGAGGATGATCTCCAGCTTGCCGCCGGCGGCCATGTAGCCGCCGAACACCATGACGAAGACCAGAACGATTCCGATCGCCCCGAACACGCGCCAGGTCCTCCGTTGCTGCGACCGGGCGCGATCCTCGCCCGGCGGCGGTAAAGAAAGCGTCAGCCCCGGCCTACTGGCCCGAGACCCCGGCGTTCCGCCCGGCGAGCACCACGCTCAGCGCATAGGCCTTCTCGGGCGGAAGCCCCGCCAGGACACTGGCCGCCGCGTCGGCCCGCATCCGGCCGAGGAAGCCGGCGGCGAAGACCGGATCCATCTGCTCGAACACGGCGGCGGCCTCGGCGGGCTTCATCGCCTCGTACATCGCGGTCAGCCGGGCGAGGTCCTCCTCGGCGGCCGTGTCGGCCAGCGTCAGCAGGTCCTGCAACCCGGCCTCGGCCTCGTCGAGCGCCGCGAGCCCGGCCTTCAGTTCCTCCTCGGCCAGCTGGAGCACGCGCTCGCGCTCGGCCAGCCGCGCCTCCGCCTCGGCCAGGCGGGCCTCGCGGGCCCTGAGCGCCGCCAGCAGATCCTCGAACCCCGGCGTCTCCTCGGCGGCGGCCGCGTGCTGGCTGGCCTCGGCCCGCGCCACCAGCGCACCGAGCTCCCGCGCGAGCGCGGGGCCGGCGTCGCCGCCCAGGCGCAGGGCGCCCGACGCGAACAGCAGCCCCGCGATCAGGACGAGCACGCCGCGCCCGCCGCGTCGGGCGCGCCGCCGTGCCGTCCGGTTGACGGGGGCCGGGGGGGCGGCCGCCGGCCCGTTCCGGCGCCAGCGGCGGATCATCCGTCGTCCTCCGCGCGGGCCGCGCGGCGGAAGGTCGGCGTCGCGACCCCGCCGGGCGCGGCCGCGGCCGGCGCCCGCGGCCGCCGCCAGACCGTCCGCGCCGCCCTGGGCGCCGCCGGCTCGGGTTCGGGCCCGGCCGCTCCCTCCGCGGCATCCCCGGCCTCGGGCAGGTCGTGCATCGCCGCAAGCAGGATCTCGAGCCGCCGCGTCACCGTCTCGGCCCGCGCGGTCGTAGCCTCGAGCGATTCGGCCGAGACGCCGGCGGCCGAGCGCGCCCGCTCGAGCGCCCGGGTCATGTCGTCCACCTGTGCCGAGAGCACCGCCACGGCGCCGCCCACGCCCGTCTCGAGGTCGGTGAACTGCCGCAGCCGCCGCGACAGAACCAGGCAGTAGAAACCGGCGGCGGCGGTCCCGGCGATCAGCAGGATATCGGCGATCAGCGACATCGCCCCCTCCTAGTTCAGCACGAATTCGGTCACGAGGATGTCGCGCACGCGCCCGTCGCCGACGACGAGCTGGACCCGCCGCAGCATCTGCGCCCTGAGGCGCAGCAGGACGCCGGGATCCTCGAACTGGCGCGCATCGACGGCGCGCAGGTAGCTGTTCAGCACGTCGAGCACGCGGGGCATCATCCGCGTCACGTCCTCGACGAAGTTGAGCGGCACCTCGAGCTCGCCGGTGAATCGCAGGTGGCGGCTGTTCGATTCGGGCCCGAGCGAGATCACCAGCGGCGTGATCGGCACGAAGCCCACCTCGGGCAAGGGCGCGATCTCGGCCGCGGCTGGGGCGGGTTCCTCGCCGCCCGCGATCAGCCCGGTCCGGGCAGCATGGAACCCGCCGCCGCCCGCGAGGCAGGCGAGCACGAGCCCCACGATGAGCGGCATCCTCGACCGCTTCCTCGGCTCCTGGCCGGCACTCTGTTCGGCTTCTGCCATCCGGGCCTCCGCTTGGCGCTTCCCGGCGAGGCATAACCCGGCGGCCTCTAACCGATTGTTAAGGCCGATCGCGGATTCGTCGGGTCGGACGCGCACAGAACGTGGCGCGGGAGGGAGACCCAAGTGCAGCAGCTCGCCGCGGTCTGGTCGTCGCTGTCGCTCCGCAGGCGGGCCGTCGTCGTGCTCGCCACCGTGGCGGTGTTCGCCGCCGTGCTGATGCTCTCGCGCGCGGCCACGGCACCGTCGCTGGCGCTGCTCTACTCGGGGCTGGAGCCGGGGGCGGCCGGCGAGGTCGTCGCGGCTCTCGAGCAGCGCGGGGTGCCCTACGAGGTGCGCGGCACGGCGATCTATGCCGCGGCCGAGCAGCGCGACGAACTGCGGATGACGCTCGCCGCCGAGGGTCTGCCGGCCAACGGCAGCGCCGGCTACGAACTGCTCGATTCGCTCTCGGGCTTCGGCACCACCGCGCAGATGTTCGATGCCGCCTACTGGCGCGCGAAGGAGGGGGAACTGGCGCGCACCATCGCCGCCAGCCCCGCGATCCGCTCCGCCCGGGTGCACATCGCCACCGGCACGGGCCAGGGGTTCCGCCGCGAGGCTGCGCCCTCGGCCTCGGTCGCGCTCGTGCCGGCGGGCCAGGGCATCTCGCCGCGGCAGGCGCGGGCGGTGCGCTACCTCGTCGCCTCGGCGGTGGCCGGGCTCGATCCCGAACAGGTCTCGGTGATCGACGCCGAAAGCGGCCTCGTCCTGGGGCCAGAGGAGGAGCCGCAGGCCGGTGACCCCGACCGCGCGGCGATCCTGCGGCGCAACGTCGAACGGCTGCTCGAGGCGCGCGTCGGCCCCGGCCGCGCTGTCGTCGAAGTCTCGATCGAGACGGTCACCGACCGCGAGCAGATCACCGAGCGCCGCTTCGACCCCGAGTCGCGGGTGGCGATCAGCACCGAGACGGAGGAGCGCTCCGGCCAGTCGAGCGATTCCCGCAGCGGCGCGGTGACCGTCGCCTCGAACCTGCCGAAGGGCGACGCCGGCGCGGGCGGCGACGGGCGCTCCTCCAGCCAGGAGAGCGAGACGCGCGAGCGGGTGAACTACGAGGTCTCCGAGACGCAGCGCGAGATCCTGCGCGGGCCGGGCGCGATCAGGCGCATCACCGTCGCCGTCCTCGTCGACGGCGTGCCCGGAACCGATGCGCAGGGCAACCCGACGCAGCTGCCCCGGCCCGAGGAGGAGATGGCCGCGCTGCGCGAGCTGGTCGCCTCGGCGGTCGGCTTCGACGAGGCGCGGGGCGACGTGATCACGCTGAAGTCGATGCCCTTCGAACCGGTGCCAGCGCTCGGCACCGAGGCGACCGGCGGGCTTGCGGCGGCCTTCGATGCCATGTCGGCGATCCAGCTCGCGGTGCTTGCGGTCGTGGCGCTCGTTCTTGGCCTCTTCGTGGTGCGCCCGATTCTCGCGCCGCGGACCCCAGCCGCCCCGGCCGAACTGCGCGCCCCCGCGCTCGAGGGTCCGGCCGGGGCCGCGCCCGGCGGCAGCATCGGGCTTGCCCTGCCGACCAGCGGGCCGGGCGAGGCGCCGCGGGTCTACTCGGGCGAGATCGACGACGGCGAGGCCTTCTTCGACCGCTTCCCGGCCGTCAACGCGACCCTCCCCGCCACCGGCGCGGCGCCTGGCGCGGACGCCGCCGACTTCGATCCCTCCGACCCGGTGCAGCGGCTGCGCCGCCTGATCGCCGAGCGCCAGGAGGAGACGGTCGAGATCCTCCGCAGCTGGATGGACGCGGGAGAGAAGGCATGATCCCCGGCCGGCTGCGGCTCGAATCCTTCGATGCGCCCGGCGCCCTGCCCGGCGGTGCGGCGGGCGCGGGACCCGCGCCCGAGGTGCTCGCCGAGGAGCAGCGCCTGGCCGCCTACGAGCAGGGCTATGCCGCGGGCTGGGACGACGCGGTCAGGGCGCAGGCGGACGATGCCGCGCGCCTGCGCGAGGATCTCGCGCAGAACCTGCGCGACCTCGCCTTCACCTTCCACGAGGCGCGCATCCATGTGCTGCGCAGCCTCGAGCCGCTGCTCCGCGCGATGGCGGACCGGGTCCTGCCCGAGGTCGCCCGCGCCGGCTTCGGCGCCGCGGTGGTGGCCGAGGCGATGGCGGCGGCCCGCACGGCCGCCGGCGCGCCGGTGGACGTTCTGGTGGCGCCGGCCAGCCTCGCCGCCGTCCAGGCGGCACTCGGCGAGGATCCGGCGCTGCCGGTGCGCCTCGTGGCCGATCCGCTGCTGGCCGAGGGCCAGGCGCGCTTCCGCCGGCCGGGCGAGGAATCCGCGCTCGACCTCGACGCGCTGCTCGCCGCGATCCGCTCGCTTGTCGACGACTTCCTCAGCCAGTCCCAGGAAAGGCAGATGCATCATGGATGACGCCTCCCCTCCGCCGCGGCCGCGCCCGGCCGAGCTGCACTCGCCCTTCGCCCAGGTTCCGATCGAGATCACGATCTCGGTCGGCCGCGCCCGTCCGCTGGTGCGTGATCTGCTGCGGCTCGGCCCCGACTCGGTGCTGCCGCTCGACCGGCGGGTGGACGACCCGGTCGAGCTCTACGTGGGCGACCGACTGATCGGGCGCGGCGAGCTCGAGGAACTCGGCGGCGAGCGGGAGGGCCAGCTTGCCGTCCGGCTCACCGAACTCGCCTCGATCCGCGACGCGCTCTGAGCCATGCCTGCGCCGCCCCGGCCCGCCGGTCTCGCTGCCCTCGCGGCCGCGGCACCGCTTGCGCTCCTGCTCGCTGCGGGCTTCGCCGGCGCCGCCGCGGCGCAGGAGATCACGCTCTCGCTCGGCGAGGGCGGCTCGCTCGCCGAGCGCTCGATCCAGATCATCGC
Organism: Paracoccaceae bacterium; assembly: GCA_026419405.1. GTDB lineage: Bacteria > Pseudomonadota > Alphaproteobacteria > Rhodobacterales > Rhodobacteraceae > JANZZL01. Next base: position 11,353 of record JANZZL010000131.1, on the reverse strand, counting down.
GCTGATCACGCTGCTCAGCCTCGTGCCGGGGCTCGCGGTGATGCTCACCTGCTTTCCCTTCCTCGTGACGGTGCTCTCGATCCTGCGCATGGCGATCGGGCTCCAGCAGGCGCCGCCGAACATGCTGATCGTGAGCCTCGCGCTGTTCCTCACCTATTTCGTGATGGAGCCGGTCTTCGTCGAGGCCTGGGAGACCGGGCTCCGCCCGCTCGCCGACGGCGTCCTGCCGGCGGAGCAGGCGCTGCCGCTCGCCCTTGCGCCGTTCCGGGCGTTCATGGCCGCACGGATCGAGCCCGAGACCTTCGCGAGCCTCGCGGCGCTGCGCCTGCCCGAGGGCGCCACGCTGCCCGAGGTCTCGGCCGGAGCGCCGCTGTCGCTCCTCGTCCCGTCGTTCCTGCTGACCGAGATCGGCCGGGCCTTCGAGATCGGCTTCCTCGTCTTCCTGCCCTTCCTCGTCATCGACCTGGTGGTGGCCGCGATCCTGATGTCGATGGGCATGATGATGGTGCCGCCGGCGATCGTCTCGATGCCCTTCAAGCTGGCATTCTTCGTCGTTGCCGACGGCTGGACGCTGCTCGCCGGGGCGCTGGTGCGCAGCTACCTCTGAGGCGCCGGCGCCTCCGGTCCCAGGGCGCCGGCGGGGCCCTGCCTCCGCCTGCCGACCGGCCGAAGGCCGCCGGCGCGGGTTGACGGGAAACGCACCCGAGGGGCCGCCCGGCCCGCGGCAGGCAGGTGGCCGTGAGCTTCCAGCGCCCGCGTCGCGCGGTGGCGCGGCTTGCGTCTCCGCAGGCGGCAGTCGGCCTCGCGGCCGTTTGACACGACGCCAAGCGGCCGTGCCCCCCGAGGCGGCAGAACCGTGCCGGGCCCGATCCCCCGGGGTGCCTTGGCTGCTCGCGGAGGCGACGGAGCGGACGCCGTTGGCCCGGGCAGCATCCCGCGCCGCGCGCGTCGCCTGGGGTGCTGACACGTCCGGTTGCCGCCAGCCGGAGCCTGCCCTGCCGTGCGCGGGGCGGCTGGCCGCGGCGTCCGCGCCGCGCCGGAAGGCCCGCGGGGGCCGGGCAGCGCCGACGCAGGCGCGCCGTCGGGGCGGACAGGCCGAACCGGCGCCGGCGCCTCGCCCGGTAGCGGCCGCGCCGAGGCCGCCGTGGAGGGCACAGGCGCAGCCGCCGTGGCGCCGGCCCGGCGGCTCAACGCACCTCGAACTCGGCGTGCAGCGCGCCCGCGGCCTTGATGCTCTTGAGGATGTCGATCATGTCGCGTGGACTGACGCCGAGCGCGTTCAGCCCGGCGACCACGTCCGAGAGCGAGGCGCCCGATCCGATCTCGGCCAGCCGGGTTCCCGGCTCCTCGTCGATCGACGCGGTGGTGCGCGGCACCACCACCGTCTCGCCCGGCGCGAAGGGGTTCGGCTGGACGGCGACCGGCGCCTCCTCGATCCTCAGCGTGAGGTTGCCCTGGGCGACCGCGACCCGGCTGATCCGCACATCGGCCCCCATGACGATCGTGCCCGAGCGCTGGTCGACGACGACGCGCGCCCGCCGCTCGGGCTCGACGGGCAGGTTCTCGATCCGCCCGATGGCATGGGCGGCCGAGCGCATCCGCATCGCGGCGATGTCGATCTCGACGGTGCCGGCATCGAGCATCGTCGCGACCCGGCCGCCGGCCTCGGCATTGATCGCCGCCTCGATGCGGCCCGCCGTGGTGAAGTCGGGGGTGCGCAGCGCGAGGCGGAGCGTGCGCAGCCCCGCGAAGTCGAAATCGACCTCGCGCTCGACCCGGGCGCCGGCGGGGATCGAGCCGGAGGTGGGCACCCCCTGGGTGACGCTCGCGCCGTCGCCGGCCGCGGTCACGCCCCCGGCGATCACGGTTCCCTGCGCGACCGCGTAGATCTGCCCGTCCGCGGCGTTGAGTGGCGTCATCACCAGCGTGCCGCCGAGCAGGCTCTTGGCATCGCCGATCGCCGAGACCGAGACGTCGATCTGGCTGCCCGCGCGGGCAAACGGCGGGAGCGTCGCCGTCACCAGCACCGCCGCCACGTTCTTCGGGCGGAACTGCTCGCCGGCCACGTTGACCCCGAGCCGCTCGAGGATGTTTGCCATGATCTCCTCGGTGAAGGGCGCGTTCCTGAGCCCGTCGCCGGTGCCGTTGAGACCCACCACGAGGCCGTATCCCACCAGGTCGTTGCCGCGCACGCCGTCGAACTCCACCAGGTCCTTGATGCGGACGGTCTGCGCCGCGGCCGGTCCGGCGGCGAGGGCGAGGGCGAGGAGGAGGAGCGGGACGAGGCGTGTCATCTGAGGTAGTCCATCAGGCTGAGGCGGGAGACCCGCGCGGTCAGGGCGAAGAGCGTCTCGAGCTGCGTCCGCGCGGTCTCGAGCCGCGTCGCCGCCTCGTAGGGGTCGGCCGCCACCAGCTCGGAGCGGGCGATCTCCAGCGCCGAGCGCTCCGCCCCGGCCCGCGCCTCGGCGCGGGCGATCCGCGCCTCGGTCGCGCCGACGCGGGCGCGCAGCTCGGTGAGCGGGCTCTGCGCCGAGAGCGCCCGCTCCGCCGCGGCGCGGCCGAGCGCAACCCGCGCCTCGGTGTCGCCGGCCAGCGTCGGCCCGGCGAGCAGCGCGCCGAGCGCAAGCCCCGCCAGCGCCTCGCGCAGCGCCGGGTCCGCCGCCGTGACCGGGAAGGCCGCCGTCTCGCCGGCGCCGAGGGCGAGCGGCGCCATCGCCCCCGCCCCGGTGTAGCCGAGCGTCTCGAAGCCGCCGCCGGGGTCGAGGAACCAGGCCGCGACCGCCGCCGCGACTCCCGCGGGCGTCGTCTCGCCGGCGACGGCGGCCTCGATGTCGGCGAGCATCGCCTCGGCCGAGGCCAGCGCCGGCGCATCGGCTGCCGTGCCGGCGAACACCGAACGGTCGGCATGGCGGATGTTGAGCGCGGCGACGGCGGCCTCGAAGGCGGCCCGCGCCTCGTTGCCCGCGCGCGTGAGCGCCGCCGCCGTCGGCGCAAAGGGCAGCTCCAGCATCGCCGAGGCCATGCGGCCGGCCTCGTCCTGAACTTCTCCGAGCGCCTGCTGCGCCGCCGCGGCGAGCCCGCCGGCCTCGGCGATCGCCAGCTGCTCGGCCGCGGCGGTGCCGAGCCGCGCCTCGACCGCGCCCAGGGCCCGGAAGTCGCCGCGCAGCGCCTGCGAGACATCCGCCACGCGGCCGGTCGAGAGTTCGGTCGAGCGCCGCGCGACCTCCGCCTTCAGCGTGGCGGTCTGGCGGGAGAGCAGGAAGGTCGTCGAGAGGTCGCCGAGCGAGCGGAAGGCGGGCATCGTCAGATCTCCATCAGCCGGTCGAGCATCGCCTCGGCGGCGCTGATCACCCGGGCATTGGCGGCATAGGCCTTCTCGATCACGAGGAGCTGCTGGAGCTCCTGGTCGGAGTCGACGCCGGTGGCGAGTTCGGCAGCCCTGAGCGCCTCCCGCCTGCCGGAGGAATAGGCGAGATCGCCCTCGGCGCGCTGCCGGGCGGTGCCGATCGACGTCAGGAACTCGCCCGCCAGGCCCTGCGCGGTGCGCGCGCCGCCGGCGAACCCGCCCGAGGCCGGCACGCGCGGCGCCGAGAGCGCCCCGATCAGGTCATGGAGCCGCCCGGCCTCTCCCACCGGCCCCGGTGCGGCGGCGCCGATCCCGTCGCGCAGCCGCCAGAGCGCGCCGCCCTGCGCCGGATCGACCGCCGCGTTGACCACGAGCCGCCCGGCGAGGCCGGTCTCGTCCGCGGCCGAGAAGGCAGCGCCGCGGTCGGTGAACAGCCCCGCCGCGCCGGCCGGCAGGGTGGTGTCGGCCCCCTCGAAGCGCTCCACGAGGTCGCGGGCGAGCGCGTCGAGCCGCGCCTGCGCGGCGGGTGCCAGCTCGTCGCGGATCGCCATGAGCGCGCCGAGGCTGTCGCCGCCCAGCAGTCCCGAGGCGGTGCCCGCGGTCGCCGGCTGGCCGCGGAAGGTGAGCCCCGAGAGGGCGCCCGAGGCGAGCGTCATGTCGGCGGTGATCGTGGCCGTCGGGGTGAAGCCGATCTCGGCCGCGGGCCCGTCGAGCAGCACCGCCCCGCCGGTGGTGATGAGCGCGACCTGCCCGCCCTCGCGCGCGACCTCGCGCACCGGCACGATCGCCGAGACCGTGTCGATCAGCCGCTGGCGCTCGTCCATCAGGCCGGAGGGATCGCGTCCGCTCGCCCGCTCGACCCGGATGTCGTGGTTCAGCTCGACGATCCGCGCCAGCGCAGCGTTCAGCCGGCCGACCTCTGCCGCCACGCCCGCGTCGGCGGCCATGCGCTCCTCCTGGAGGGTGCGGGTGATGGCGCCGAAGCCCGCCGCCAGGGCCCGCGCGGCCTCGACGGCGGCCTCGAGCCGCGGCGCGGTGTCCGGGCGGCTCGCCGCCGCCACCAGCGCCGCCTCGAACTCTGCCAGCCGCGTGCCGAGCGCGCCCGGCTCCCCCGGCGTGCCGACGGCCGCCTCGATCCGCGAGAGGAAGCCGCCGATGCCCCGGTCGCGCGCCTCGACCGCGTCGGCGAGGCGGCGTGAGGCGAGGAGCGCGCCGTCGACATGGCGCCTCACCCCCTCGATCCGCACGCCACCCCCTGCGCCGCCGAGGTGGCGCGTGGACAGTTCCAGCTCGCGCCGGGCGTAGCCCTCGGTCTGCACGTTGGCGAGGTTCTGCGAGACGACCTCGACCCCGCGCGCGGCCGCGGTGAGCCCGGCGAAGGCATTGGAGAGGGATCCCGAGATGCTCATCCGTCAGCCCCGCCGGTGCCCGCCTCAGCGCTTGATGTTCGTTGTCTCCTGGAGCATCTCGTCCACGGTCTGGATCACCTTGGCGTTCGAGGAATAGGCGCGCTGGGTCTGGATCAGCGCGGTGAGCTCGGCGGCGACGTCGGTCGTGGAGCCCTCGCGCGCATAGCCCACGACCGCCCCGGTCGGCCCGTCGCCGGCATCCCACAGGAAGAAGGATCCCGAGTTCGGGCTGATCTGGTAGGTCTGGTTGTTGAGCGCGATCAGGCCGTTGGGGTTCGGCACGTCGACCAGCGGGATCTGGTAGATCCGGCGCGTGAAGCCGGTGTCGTAGGTGGCGGTCAGGTAGCCGTTCTCGTCGATCTCGACCGCGGTCAGGTTGCCGACCGGCGAGCCGTCCTTGGTGATCGAGGTCGGCGCGAAGCTGTCGGAGAGCTGGGTCAGCCCGTTGGGATCGCCGAGCGAGCCGATCTGCACGGTGAGCGGGCCGCCCGCCACCATCAGCGACAGCGTGCCGTCGGCCGGGTTGTAGGCCCCGCCCGAGACGGTCGTCACCGAGGCGAGCGTGCCGCCGTTGCCGCGGCTGGCGTCGAACACCAGCGTGTATTCGCCGATCACGCTCTCGTCGACGCCCGTCGTCAGCGGGTTGTCGGCGGTCGCGGAGTCGCGGATCACCATGGTCCAGGTGTTCGACGCCCCGCTCGTCGGGACCTGCGGCGTGAAGCTGATGTTGAGCAGTTCCGAGGTGCCGAGGTTGCCGAAATACTCCACCGAGAGCGGCAGGGTCGTGCCCGAGGCGCCGGCCTCGGTCTCGGTCGCGGGCAGGTTCACGCCCAGCTTCAGCCGCGTCGTGGGGTCGCCCGCGGTCTGGTTGGAGTTGATCACCACCGGCACCAGCCCGGCCGCCGTGTCGCGTGGCAGGATCGGGATCGAACCGTCGGCATTCGCCGGCCAGCCGAGCAGCACGAGGCCCGAATCGGTCTTCAGGACACCGTTCGCATCGGTGCGGAACGAGCCCGTGGTCGTCATCTGGAGCGGCCGGTCCCCCGTGGTCGCGCCGAGCGAGACCGAGGGCGTGACCGGCAGCATGCCGCGTCCGGCCACCGCGATGTCGAGCGCGTTCGAGGTGCCGACGAGCGCGCCCCGCTCCTCGATCAGCCGCGAGGTGGAGGCCCGCACGCCGCCCGCCGAATAGACGCCGGCGCCGCGCGCCTGGCTGATCACCATGCTCTCGAAGTCGGCCGCGGCGCGCTTGTAGCCGAAGGTGCCCGAGTTGGCGATGTTGTCGGAGATCGTCGCCAGCCGCGTGGCGTTGGCGCTGAGCCCCGCAACGCCGGCGTTGAGCGAGGAGGAAATCGTCATCTGCCCAGCCTTTCTGCTGCGTCCTCTCTGGTCCGCAGCGACCTTGGCAGGTGCGGCTTAACGGCGGCCTAACCGCTAAAATGCGGGCGAAGTCGCGGCTTCAGCGGGCATCGGAGCGGATCAGCACCAGCTCGATCCGGTTGTTGCGCACCGCCATCGGGTTCGGGGCCACCGGCCGGCGGTCGGCGTGGCCGGTCACCCGGACCACGCGGGCGGCGTCGAGACCCTCGGCCTCGAGCAGGGCGCGCGCCGCCTGGGCGCGGCCGGTGGAGAGATCCCAGGTCGGGTTCACCTTCAGCACCTCGGGTTCGGCCTTGACGTGGCCGTTCACCGCGACCGGGTTGCGCACCAGACCGAAGACCTCGACCAGCATCGCCGCGATCTCGCGCAGCACGGGCTCGGGCTCGGCCGTGCCCTCGGCGAAGAGCGGCGCGCCCTCGATGTCGAAGACCTCCACGATCAGCCCCTCGTCGGTCAGCCGCGTCGTGATGTGGCGGGCGAGCAGGTCGGTCACCATGCTCTCGCCGCCCTTGCCGAGCAGCATCTGCTCGATCCGCCGCAGCGCCTCGGTCTCGGGATCCTCGGCGGTGACGCCCGCATCGGGCGTCGCGGCGTCGCCGGTCTTCGCCTGCTCCTGCGGGTCCACCCCGGTCTGCCCCCTGGCCTGGAGCTGGTCGGTGGTATAGCGGTTGGAGGCGCCGAGGCCGTTCTGCGCCAGCGTCACCTCCGAGAAGATCGAGGTGCCGCCGAAGGCGCCGTCGCCCCCGCCTGAGATCCGGTTCACCGGGATCGTGGGGTTGAAGTAGTCCGCGATGCCCTTGCGCTGCTTCTCGGTCGTCGCGTTCAGGAGCCACATCAGCATGAAGAAGGCCATCATCGCGGTCACGAAGTCGGCATAGGCGACCTTCCAGGCGCCGCCGTGATGCCCGCCGCCCGCGACGACCTTGCGGCGCCTGACGATGACCGGCGCATTGCTGCCGCCCCCAGCCATGATCCCACCTCGATTTCACCCCGCCGGCCGGGATAGCACGCCCGCGTGAACGCGGCCTTAATCCCCGGCCGCCGGGCGGCCCGCCTCAGCGGCGCAGGCGGGCGGCGATCGCGTCGCCGAGTTCGGCGAGCGCGGCCCCCGTCGCCGCCGCGACCGCGGCCGGTCCGTCGCCCGGCATCGGGACGACGATGGCGAAGCGCTCGAGGATGCCGCGCCTGAGCCCCGCGGGCGAGGCCAGCGCATACTGCCCGGTCAGCTCGAAGCGTCCGTCCGCGCGGGCCAGCATGCGGTCGATCCGCACGTCGAGCCTGAGGTCGGGGCCCTCGTCGAGCGGCCAGGGCTCGGCCGCGACGCGGGCGGTGGTGGCGAGGTCGAGGTGGCGCGCGAGCGTCGCGGTGACGCCGGCCACCGGATCCTCGGCCCAGAGCGCCCTGCGCACCGCCAGGACCGATCCGTCGGCCTGCTGCACCGCGATCTCGCTGTCGGCCGCATAGGCCGGCAGCGTGACCTCCCGCACCTCGATGCTGGCCGCGCCCACGGGCTGCGGCGCCGCGGCCTCGGCGGCGGGGCGGTCGATCAGGTAGAGCGGGCCCGGCCCGCTGCAGGCCGGCAGCAGCAGGGCGAGGGCGGCGGGGGCGAGGCGAAGGTCCATGTCAGCGTCCCAGGATCAGCGAGTTCGGATTGCGCTCGATGGCGCGGGCGAGCTGCGACACGGCGCGGGCCGCCGCGCGCACCTCGCGCAGCGCGGCGAGCGTCTCGGCGTTGAAGTCCGACCGCGCGCCGTAGGCGCCGACCAGCCCCTCGGCCTGCGCGACCAGCGCCTCGAGCCGCGCCGAGAGCTGCGGCAGCCCCCTGGCCGCCTCGGCCACCGCGTCGGCGGCGCTGCGGGCCGAGGCCATGGTGGCGTTGGCATTCTCGACCACGCCGCCCGCGCGCAGTTCGGCGAGCGTCGCGCGCACCTCCTCGAGTGCGCCGGTCAGCGCAGGCGGCAGCGCCTTCGCCTCCTCGGTGCCGATCACGGCATCCGCGCTCTCCAGCACCCGCGTCGCCGCGGCGACCAGCTCCTCGGCCTCGAGCGCGTTGGCCTTCGCCGCAAGCGCGCGCAGGTCCTCGACCAGCGCGGGGAAGTCCTCCGAGGCGGTGGCGATGTTCGCGGCGGCGGCGCTGGCGCGCTCCACGGCGGCGGCGAGATTGTCGATCGCGCCGCCCTCGCGCAGCTCGGCCACCACCTGCCTGAGGTCGGCCACCGCCGCCCGGAGCTCTGTCGGCAGCGAGCGGGTCGCCTCGTCGTTCACGATCGCGCGAAGGTCCTCGACGAGCGAGCGGGCCGAGTCCGGCAGGGCAACCGTGCTCTCGGCGCGAGCCAGCGCCTCGACGCTCGCCAGCGTGGCGATCGCCTGCTGGAGAAGCTCCTCGATCGGCAGGGCGTTGATCCGCTCCAGCACCCCCTCGGCGGTGGCGGTGAAGTCGGGCAGGTCCGACTCCACGCTCGGCAGAAGCGGCAGCGGCTCGGCGTCGCGGTCGAAGACGGCGGGCGCCGCATCCTCGATCTCCGCAAGCTCGACGACGAGCGTCGCGCTGAACAGGCTGGCGGTGGCCAGCCGGGCGCGCAGGCCGCGCCCGACCGCCTCCTCGAAGAAGTCGAGCACCTCCTCCCGCCCGGCCCCGCGGGGCAGGCCGATGAGCGCGGGGTCGATCGCGAGGTTGGCGATCAGCCGGATGTCCGGGCCGGCCCCGGTGTCGCGCAGCTCGGCGGAAAGCGCCTCCACCTTGCCGACCTCCAGCCCGCCGAGCCGGACCGGCGCGCCGGGGGCGAGCCCACTCACCGACTCGTCGAACGCGACCGCCAGCCGCACCGCGTTGCCCGAGCTGCGCACGAAGACGCTGCGCCGCGCCGTCGCCTCGTCGGGGTAGATGTCGAACACGTAGCCCGGCCCGACCGGCTTGCCGCCCTCGTAGATGTCGTCGAAGGCGATGCCCCCGGCAACGAGCGTGGCCAGGCTCTCGACATCGAGCGAAAGCCCCCCCGCGCCGAGCGACACGCTGAAGCCCGAGGTGTCCCAGAACCGCGTCGCGTCGGTCAGCCGCCGGTCGTGCGGCGCCTCGATGAAGGCATCGACCACGATCGAATCGCCCGAGACGGTCAGCCGCGGCTGGTCGAGCCGGCCGACCTCGATCCCCCGGAACAGCACCGGGGCGCCGGCGGTGATCAGCTTGCCGTCGGTCGACCTGAGCGTGATCTGCCGGCCCTCGCGCCCCGGCCGCACGACCGGCGCGCCTTCGAGGCCGGCGAAGCGCGTCTGCGGCGTCCCCGCGACCGCATCCCAGGCGCCCTCGATGTAGACCCCCGAGAGCACGGTCGAGAGGCCGGTGATCCCGCGCGTCGTGACCTCGGGCCTGACGACCCAGAACTGCGCGTCGGCATCGAGATAGGGCGCAAGGTCGCGGTCGATCCGCGCCGCCACGATCACCTGGCTGAGGTCGTCGGCGAAGTGCACCCGCTCCACCCGGCCCACCACCACGTCGCGGAAGCGCACCGTGGTCTCGCCGGCGGTCACGCCCGAGGCGTTGAGGAAGGTGATCTCGATCAGCACCCCGCGCGCGGCGAAGCTCTGCCAGGCGACGCCGAGCGAGACCGCAAGGGCGAGGATCGGCACCAGCCAGACGAAGGACAGGTTGCGCCACGGCGAGGGCCGCGGGGCGGAGATGTCGAGCTCGGCGGGGCGGAGGTCGGTCACGTGTCGTCGGCCTCGTAGGCGTCCCAGATCAGTCTGGGGTCGAAGCTCTGGGCGGAAAGCATGGTGAATGCAACCGACAGCGCGAAGCTCACGGCGGCGATGCCGGGGTTGACCGTGGCCGCGAAGTTGAACCGGACGAGCGCCGCGAGGATCGCCACGACGAACACGTCGATCATCGACCAGCGCCCGATGAATTCCACCACCTCGTAGAGCCGCTGCCGGCCGTGGCCGCGGATCACCACCGCCGACGTCACGCTGAGCGCGAGGTAGGCGATGGCGATGAACTTGCCGATCGGGATCACCACGCTCGCCGTGAAGACGATCGCCGCCACCCCCCAGGAGCCGTGGCCCGCGAGTTCGAGCACCCCGCCGATGATCGTGTTCTCCCGGGTGCGGCCCATCGTCGAGGTCAGCAGCATCGGATAGACATTGGCCGGGACGTAGGCGACGATCCCCGCCAGCAGCCAGGCCCAGACCCGCTGCAGGCTCTGCGGGTCGCGCGACGTCAGGCGGCTGCCGCAGCGCAGGCAGGTGGCCGGGCCGGGGGCCTGCACCCGGCCGCAGACCGCGCAGCCGACGAGGCCGGCCCGGCGCGCGGTCAGGAAGGCCTGCGTTCTTCGAGCGTTTTCCATACCGACAGCCGGCACATGAAGTTGTCCTTGAGCACGGTCACGAGGACCAGCGCGGCCAGTGCCCAGAACGCCGGCCCGAGCGAGACCTGCGCGAGCCCTGCGACCTTGACCAGCGCCACCGCCACGCCGACGACGAAGATCTCGGCCATCGCCCAGGGCCGGGCCCATGCGGCCAGCCGGAAGGCCGTCGCGGCGTGGCGCGCCGGGCGCCAGCCGATCGCCATCGGCCCGAGCGCGTAGATCAGCGCCGCGAACCGCAAGAGCGGCAGCAGGATGATCAGCGCCGCGACCGCGACGGCAAGCGGCAGCATCAGCCCGTCGGAGAAGGCGAGCACGGCATCGAACAGCGAGCTCTGCCGGCTCAGCCCCGCCGCCCTGAGTTCCAGGAACGGGAAGAACACCGCCGCGACCATCAGGACCAGCGAGGTTGCGGCAAGCATGACGATGTTGGTGAGCGCCTGGGGGCGCGGCGCGAGCAGCACCGTGCCGCAGCGCCGGCAGCGGGCCTTCGCGCCCGGCGGCACCTCCGAGAGCCGGTGCAGCACGTCGCAGGTCGGGCAGGCGACAAGCTGCGCCAGCGCGGCCCCTGCAAGCCCCTCTGCGTCGTCCTTCATCCTGCCTCCGGCGGCGGCCGTCTGCTCCACGGCGGGCAAGGCTAGCGCGATCGCGCCGCCCCCGCCACCTTGCCGGCCTCACGAAACGTTGCAGTCCGAAACCCCGCGTTCCCAGGGCCCCCGGGGCCCGCATGCCCGCCGGCAACGCCCGCCGCGGGCGCGCGGTTCCCCGCCGGCAGCGGCCGGGCGGATCGGTCGTGCGCGCCGGCCCCTGCATCCGCGGTGCACGGGTTGTGCACGGGTTGTGCACGGGTTGTGCAAGGC
>JANZZL010000046.1 GCA_026419405.1 Paracoccaceae bacterium | reverse complement strand
AGATGTGTATAAGAGACAGGCTCGGCGCCGATCTCGCGGTAGCGCCGCGCCTGGCGCGCCTGCCGGGCCAGGCTCGCGAGCTGCTGGGCGAGCTGCTCGAGCACGTCGTCCACCCGCGCGAGGTTGGCCTCGGCCGCGGAGAGCTTCAGCTCCGCCTCGTGGCGGCGCTGGTAGAGGCCCGAGATGCCGGCGGCCTCCTCGAGGATGCGCCGGCGGTTCTTCGGCCGGGCATTGATCAGCTCGGCGATCTGCCCCTGCCGGACCAGCGCGGGCGAATGCGCACCGGTCGAGGCATCGGCGAACAGCATCTGCACGTCGCGGGCGCGCACGTCGCGGTGGTTCGCCTTGTAGGCCGAGCCGGCATCGCGGGTGATGCGCCGGACGATCTCGATCTGGTCGGCGTCGTTGAACCCCGCCGGCGCCAGCCGCTCGCTGTTGTCGATGGTCAGCACGACCTCGGCGAAGTTGCGCGCCGGCCGCGTCGCGGCCCCGGCGAAGATCACGTCCTCCATGCCCTCGCCGCGCATCGCGGTGGGGCGGTTCTCGCCCATCACCCAGCGCAGCGCCTCGAGCAGGTTCGACTTGCCGCAGCCGTTCGGGCCCACGATGCCGGTCAACCCCTCGGCGATGGCAAGCTCGGTGGGGTCGACGAAGCTCTTGAAGCCGTTCAGTCTGAGCCGGGTGAAGCGCACGTCCCCGCGCCTGTGCTGATTCCGCTGGCCGACGATCCTTGGGCCCGCGCCGCCGCGAGTCAACAGCCAAGCCCCGGATCTCGGCTGTGGGGCGCCCTTATCCACAAGATGTAGCGTTCGCGAGCCTCTTGACGCCGCCTTCGCCGCGCCGCCAAATGAAGCGTTGCCAACGCACCGCGCCGCGCATGGGTCCGCTGCACCGTTCCCCGATCATCCGTCCCGCAGGCTGCGAGGCCGAAGGCCCCGCCGCGGCCAGCCGAGACCGGCTGCCGGGGAGGCCCGCATGAGCGGCGCGGCCGTCTGCGTCGCGCCGCGCCGGCTCGGCCCGGAGGATCCGGCGCTGCACGGGGTATGGTCGCTGCTGCGCACCACCTTCGCCTACATGGAGGGGCGGATCGACCCGCCCTCGTCCATGCACCGCATGACGGTCGAGGATGTCGCCGCGCAGGCGGCGCAGGGCGAACTCTGGGCGGTGGAGGAGGACGGCCGGGTGGTCGCCTGCGTGTTCCTCACCCCCCGGCGCGACGCGCTCTACCTCGGCAAGCTCGCGGTCGCGGTCTCGCACCGCGGGCGCGGCATCGCCCGCCAGCTGGTCGCGCTGGCCGAGCGGCGGGCGCGCGAGAAGGGCCTGCCGGCGATCGAGCTCCAGTCGCGGGTGGAGCTGGCCGAGAACCACGCCGCCTTCGCCGCCATGGGCTTCCGCGTGACCGCCGAGACCGCGCACCCCGGCTTCGACCGGCCCACCTCGCTCACCTTCGTCAAGCCGATCTGACCTCCGGGACCGGCAGGCCGTGCCCGGCCCCCGGCTGACGGGGCACATCCGCCGCGCGCCGACGGCGGCGGACGGCCCTTGCCATCCCGGACACATTCACATATTCATATGCATATTGCTGAATGTGAAGGGAGCGAACCATGCCCGACATCCCCGGAAGACCCGCCGACCGCTACTCGCCCCTCTACTTCCTTGCCTCGGTCGGGGCAGGCGGTCTCGCGGTCACCTTCTTCATGTACCTGCTGTTCTGGGTGCCGCATCCGGGCCAGACCGTGCCGGTGTTCGAGGACATCGCGCGCGCCTTCGCCGGCGGCGGCCTGCCGCTGCGGGCCGCGATCGCCATCGCCGTCGCCGGTATCGCAGTCTTCGGGGCGCTCAACCTGAAGTATCTGGTCTGGAACCTGTCGGCCTTCGCCGCCTTCCGCCACGGCGAGGCCCACGCGGCGCTCCTGCGCTCCAACGGCGAACCGGCGCTGCTCGCGCTGCCGCTCGCGCTCGCCATGAGCATCAACGTCGGCTTCATCCTCGGGCTCGTCCTCGTGCCGGGGCTCTGGGGGACGGTCGAGTATCTCTTCCCCGCCGCGATGACCGCCTTCGGCCTGATCGGCGCGCTGGCGCTTGCGCAGACCGGGGCCTTCCTGGGGCGGATCCTTTCCGCGCCGGGCGGCTTCGACCCCGAGGCGAACAACAGCTTCGCCACGCTGCTGCCCGCCTTCGCGCTCGCCATGGTGGCGGTGGGCCTGGCGGCGCCCGCGGCGATGAGCGGCACGCCCCTGACGGTGGGCGCGGCGCTGATCCTCTCGACCTTCTTCGGCACCGCGGCCCTGCTCCACGCCGTGGTCGCCGGGATCACCGCCGTCGGCCCGATGCTCCGCCACGGGGTCGCCCGCGAGGCGGCGCCGACCCTGACGGTGGTGATCCCGCTCATGACCGTGCTCGGCATCATGGCGCTGCGTCAGAGCCACGGGCTCGACACCACCTTCGCGGTGCACGCCACGGCGGGCGAGACCCTGATCTTCCTCACCCGTGTGCTGGCGGTCCAGCTCCTGTTCGCCGGGCTCGCCCTCGCGGTGCTCAGGCGCCAGGGTTACGTCGCCGCCTTCGTCACCGGGGCGAAGATCTCGCCGGGCGCCTACGCGCTCGTCTGCCCCGGCGTGGCGCTGAGCGTGATGGTCCACTTCTGGCTCAACAAGGGCCTCGTCGCCGCCGGCCTCGTCGAGCGGTTCTCGGCCGGTTACTGGGCGATCACGCTCGTCGCGCTGGCGCTGCAGGCGGCCACGATCTGGCTGGTGCTGCACCTCAACCGCCGCCACTTCGGCCGCCGGCGCCCCGAAGCGCTCGTCCCCGCCGCATAGGCCCGGACGCCTCCCTGTCCGGGTCCCGCGGGCGACGCGGGCGGGCCCCCGGGGCATGTTGCCCCGGGGGTCCGTTGCCTGCGGCGGCGGGGTCCCGCGCGACCCAGGCGTTCCCCGGGGCGGCGGGGCGGGGGGCTTCGCGCCCCCCGTGCCCCCCGCGGCGTATATGGAACAAGAGGAAGCGGGCCGCCTCAGCGGCGCCCCTGGCCGAGCGCCCGCGCCTCGGCCAGGGTGAGCGAGGTCGAGAGCGCCTCGGGATCGAGGCGGAGCTCGATCACTGCCGGCCGGCCCGCGGCGGCGGCGCGGGCGAAGGCCGCGGGGAAGTCGGCGCCCTCGGCCACCGTCTCGCCGTGGCCGCCGTAGGCGCGGGCCAGCGCGGCGAAGTCGGGGTTGGCGAGGTCGGTGCCCGAGACGCGGCCGGGATAGGTCCGCTCCTGGTGCATGCGGATCGTGCCGTAGCGGCCGTTGCTGGCGACGATCACGATCACCTTCGCGCCGTGCTGCACGGCGGTCGAGAACTCGTTGAGCGTCATCTGGAAGCAGCCGTCGCCGGCGAGGCAGACGACGGTGCGGCCCGGATGGTGCAGGGCGGCCGCGATCGCCGCCGGAAAGCCGTAGCCCATGCTGCCCGAGGTGGGCGCGAGCTGGCTGCGGAACGACTTGAAGCGGAAGTAGCGGTGCAGGAAGGCCGCGTAGTTGCCCGCGCCGTTGGTGACGACGGCATCCTCGGGCAGGTGGTCCGAAAGCCAGCGGACGATCGCCTCCAGCTTCACCGCGCCCGGCGTCTCGCGCGGCTCCTGCCAGGCCTCGTACTCGGCCCGCGCCGCGGCCGCCCACTCCCCCCAGGGGCCCGGCGCGGCCTTGCCGGCGGCGAGCGCGGCGATCACCTCGGGCGCCGGGGCGGCGACCGCGAGATCGGGGCGGAACACGCGCCCCGGCTCGTCGGGGTCGGGGTGGACGTGGACGATGCGCGGCAGCGGGCCCGCCGGGTCGAGGCTCTCGTAGCCGCCGGTGGCCACGTCGCCGAGCCGCGCGCCGAGGACGAGCAGGAGGTCGGCGGCCGCGAGCCGCGCCGCCAGCCGGGGGTTCATCCCCACCCCGAGGTCGCCCGCATAGGCGGGCAGGCGGTTGTCGAGATAGTCCTGCCGGCGGAAGGTCACGGCGACCGGCAGCGACCGGGCCGCGGCGAAGCGGGCGAGGTCGCGCGCCGCCTCGGCCGTCCAGAGCGGGCCGCCGGCGATGACCAGCGGGCGCTCGGCTCCGGCCAGCGCCGCCTCGATCGCGGCGACCGCGCCCTGCGCGACGCCCGCCGGCCGCGGCGCCGGGGCGGGAATGTCGCGCACCTCGGCGCGGGCCGAGAGCATGTCCTCGGGCAGCGAGAGCACCACCGGCCCCGGGCGACCCGACATCGCCACGTGGAAGGCGCGCGAGACGTATTCGGGGATGCGCGCGGTGTCGCAGATCTCGGCCGCCCATTTGGCGAGGGGCGCGAACATCGCCGGCAGGTCCACCTCCTGGAAGGCCTCGCGGTCGCGGTGCCCGCGCGCGACCTGGCCGACGAAGAGGATCATCGGCGTCGAATCCTGCCGCGCCACGTGCACCCCGCAGGCGGCGTTCGTGGCGCCGGGGCCGCGGGTCACGAAGGCCACGCCGGGCCGGTTCGTCAGCTTCCCCGTCGCCTCGGCCATCATCGCCGCCCCGCCCTCGTGACGGCAGACGACGTTCTCGATGCCCGCGTCGAGGAACCCGTCGAGCGCAGCGAGGAAGCTCTCTCCCGGCACCGAGAACACCCGCCGCACTCCCTGCAGCGCCAGCTGGTCCGCGAGGATCCGCCCGCCGTGCCGTGCCGCCATCCTCCGCCTCCCGGTTGCGCGCGCCGACGCAGGGGTTACATCGACCGGCAGTCGGAAGGAAAGGGGGACAGCATGGCCGATCTGGCGCTTCTGGGCATCTGCGGCTCGCTCCGCCGGGGCTCCTACAACCGGATGCTGATGCTCGAGGCCGCGCGCGCCTTCGGCGGCCGGTTCGAGGAGGGCGACATCCGCTTCCCGCTGTTCGACGAGGATCTGGAGAAGGCCGAGGGCATCCCCGCGCCGGTGGAGCGGCTCGCCGCGGCGATCCGCGCGGCGGATGCGGTGATCCTGGTCACGCCGGAATACAACCAGAGCTTCTCGAGCCCGATGAAGAACGCCATCGACTGGCTCAGCCGCGTGAAGGGCAACCCCTGGCTCAGGAAGCCCGTGGCGATCCTCTCGGCGGCCGACGGCCGCGCCGGGGGGGCGCGCGCGCAGTATGCGCTGCGCCTTGCGGTCAACAAGTTCCGCATGCGGCTCCTGACCGGGCCCGAGGTGATGGTGGCGCATTGCGCGCGCGAGTTCGACGCAGACGGCCGGCTCACCGGCGAGAGCTACCGCAGGGCGCTGGCCGAGCTGATGGACGAGCTGCGCCGCGAGGCCTCGCGCACCGACTGAGCCGCCGCCTCAGGGCCGGAAGTCGGGCGGGATCCGGTCGCGCCCCTCGAGCACCAGCTCCGCCAGCGCCTCGGCCGCGAGCGGCGCGAGCCCGAAGCCGGTCTTGAAGCCGCCGTTCGCCACGAAATGCCCCGGCCGCCCCGGCCAGGGGCCGAGCAGTGGCCGGCCCGTCGCCGCCCGCGGCCTCACCCCCGCCCAGCGCGCCACCACCGGCGCCCCGGCCAGCGCCGGGCAGGCCGCGACGGCGGCGGCGTGCAGCGCCTCGAGCCGCCCGTCGGTCGCCGCCGGGTCGGCCCAGTCGCGCTCGGTCGTCGAACCCACGGCCACGGTCCCGTCGGCATGCGGCACGATGTGCAGCCCCCCGGCATAGATCTGCGGCGCGCCGCCCGCGTCGAAGGCCAGCGCCAGCGCCTGCCCCTTCACGCCGCCGCCCGCCGGGCCGCCGCCCGCGGCCGGCAGCGCCGAAAGCCCCTCCCAGCCGGTCGCATGCACCACCGCGCCCGCCTCGCGGGCCGCCTCCCCCTCCAGGACCTCCGCGCCCGCCGCCCGCAGCGCCGCGGCCAGCGCCGCCAGCGCCCGGCGCGGATGGAGCCGCGCCGAGAGCGTGTCGCGCACCAGAAGCCCGGTCGCCGAGACCGGCGCCAGGCCCGCGCCGGCGGCCGGAACCACCTCCCAGACGGCCCGGCCCCGCCAGAGCGACCGGGCCGCCCCGGCCCGCGCCTCGGCCCGCGCCAGCGCCGCCGCGTCCGGCACCGGCTGCAACCGGCCCGTGCGCGCATAGCCCGGATCGCCGCCCCCGGCGGCGGCGACCGCGGCCCACCAGTCCCCCGCCATGAGCAGGCTCTCGAGCTGGAATTCCTTCGCGGCGGTCCACGCCTCGGGCGCATGGGGCGCCAGCGCGCCGACCAGCCCCCCCGAGGCGCCCGCGCCGATCCGGTCGCGCTCGATCAGCCGCACCCGCGCGCCGCGCCGCACGCAGGCCCAGGCGACCGAGAGGCCGAAGATCCCGCCGCCCCGCACCGTCACGTCGATCCCGCCGCGCCCGCGCACCCCCCGCCTCCCTCACCCTGTCCCAAGTACTCCGCGGGGGTGCGGGGGTGCGAAACCCCCGCTCCGGCCGCCTCCGTCCCGCCCGCGCTTGCCAGCGGATGCGCCAGCGTGTAGCGCGCCGCCATGACCGGGACCAGCGGCGCGACGGGCGAGGGCCTGACCTGGCGGGGCGGCGTGCCCGTCTCCGCCCGGTTCGGCGACCCCTACTTCTCGCTCGAGGACGGGCTCGCCGAATCGCGCCACGTCTTCCTCGCCGGCAACGGCCTGCCCGGGCGCTTCCGCGACGGCTTCCGCATCGCCGAGACGGGCTTCGGCACCGGGCTCAACTTCCTCGCCGCGCTCGCTGCCTGGCGCGCGGCCGGGGCGCCGGGGCGGCTCTCCTTCACCAGCTTCGAGGCCTTCCCGCTCGCCGCCGGGGCGGCCGGCGCGGCGCTCGCCGCCTTCCCCGCGCTCGCGGGGCCCGCCGCCGAGCTTCTCGCCCGCTGGGACGACCTCGGGGCCGGCGCCACGTTTGCGGGCGGCGTCACGCTCACCGTGATCGCGGGCGACGCCCGCGCCACCCTGCCGCGCTGGGAAGGGACCGCCGATGCCTGGTTCCTCGACGGCTTCGCGCCCGCGCGCAACCCCGAGCTCTGGGAGGCGCCGCTTCTCGCCGAGGTCGCCCGCCACACCGCGCCGGGCGGCACCTTCGCCACCTACACCGCCGCCGGCGCGGTCCGCCGCGCGCTCGCCGCGGCGGGGTTTGCAGTCGCCCGCCTGCCGGGCTATGGCCGCAAGCGGCACATGACCGCGGGACGGCTCTCCTGAGATGGCGGAACAGAACACCCGGCTCGGCATCTGGCTGATGATCGCCACCTCCTTCGTCTTCGCGATGCAGGACGGAATCTCGCGCCACCTCGGCGGCACCTACAACGTCTGGATGGTGGTGATGATCCGCTACTGGTTCTTCGCGGCCTTCGTCTTCGCCATGGCGGCGCGGATGCCGGGCGGGCTGGCCGCCGCGGTGGCCACGCGCCAGCCCTGGGTGCAGGCGGCGCGCGGGCTCCTGCTCGCGCTCGAGGTCTGCGTCATGGTCACCGGCTTCGTCCTGCTCGGCCTGATCGAAAGCCACGCCGTCTTCGCCGCCTACCCGCTGCTCGTGGCCGCGCTCTCCGGGCCGGTCCTCGGCGAGAAGGTCGGCTGGCGGCGCTGGACCGCGATCGGCATCGGCTTTGTCGGCGTGCTCGTCATCCTGCGCCCCGGCATCGCGGTGTTCTCGCCCGCCGCGCTGGTGCCGCTGCTCGCGGCCTTCATGTTCGCGCTCTACGGGCTGCTCACCCGCTACGTCGCCCGGCAGGACGGCGCGGCGACCTCGTTCTTCTGGACCGGCACCGTCGGCGCCGCGACGATGACCGCGATCGGCATCTGGTTCTGGGAGCCGATGAGCGGCCCCGACTGGGCCTGGATGGGGGTGCTCTGCTGCACCGCCGCGCTCGGCCACTGGCTGCTGATCCGCGCCTTCGAGGTGGCCGAGGCCTCGGCGATCCAGCCCTTCTCCTTCCT
The DNA here is from genome assembly GCA_026419405.1 of Paracoccaceae bacterium. Classification (GTDB taxonomy): domain Bacteria; phylum Pseudomonadota; class Alphaproteobacteria; order Rhodobacterales; family Rhodobacteraceae; genus JANZZL01. The sequence continues at coordinate 16,959 of JANZZL010000046.1, read as the reverse complement.
CCAGCTCGTCTTCGCCGCGGCGATCGGCATCGTCGTCTTCGGCGAGACGCTGAAGTGGAACGTCGCCGCCGGCGCGGCGATCGTCGTGGCGGCCGGGCTCTTCACGCTCTGGCGCGCCCGGGTGAAGGCGGCAGCCGGCGCGGCGCCGCCTATCGCGCCCGAAGCTCCTCGCTGAACCGGATCGGCGCCGTCCGCCCCGACAGCCGCGCGCGGTAGATCGGCAGGCTCTCGGTCACCCGCATCACGTAGCTGCGCGTCTCGGCGAAGGGGATCGCCTCGATCCAGTCGATCACGTCGGTGCCTGCCGAGCGCGGGTCGCCCTGCTCCTCGATCCAGCGCACCGGGCGCGAGGGTCCGGCGTTGTAGGCCGCCGCGACCAGCACCGGGTTCGGCCCGAAGCGCCCGATCAGCTCCCTCAGATAGGCCGCCCCGAGCCGCGCGTTGTAGGCCGGATCCGCGGTCAGCCGCTCGCGCGAGAAGGGGATGCCGAGCGCCTTCGCCATGTCCTCGGCCGTGCCCGGCATCACCTGCATCAGCCCGCGCGCCCCGGCCGAGGAGACGACCTCGGGGTTGAACTCGCTCTCCCGCCGGGCGATCGCCAGCACCAGCTCGGGCGGCACGCCGAAGTCGGTCTCGGCCAGGCCCGTCACCGGGAAGTAGGCGCGCGGCAGGATGATGTTGCGCTGCGCCGCCTGCTTGGCGAGCGCCACGGCGGTGTAATGCTCGCCGACCGAGAGCGCCCAGTCGGTGAGCTGGCCGTAGGCGGTGGTGTCGAAGGGCTCGGCCAGATGCAGCAGGAAGCGCGTGAAGAGCAGCCGGTCGCCCGCCGCGCGTATGAGCTGCGCCGCCTCGAACACCGACGAGCGCGCGAAGGCCGCCCCGCGCCAGTCGGGGAACGCGCGCCCGCCCGAAGCGAGCGTGGCGTCCATCGGCAGGCCCGCCTTCTCGGCGGCCAGGAGCCCGTAGAACGAGGTCTGGTGCTCGCCGCCGAACTCGTAGGCCGCCCGCGCCCCCTCGGCATCGCCCAGCGCCTCGAGCGCCCGGCCCTCCCAGTAACCCGCCCGGCCGAGGCTGATCGGCGTCTCGACCGCCACGCGGAAGGCGCGGAAATGCCTGAGCGCGGTTTCGGGATCGCCGAGCGCGCGCAGCGCCACGTAGCCCGCGAACCATTCCAGCTCGGCGTAGTCCGCCCCCTCGGTCAGGCGGTGCCGCGCGGCAAGCCGGTAGGCCTCCCGCGGCCGGCCCTCGCGCAGCGCCGCGCGCGCCAGCACCAGCCGCCAGCTCGCCCAGGCCTCGGGCCGGCCCAGCGCCTCGGCCGAGACGCTGCGCTCCAGCGCCAGCGCCGCCGCCTCGGCGTTGCGCCCCTTGCGCGCGCGCCACTGGAAGCGCTCGAAGGCAAGGCCGGGGTCGTCCTTCAGCGCCTGCGGCACCGCCGCGATCAGCCCGTCCACCCCGTCGGCCTGGGCGCGCAGGCCGATCCGGGCGAGCGCAAGCTTCCGCCAGCCCTCGGAGACCAGCGGCAGCATCGCGCGGGCGTTGAGCTCCGCCCCCCGCCACAGCAGCATGTCGAGCCGCGCCTCGTGATGCGGCCGCAGCAGCTCGCCATGCGCGGCCAGCAGCGCCGCCTGGTCCTCGGCGCGCAGCAGCAGCGTGCGCCAGCCCTGCACCAGGCTCGCCTCGGCATCGCCCAGAAGCCCGCGCGCGGCATAGGCCTCGGCCAGGCGCAGCAGGCCCGCGCCGGTCTCGGGCGGGCGGCCGGCGAAATAGGCGATCACCGCCTCGGGATCGGCCCCGGCGGGGATCTTCCGCTCGCCCTCCTGCGCCAGCAGCGCCAGCCCCGGCCAGTCCGGCCGCCGCGCCAGGAAGTCGCGGTACTCCGCCCAGGTGCCGTCGCCCGCGCGCAGGCGGTGCCACTCCACGATGTCGGCGGCGACCGGCCCCTCGCCCCGCACCTCGGCCCGCGCCGCCTCCCAGTCCCCCGCCGCCGCGGCACGCAGCGCCGCGCGCAGGTCGGCCGCCGCCGGCCCGGCCGGCAGGGTCAGCGCGGCCGCGGCGGCAACGGAAAGCATCAGGGCGCGGAGGCTCATCGGCACCTCTTGCGGGCGTCTTCTTCGGGCTTGCTGCTCGGGCGCGGAAGATACCGCCCGCGCACCCGCCCGCAACACACAAACTTGGCAAGGCCGGCCGCGGCGGCTACGGTCCGGCCGGTTTCCCCGCAGGCCGACTCGCGGCCCGCAGCCCGTCGAAGGATGCCCCCATGTTCCGCGGCTCGATCCCCGCCCTCGTCACGCCCTTCCGCAACGGCGAGGTGGACTTCGACGCGCTGAAGGATCTGGTCGACTGGCAGATCGCCGAGGGCAGCCACGGCCTCGTCCCCGTCGGCACCACGGGCGAGAGCCCGACGCTCAGCCACGAGGAGCACGAGGCGGTGGTCGAGGCGGTGGTGAAGGCCGCCCGCAGGCGCGTTCCGGTCATCGCCGGCGCAGGCTCGAACAACACCGCCGAGGCGATCCGCCTCATCCGCCATGCCGAGCGCGTCGGCGCCGACGCCGCGCTGATCGTGACGCCCTACTACAACCGGCCGACCCAGCGCGGGCTGATCGCCCATTTCCGCGCGATCCACGACGCCTCGTCGCTGCCCATCATCATCTACAACATCCCCGGCCGCTCGGCCGTGGACATGCTGCCCGAGACGATGGGCGAACTCGCGAAGCTGCCCCGCATCGTCGGCGTCAAGGACGCCACCGGCGACCTCTCGCGCGTGCCGAAGCAGCGCATCGCCTGCGGCACCGATTTCATCCAGCTCTCGGGCGAGGATGCCACCGCGCTCGGCTTCAACGCGCACGGCGGGGTGGGCTGCATCAGCGTCACCGCGAACGTGGCGCCCAGGCTCTGCGCCGAGTTCCAGGAGGCGACGCTGCGCGGCGACTACGCCAGGGCGCTGGAATTGCAGGACCGGCTGATGCCGCTGCACGTCGCCATCTTCCTCGAACCCGGCCTCGTCGGGGCGAAGTACGGGCTCTCGCGCCTCGGCCGCTGCAACGAGGAGGTGCGCCTGCCGCTCACCGGCCTCACCGACGAGACCAAGGGCCGGATCGAGGCGGCCATGCGGCACGCCGGGCTGATCTGACCGGCCGATCGCCCCGGCCGGGGCATCGGGCCGGTCGGTCGCGGCACGGGCCCGGTCCGGCCGCACCGCTCCCCCGTGTCCCCCGCGCGCGGGCCGGCTCACGCCTGACCGCCCCGCGACGTCGCGCCAGCCGCCGCCGGTCCCCCGCGCGCTTCGGCTGACCCTTCGGACCTCCATTTTCAGCATCACCGTCACGGGTCCACCGCGCGCCGGCTGCCGCGGCCGGGCGCTTCGGCCGGCGGAGCAACCCTGATCGCCGGCCCCCCGCGCGCGGGCCGGGTTCGCGGCCCTCGATCCCGCACCCCGCGGGCCGGGGCGGCCGGGCGCTCCGGCGCAAGACCCGCTCCGGGCGCGCCTCCCCCCGCCGTCTGCCGCACCGGAGATCCCCGCCCGCGCCGCCCGCCGGTCCCGCCGCAGCTCCTTCCTTCCTCACCCTGTCCCAAGTACTCCGCGGGGGTGCGGGGGTGCGAAACCCCCGCGCCGGGCGCCGCGGCCCGCTTGCCATCCCCCGGGGAGGGCGTCAGGGTGACGCCGGAGGACCCACCGATGCGCAGCAGCAGGACCATCCACCTGATCTCCGCCCATGCCGAGGGCGAGGTGGGCGACGTCATCGTCGGCGGGGTCGCGCCCCCTCCCGGCGCGACGCTGTGGGAGATGCGCGAGGCGCTCTGGCGCGACCAGACGCTGCGCAGCTTCGTCCTCAACGAACCGCGCGGGGGCGTGTTCCGGCACGTCAACCTGCTGGTGCCGCCGAAGGACCCCCGCGCGCAGATGGGCTTCATCATCATGGAGCCCGAGGACAACCCGCCGATGTCGGGCTCGAACGCGATCTGCGTGGCGACGGTGCTTCTGGACAGCGGCATCCTGCCGATGACCGAACCCGTCACCGAACTGGTGCTCGAGGCGCCGGGGGGCCTCGTCAGGGTCCGCGCCGAGTGCCGCGGCGGCAAGGCCGAACGGATCCGCGTCCGCAACCTGCCGTCCTTCGCCGACCGGCTCGGGGTGCCGCTCGAGGTCGCCGGCCTCGGCACGCTGACGGTCGATACCGCCTACGGCGGCGACAGCTTCGTGGTGGTCGATGCCCAGGCGCTGGGCTTCGCGCACGCGCCCGAGGAGGCCCATGCCATGGCCCGGCTCGGCGTGCGGATCACGCAGGCCGCCGACGAACAGCTCGGCTTCACCCACCCCGAAAACCCCGACTGGCGGCATTTCTCCTTCTGCCTCTTCGCGGGCCCGCTGACCCGCACCGCCCAGGGCTGGGAGACGTCCCATGCCGTCTCGATCCGGCCCGGCAGGATCGACCGCTCGCCCACCGGCACGGCCGTCTCGGCGCGGCTGGCGATCCTCGCCGCGCGGGGGCAGATCGGCGCGGGCGAGGTGCTCGCCGCCCGCTCGCTGATCGGCGGGCGGTTCGAGGGGCGCATCGTTGGCACCGCCCGCGTCGGCGACCGCCCCGCGGTGCTGCCCGAGATCTCGGGGCGCGCCTGGATCACCGGCATCCACCAGCACCTGCTCGACCCCGACGACCCCTGGCCCGGGGGCTACCGGCTGTCCGACACCTGGGGCGCGCGCTGAGCCGCTCGGGCAATCTCCGCGGCAGCCTCTTCATGACCGGGGCGATGGCCGGCTTCGCGGTCGAGGACATGTTCCTCAAGGCCGCGGCGCGCGAACTGCCGGTGGGGCAGGTCCTGATCCTCTTCGGCGGTCTCGGGATGCTGGGCTTCGCGCTCCTCGTCCGCCGCCGGGGCGAGCGGGTGCTCGACCCGGCGATCCTGACCCGGACCGTCCTTGTCCGGGCGGGCTTCGAGCTGGCGGGGCGGCTCTGCTACACCCTCGCCATCGCGCTCGTGCCGCTGACGCTCGCCTCGGCGATCCTGCAGGCGGCGCCGCTCGCCGTCGTGGCCGGGGCGGCGCTCGTCTTCGGCGAGCGCGTGGGCTGGCGGCGCTGGAGCGCGATCGCGGCGGGCTTCGCGGGGGTGATGCTGATCCTCAGGCCGGGGCTCGAGGGGTTCGGCCCGCCGGCGCTGCTGGCCGTGGCGGGCATGATCGGCTTCGCCGGGAGGGATCTCGCCACCCGCGCCGCGCCGCCCGTGCTCTCCAACCTCCAGCTCGGCGTCTGCGGCTTCGCGATGATGGTGCCCGCCGGGGCGGTGCTGCTCGCGCTCTCGGGCGGGGCGGCGATGCCCTCGCCGGCGGCGCTGGCGCAGCTCGGCGCCGCAACGGCGGTCGGGGTCGCCGCCTACTGGGCGCTGACCGTGGCGATGCGCACCGGCGAGGTCGCCGCCGTCACCCCGTTCCGCTACACCCGGCTGGTGTTCGCCATGCTGCTCGGCGCCCTCGTCTTCGGCGAGCGCCCCGATGCCGCCACCCTCGCCGGCAGCGCGATCGTCGTCGCGGCCGGGGTCTACACGCTCCTGCGCGGCAGCCGTCGGGCAGGGTCGGCGCGGCGCTGACCGCAGTCGCGCGACCAGTCGTCGGGCGATGCCGTCGCCGGCGGCAGGCCCCCGCCCGCCCGAAGCGCAGGACGGCCGCCCGGCCAACAGCCGGATCAGCCCCGGCATGCCCCGCGCGCCCGAAGCGGACGGGGGAGGCGCAGCGAAGGACCGGCCCGGTTGCCGGCACGGGGCCGGAAGGGGCGGGGCGTCCGGGGTGCCGGCAGCGGCATCGCCGCGCCTGCCGGGATCCGGGCGGGGCCGTGGCGGCAGGGGGTGTCGCTGCCCCGCGGCACCCGCCAACCGGGGCGGCCCGGCCCGCAGACATCCCGCCTCCGGTGCGGTCGCGGGTGGCCGTCTGCAGCGGCATCGGGGCGAAGCGGATCGGCAGGGCGGCTCCTCGCCGGACGCGGGCACCCTCGCCGGTGGCACGCGCCGGGGCGACCCGGTTCCGGCGGGATCGGCGTCGGGCAGGGGGGGGGGAGCTCGGTCCGGGGAAGCCGCGCCGCGGCCGAGGTCGGGGCCGGTGCCGCAACGGGCGGGGCAGGGGCCGGCAGCCGCCGGGGGCGGCCCTGCCCCGCGGGAGGGGGCGGGCACCGGAGGCGCAGCCGAGGCGCGGGGGTGCGGGCGGTCCGCTCCGGGTCTGCTCCGGGTCGCCCTCCGGCGGACCGCGCGCCCCGTTAACCCCCTCCGGCCCGAGCCGCCGGCCCTCGCGCGGTGCACGCCCTGTGCACGCCCTGTGCACGGCCTGTGCCGCCCTGCCGCGGCCCCCGCTGCGGGCGTTAACCAGGGCCGCGAGCCGGGCGGCTGCGGACCGGTCGGCTCAGCCCGCGTTCATCCGCTCGATGTAGCCGCGCAGCTCCTCGGCCTCGTGGCGGGCGTCGCGCAGGCCGTCCATCGCGGCGCGCAGCTCCGCCTCGGTCTGGGCGAGCTGGTTGGTCAGCTCCGCCTCGCGGGCCTGGAGGTAGGCGATCGCCTGGTCGCGCATCTCCTCGGCCTCGTGCAGCTCCTGCGCCATGCGCTCGAGTTCGCCCATCTCGGCGCCCGAGACGCGGGTGAAGCGGTGCAGCAGCCAGTAGGCGAACCAGCCGAGCGCAAAGGCCACGAACAGGATGATGGCCGTCACGACGATGAATTCGGTCCTGTTCATTGCCCGGTTCCGGCCTCTTGCCCCTCCTGCCCGTCGGCGGTTCCGGCCGCGGCCTCTTGCCCCTCCTGCCCGCCGGCGGCCCCGGCTGGCGCCCCGCCTTCCGGTGCCGCCCCATCTTCTTGTTGCGGAATCAGGGTGAATTCAATCCGCCGGTTGGCCTCCCGGCCCTCCTCGGTGCCGTTGTCGGCGATCGGGCGGCTCTCGCCGTAGCCCACCGCGCGCAGGTTCGCGGTCAGCACCCGCCGCGCCATCAGGGCATTCAGGACCGCATCGGCGCGCGCCTGGCTGAGCGCGAGGTTCATCTCCTCGCGGCCCTGGCTGTCGCTGTGCGCGCCGATCTCCATCGGCACCTGCGAGCAGTCCTCGAGCGCCTCGGCGATCCGGTCGAGCGTCTCGTTCGCCTCGCCCTCGATCTCGGCGGATCCCGGCGCGAAGGCGATCTTGCGGGCGGCGAGGATGGCGTTGACCTCGGCCACGCATTCCTCGGGCGTGGGCAGGCCCGCCTCGGGATCGAGCGCCGCCTCGTAGGATACCGCGATCTCGAACTTCGCCCCCTCGCCCAGCTTGGCCGCGAGCAGCCGGGCGATCTCGGCATTGGCGCCCCTGCTGCCGGTGGTGCCGCTGATCCGCACCAGGTCGGGCTCGACCACGACCGCGCCCTCGGAGAGCTCGGCCAGCGCCTCGAGCGCGGCCAGCACCCGCACCGCCCAGCCATCCGGCAGGTCGGGGTCGAGCCGCACGGCGTTGTAGACGCGCCCGGCGCCGAAATGCCCGGCCGCGAAGCTGTCGACCACCGTGCGCACCTGCTCGTCGGTCAGCCGCCCGCGCATCTGGAGCTGGCCCTCGCCGTTCAGCGTGGCGGTGAACTGCGGCGGGCCGGCATTGGTGTTGTCGGCCTTGGGCGTCAGCACCGAGGTCAGCGAGAAGCTGTCGGGCAGCGCGCGTTCGAGCTCGCCGATCACCCGGTCGAACTCGCGCTGGTCCACCGTCTCGGCCGCGACGATCGACACGTCGGCGTCCGAGAAGGTGAGGCTTCCCGCGCCGAGCTCTGCCAGGGCGCGGATGCCGGCCTCGACCGCCTCGGCCCAGCGCGGCGAGGGCGCGCCCAGACCGATGGTGCAGTCCGACTTGCCCTCGGCCCCCGCGGCCACCGCCGCCGCCAGGATGCGCGTCCGCGCCGTCTCGCTGTTGGCCGAGCAGGCATCGAAGCGCGCGCCGGCGTCGTCGATCAGGAAGCGCAGCGTGAAGGGCGTGATCACCGGCCGCGGCGCCGAGAGGTCGAGCGTCAGCCTGAGGCCCGCCGGCGCGGCGCGCGACAGTTCCGCCTCGAGCCGGGCGCGCTCCGCCGCGCTGGACGTGATCGCGGTGATCGTCACCTGGTTGGGGGTGATCGAGATCTTCGACCGGGGCAGCCGCTCCAGCGAGGCGAGGCCGAAGTCGAGCGCGGCGTCCCAGCCCGGGGGCTCGGGGTAGTCGGCCGTCTCGAGCATGTCGGCCACGTTGCCCTCGCCGGCGAGCCCGGTGATGCGCGCCACCACCGCCTCGCGGTCCTCTGAGGCGGGGATCAGGCCGATCAGCGAGACGCCGTCGTCGTTCCTGAGCACCTCGACCGAGAAGTCGGGCGCGCGCAGCTCGGCCGCGGGCCGGACCTCCATCGCGTCGATCACCCGCGCACTGTCAACCACCGTTCCCGCCGCCGAGAGCGCGCGGAAGCGCATCGCCTCGGTCTCGGCCATGCCGCTGAGCCGGAGCAGCAGCCCGTCGGCCTCGACCTCGACCCAGTCCTGCCCGGCCATGGTCAGCGCCGTGCGCACCTCCTGCGTGGTGCGCCGCTCGATCACGCCGACGACCAGCGTCGCGGTGGCGATCGCGATCGCGGCGGCGGTGACGAAGGCGATGGGAAGCAGGAGGTGCCGGCTGAGGTTCATCGGGGGAATCGGTCTCCTTCCGGCGCGGGTCTTAGGCCGCCGGGCCCCGGGGTTCAATCAGGCCAGCAGCGCGGCGGCGAGAAACAGCGCAGGCAGGAGCCCCGCGTCGCGGTTCGCGCGGAAGAGCCGCAGGCAGGAGGCGGGGTCGTCGATGTCGAGCCGGGCGAGCTGCCAGGCGAGGTGCCAGCCGAAGGCCCAGACCCCGGCGAGCGCGAGGAGCATCCGCCCGAGGCCGGCACCGCCGCCGGCCAGCGCCAGCACGACCGCCGCGGCCATCAGCAGGACCGCCGCGATCATGAAGCCGCGCAGCCAGGCCCGGGTGGCCGTGCCGAACAGCCGGGCGGTGGACTTCACGCCGATGAGCGCGTCGTCCTCCCTGTCCTGGTGGGCGTAGATCGTGTCGTAGAACAGCGTCCAGGCGATGCCCGCGGCGTAGAGCAGCACCGCCGGCAGGCCGACGCTGCCCGCATGCGCCGCCCAGGCGAGCAGCGCGCCCCAGTTGAAGGCGAGGCCGAGGAAGACCTGCGGCCACCAGGTGAAGCGCTTGGCGAAGGGATAGATGGCGACGAGCGCCAGCGAGGCGATGCCGAGCGCGACGGCGGTGCTGTTGTAGGTGAAGAGGATCACCGCGGCCAGCAGGGCCTGCGCCACCATCCAGAACGCGGCCTGCCGCACCGTGACCTGCCCCGAGGGGATCGGGCGGCTGCGTGTGCGGGCGACGGCGGCATCGAACTCTCGGTCGGTGATGTCGTTCCAGGTGCAGCCCGCGCCGCGCATCAGGAAGGCGCCGATGGCGCAGCCCGCGACGATCCAGAGATCCCAGGCGCGGGGCTCTCCGGCCGCGGCGGCGAGCCCCACCCCCCACCAGCAGGGCAGCAGCAGCAGCCAGGTGCCGATCGGCCGGTCGGCGCGCGACAGGCGCAGGTAGGGGCGGCTCCACGGCGGGGCGAGGCGGTCCACCCAGTTGCCGCGGACGGCGTCGGCCACCTGCCCCTCGGGCGCTGGCGTCGGCGGCTTCTCGGGCATAAGGTCCGGCCTCGGGATGGCGATGGTCAGGCTCTATGTAGACGCTCCGCTCGCCGAGGGGCAACCGGTCGCGCTGACGCGCGAGCAGGCGCATTACCTGTTCGGGGTGATGCGGCTTGCGCCCGGCGACGCGCTGCTGCTGTTCGACGGGCTGAGCGGCGAATGGCGGGCGGAGGTCGCCGCGGCGGACCGGCGGGGCGGCGAACTCCTCTGCCGGGAGCGGACCCGGCCGCTCGCCCCGCCGCCCGACCTGTGGCTGATGTTCGCGCCGGTGAAGAAGGCGCGCACCGACCTGATCGTGGAGAAGGCGGTCGAGATGGGGGCGGCGCGCATCCTGCCGGTGCTGACCGAGTTCACCAGTGCCGAGCGCGTGCGGCCCGAGCGGCTCAGGGCCCATGCCGTCGAGGCGGCCGAGCAGTGCGGCGCGACCGTCGTGCCCGAGGTGGCCGAGGCGGTCCGGCTCGACCGGCTGCTGGCGGGCTGGCCCGCCGGGCGGCGGCTCTGCTGGGCCGACGAGCGCGGCGCGGGCGAGCCGGGCGCCGGCGCGGGCTTCGCCGCGGCACCGGCCCCCGCGGCGCTGCTGATCGGGCCCGAGGGCGGGTTCTCGCCCGCCGAGCGGGCGCGGCTCGGGGCGCTGCCCTTCGTGGTCCGGGTGACGCTCGGCCCCCGCATCCTGCGCGCCGACACGGCGGCGGTGGCGGCGATGGCGCTGTGGCAGGCCGCGCAGGGAGACTGGCGGTGACCGCCGCCGGCGGGACGCGGGCCTCATGAGGGGCTTCCTGCGCCCCGAGCTGCACGCGCGCCTGCTGAGGTGGCGCGAGGCGGCGATCGGCGCGCTGGTCGCGCTCGCCGGGGTCTGGGGCGTGGCGACGGCGGGCGGCGCGGTGTTCCTGGCCGCGCTCTTCGCGCTGTTCGTGGGCCTCGCCCTCGTCTGGGGCGGGGTGCGGCGGGCGCGCTTTCCCGGCGGCGGCCAGGGCCCCGGCCTCGTCGAGGTGGACGAGCGGCAGGTGACCTACTTCGGCCCCGGCGGCGGCGCAGCCGTCTCGATCGACGCGCTGACCAGGGTCGAGATCGTCACCAACGACGCCGGCCCCTTCGCGAGCGACCTCTTCTGGGTGTTCGAGAGCGAGGGCATGGCACCGCTGATCGTTCCCGGCGACGCGGTGGGCGCCGAGCGGCTGTTCGACGCGCTGACCGCGCTGCCGGGGGTGGACTTCGACCAGGTGCTTGCCGCGACGGGCTCGACCGAACCCCGACGCTTCGTGATCTGGAGCCGCACGGATCTTCATCGGCGGCTCTCTTGACACCGCCGGGGGCGGGCGGCACCTCTGGCCGCCTGACGCACGCAAGCGGGAGCGCGCCATGTCCATCCCCCAGTCCGGCGGCGGCCCGATCGAGCGGGAGAGCCAGCTGGCGGACTACCTCGCCGCCGGCTGCAAGCCGAAGGACGCCTGGCGCATCGGCACCGAGCACGAGAAGTTCGGCTACTGCAAGGACACGCTGAAGCCGCTGCCCTACGACGGGCCGCGCTCGATCCGGGCGATGCTCGAGGGCCTGCGCGACCGCTTCGGCTGGGCCGAGGTGCGCGAGGGGGAGAACCTGATCGGCCTGGTCAAGGACGGGGCGAACGTCAGCCTCGAACCCGGCGGGCAGCTCGAGCTCTCGGGCGCGCCGCTCGAGACGATCCACCAGACCTGCGACGAGGTGAACGAGCACCTGCGCGAGGTGCGGGCGGTGGCCGAGGGAATCGGCGCGGGCTTCATCGGGCTGGGCGCGGCGCCGGTCTGGCGGCACGAGGACATGCCGATGATGCCCAAGGGGCGCTATCGGCTGATGACCGACTACATGCAGAAGGTCGGCACCCACGGGCTGCAGATGATGTACCGCACCTGCACGGTGCAGGTGAACCTCGACTTCGCCTCCGAGGCCGACATGGTCAAGAAGTTCCGCGTGGCGCTGGCGCTGCAGCCGGTGGCCACCGCGCTGTTTGCCAACTCTCCGTTCTTCGAGGGCCGGCCGAACGGGCACAAGAGCTGGCGCAGCCGGATCTGGCGCGACCTCGACCCGGCGCGGACGGGGATGCTGCCCTTCGTCTTCGACGAGGGCTTCGGCTTCGAGGCCTACGTGCAGTATGCGCTCGACGTGCCGATGTACTTCGTCTACCGCGAGGGGCGCTACATCGACGCGCGCGGCCAGTCGTTCCGCGACTTCCTGAAGGGCCGGCTGCCGGCGCTGCCGGGCGAGGTGCCGACGCTTTCCGACTGGGCCGACCATCTGACCACCATCTTCCCCGAAGCGCGGCTGAAGCGGTTCATCGAGATGCGCGGCGCCGACGGGGGGCCCTGGCGGCGGCTCTGCGCGCTGCCGGCCTTCTGGGTGGGGCTGCTCTACGACCAGGCGGCGCTCGACGCGGCCTGGGACCTGGCGAAGGGCCTCGACGCGGCGACGCGCGAGGCGCTGCGGGTTGCGGCCTCGGTGCACGGGCTTGACGGCGCGGCGGGGGGCGTGCGGCTCCACGACCTCGCGCGCGAGGCGGTGGCGATCGCCGAGGCGGGGCTGAAGGCGCGGGCGCGCCCCGGCGCCGGCGGCATGATTCCCGACGAGACGCATTTCCTGAACGCGCTGAAGGAGAGCGTGGAGACCGGCCGGGTGCCGGCCGACGAGCTGCTCGAGAAGTATCACGGGCCCTGGGGCGGCGACCTCAGCCGGATCTACGCGGAATACAGCTACTAGATCTTGTTGACCGGAGGGCGCGACAGGTCTATCCGTGGAGAAGGTTCCTTCCAGTGGAGACCGGACCCATGCGGGACTTCTTCATTTCCGCCTTCGAGAAGCTGGTCGGGGTCATCGTCGTCGTCCTGCTGCTGCTCGTGGTGCTCGCCGCCGTCGCCGCGATGACGGGCGGCATGACCGGCCCCGACGGCCAGCAGGTGGGCGGCATCGGCGCGGCCCTCGCCATCCTGATCCTCGGCTTCGTCTACGTGATCTTCATCGGCGGGGCGATGTATCTCGGCCTCGGCATCTACCAGAACACCAGGCGCACGGCCGAGCTTCTGGAGCGCATGGCGCCGCGCTGAGGGCTACCGTCCGGCGCCGATCCGCGGCTCGGTCCCGGCGCGCAGGCGCCGGATGTTCGCGGCATGCCGGATGTAGACGAGAAGCATGAGCACCAGCCCCAGCACCAGCAGGTCGCCGCGCAGGAACCACATCAGCCAGAGCGGCAGCATGCCCGCCGCCATCAGCGCGGCGAAGGAGGAGTAGCGGGTCAGCGCCGCCACCACGAGCCAGGTGGCGCAGAGCGCGAGGCCCACCGGCCAGGCGAGCGCCAGCATCACCCCGAGGAAGGTCGCCACCCCCTTGCCGCCGCGGAACCTCAGCCAGACCGGGAAGAGGTGGCCGAGGAAGGCGCCGAGCCCCGCGGCCTGCGCGGCATCCGGCCCGGCGAAGGCCTGCGCCAGGAGCGCGGCGACCGCGCCCTTGGCCGCGTCGAGGACGAGCGTCGCGGCCGCCGCGCCCTTCGAGCCGGTGCGCAGCACGTTCGTCGCCCCGATGTTGCCCGAGCCGATCTGCCTGAGGTCGCCGAGGCCGAGGAGCCGCGCCAGCACCAGGCCGAAGGGGATCGAGCCCAGCAGGTAGCCGAGGCCGGCCCAGAGGGCGAGGAGCGCGGGCGGGGTGACGAGATCGGGCATCAGGGCTCTCCGTGGACGATCCGGCCCCCGACCAGGGTCGCGCGGACGCGCCCCTGCATCCGCGCCCCGTCGAAGGGGGTGTTCTTCGACTTCGAGAGCAGGGTGAAGCGGTCGAGCACGAAGGGCGCGTCGGGGTCGAACAGGACGAGGTCGGCCGGCGCGCCGGGGGCCAGCGTGCCGCCCGGCAGGCCGAAGCGGCGCGCGGGGTTGAGGCTGAGCGCCCGGAACAGCCGCGGCAGGTCGAGCGCCCCGGCGTGGACGAGCCGGAGCGCGGCGGGCAGCAGCGTCTGGAGCCCGACGGCGCCCGCCGCCGCCTCCTCGAAGGGCAGGCGCTTGCTCTCCTCGTCCTGGGGCGTGTGCATCGAGCAGACGATGTCGATCAGGCCCGAGGCCACCGCCTCGACGGTTGCCACGCGGTCGTCCTCGGAGCGCAGCGGCGGCTTCACCTTGAAGAAGGTGCGGTAGTCGCCGACGTCGAACTCGTTGAGCGCGAGATGGTGGATCGAGGTGCCGGCCGTCACGTCGAGCCCGGCGGCCTTCGCCCGCGCCAGCGCCGGCAGCGCCAGGGCGGTGGTGATCTGGTCGGCGTGATAGCGCACGCCCGTCATCTCGACCAGGGCAAGGTCGCGCTCGAGCCCCATGCGCTCGGCCATCGGGCTGACGGAGGGCAGGCCCTTGAGCGAGGCGAACTTGCCCGCGGTCGCCGCTGCCCCGGCCGAGAGGCCGGGATCCTGCGGGTGGCCCACGACCAGCGCGCCGAGGCCGCGGGCATAGGTCATGGCGCGCGCGAGCACCCGCGTGTCGGCCACCACGCGGTCGCCGTCGGTGAAGGCCACGGCGCCGGCATCCATGAGGAAGCCAAGCTCGGTCATCTCGCGCCCCTCGCGGCCCCGGGTCAGGGCAGCCATGTGGCGGATGCGCACCGGCGAGGCCTCGGCGGCGCGGCGGGTGACGAATTCCAGCGTCTCGGGGCTGTCGATCGGCTGGGCGGTGTCGGGCCGGGCGACGATCGTCGTCACCCCGCCGGCCGCGGCGGCAAGCCCGGCGGAGCGGAAGCTTTCCTTGTGCCGCTCGCCCGGCTCGCCGACCTTGACGCCGGCATCGACGATGCCGGGGGCGAGGCAGAGCCCGCCGCAGTCGATCACGCGCGCCGCCTTCGGCGTGGCGCCGCCCACGCCGGCGATGCGGCCGTCGTCGATCAGGATCTCGCCGATGCCCTCGGCGAGACCCTCGGGGTCGATCAGGCGGGCGTTGACCAGGTGGAGCGGGGTCACGGCCCTGCCTCCACCGCCACACCGGTCGCGGGCCGCGGCCGGCTCACGCCATCACCCCCGCCGCCTGCCGCCCGCGCTCGGCGCGCAGGTTGCGCGCCAGCAGGTCCATCACCGCCATGCGGACGGCCACGCCCATCTCCACCTGCTCCTGGATCACGCTGCGGTTGATGTCGTCGGCGATGGTGCCGTCGATCTCCACGCCCCGGTTCATCGGGCCGGGGTGCATGACGATCGCATCCTCCTTCGCCGCCTTCAGCTTCTCGGCGTCGAGCCCGTAGCGGTGGAAGTATTCCCGTTCCGAGGGGACGAAGCCGCCGTCCATGCGCTCTCTCTGGAGGCGCAGCATCATCACCACGTCGGCGCCCCGGAGCCCCTCGGCCATGTCGTCGAACACCTCGACCCCGAAGTCGGCGATACGCGCGGGCATCAGCGTCGGCGGGCCGATCAGGCGGATGCGGTTCTCGAGCTTGCCGAGCAGCAGGATGTTCGACCGCGCCACGCGGGAGTGGGCGATGTCGCCGCAGATCGCGATGGTCAGCCGCTGCAGCCGGCCCTTGGCGCGGCGGATCGTCAGCGCGTCGAGCAGCGCCTGGGTGGGGTGTTCGTGGCGGCCGTCGCCGGCGTTGATCACCGCGCATTCGACCTTCTGCGCCAGCAGGTCCACCGCGCCCGAGGCCGGGTGGCGCACCACGAGGAGGTCGGGGTGCATGGCGTTGAGCGTCAGCGCGGTGTCGATCAGCGTCTCGCCCTTCTTCACGCTCGACTGGGCGACCGACATGTTCATCACGTCGGCGCCGAGCCGCTTGCCGGCCAGCTCGAAGCTCGCCTGGGTGCGGGTCGAGGCCTCGAAGAACATGTTGATCTGGGTGAGCCCGGCGAGCGCGTCGCCGCGCTTCTCGGTGCGGCGGTTGAGCGCGACGTAGCGTTCGGCGAGGTCGAGGACGGCGAGGATCTCGGCCGGGGCGAGGGGCTCGATGCCCAGAAGATGCTTGGCGCGGAAGGTCATGGCTTCCCCCGGGTGGCGGGCCCGTCCGGTTCCCGGCCCGCTTATGGCAAAGGCCGCGCGGGCGGGCAATCGGCTTCGCGGCCGGGACCGGGGCCGGGGCCGGGGCTGGCGTCGGGGTCGGGGCCGGGCCGGGGCGCGGGGCCGGCGCCGGGGCAGGCGTCGGGCGCGGGGTCGGGGTCGGCATAGGCGTGGCGGCGGCCCTGCGGATCGGTCACCGTCCAGCCCTCGGGGCCGGGCGCGATATAGGCCGGCCCGACCGGCACCTTGCCGAACCCGCCGGGGATGTCGAGCACGTAGGTCGGCAGCGCCGCGCCCGAGAGGCGGCGGCGCAGCTCGGCCATGATCGCCCGGCCCTCGGCGATCGTCGTGCGGAAGTGGCCCGCGCCGCGGGCGCGGTCGCAGTGATGCAGGTAGTAGGGCTTCACGCGGGCGCGCAGAAGCGCGCGGAACAGCGCCTCGAGCGCGTCCGCCGAGTCGTTCACCCCGCGCAGCAGCACGGTCTGCGCGAGAAGCGGCACGCCCGCGCGGTTGAGCCGGGAGAGGGCCTCGAGCGCAGCCGGCGCGAGTTCCGCCACGTGGTTGGTGTGCACCACGACCCAGACCGCGCAGGGCAGGTCGAGCGCGGCGAGCATCGCGGCGTCGATCCGCTCGGGCGCCACCACCGGCACGCGGGTATGGAGCCGCAGAACCTCGATGTGCGGGATCGCTGCGAGCCGGCGCAGCACCTCTCCCAGCCGCCGGGGCGAGAGGCTCATCGGGTCGCCTCCGGTCAGGATCACCTCGCGCACCTCGGGGCTGCGGGCCAGCCAGGCCAGCGCCTCGGCCAGCCCGGCCTCGGGCAGCGGGCCGGCCGCCCCCACCGTCTCGCGGCGGAAGCAGAAGCGGCAGTAGACCTCGCAGGCCTTGGTGACGGCGAGGATCGCCCGGTCGGGGTAGCGCCGGGTGAGGCCAGGGGCGACCTCGTGCGCCGCATCGCCGATCGGGTCGGCGAGGTCGTCGGGCCCGACGATGCGCTCGGCCGCCGAGGGCACGAACTGGCGCGCCACCGGATCGTCGGGCGCGGCGATCGCCGCGCGCATCGCGGGCGAGAGGCGGATGCGGAAGGCCGCGGCCACGTCCTCGAGCCCCGACCCCGCGGGCAGGAGCCCCGCGGCCTCGAGCCCGGCGAGGTCGGTCAGCGCGCGGCGGTCGGCATCGGGCGGCAGGGCGGTCATCGGCGGCTCCTCGGGGCGGCGGTCGGGGCCGGCCTTTGGCGCAAAGGCGCGGCCGAGGCAAGCCGGGGCATTTACCTCGCGCCGCGCCCGCCCTAGCCTCGGGCCCATGC
>JANZZL010000121.1 GCA_026419405.1 Paracoccaceae bacterium | reverse complement strand
ACCTCGGTCGGCACCCTCTCGATCCGCCGCTGGCTGCGGCCTGTGGCCTATCAGAACATGCCCGACGCCCTTCTTCCGCGGGACTGGGCGGGCTGAACCCGGCCACCCGGATCGGCGCCGGGCAGATCGCCGGACCGGAGGGCCGGCGCATCGCCCCGACCATCGGCTCCGGCCCCGCCGTGCCGGGGGGCGGAGGCGGGCGGCCGGCGCCGGCGCGCTCAGGGAAAGCGGTGTTCCCGGCCGGGCAGGGGGCTGATGCCGAGCATGCTGCCGATCGGCGGGTTGCGGTCGCCGTCGGCGCGGACGACCATGTCGCCGAGATCCGGCACATCGAGGTGGATGACGGTATCCGCGCCCAGCCGCTCGACATGACGCACCGTGCCCCGCCAGCGGGGGGCCATGTCCGTCAGCTTCAGGTGTTCCGGCCGGATCCCGTAGGTGGCGCAGCTCTCGCCGACCGCCCTGCCGTCGTAGAGGTTCATCCTCGGGCTGCCGATGAACCCGGCGACGAAGGGCGATGCCGGGGTGTCGTAGAGCGTAATCGGACTGCCGACCTGCTCGATCCGCCCGCCGTTCAGGACGACGATCTTGTCGGCCATGGTCATCGCCTCGACCTGATCGTGCGTGACGTAGATCATCGTCGCGCCCAGCTTGCGATGCAGGTCCGACAGTTCGATGCGCATCTGCGCGCGCAAGGCGGCATCGAGGTTGGACAGCGGCTCGTCGAACAGGAACACCTTCGGGTCGCGCACGATGGCCCGACCGATGGCGACCCGCTGGCGCTGGCCGCCGGACAGCTCCTTCGGCTTGCGGTCCAGGAGGTGGGTGAGCTGCAACGCCTCGGCGGCGGCCTCGACCCTGGCGCGGATCTCGGCCTTCGGGCGCCGGGCGAGCGACAGGCCGAAGCCGATGTTGTCGCGCACCGTCAGATGCGGATAGAGCGCGTAGTTCTGGAACACCATGGCGATGCCGCGCGCCGAGGGCTCGGCGTCGGTCACGTCCTTCCCGTCGATGCGGATGGTGCCCGACGTCGCCTCCTCGAGCCCCGCGATCAGCCGCAGGAGCGTGGACTTGCCGCAGCCCGACGGGCCGACGAAGACGCAGAACTCGCCGGGCTCGATCACGAGATCGACGCCCCTGATGACGTCGATCGCCCCGAAGGACTTGCAGAGATCGCTGAGGACGACGGAGGACATTGAGCCTATCCCTTCACGCCGCCGCTGGTCATTCCGGCGACGATCTGGCGGTTGCAGAAGACGAAGACGAGAAGCGGCGGAATCGTCACCAGCAGGATGTTCATGAACAGCAGGTTGTACTGGCTCTGGAACTGGCTCTGGAAGTTGAACAGCGTCAGCTGCACGGTGACGTTCTCGCGCCCCGGCAGGTAGTAGAGCGGATTGGTGAAGTCGTTGAAGATCGCCACCGACTGGACGACGATCAGCGTCACGGTGACCGGTTTCAGCAGGGGCAGGATCACCCGGAAGAAGACCTGCCAGGGGCGCGCGCCGTCGATGATGGCGGCCTCGTCCAGCGCACGCGGAATCGAGGCGATGAAGCTGCGATAGAGCAGCACCGCAAAGGACAGGCCGTAGGCGACCTGGATCAGGATCATGCCGTGGATCGTCTTGAACAGTCCGAGGTTCTGAAGGACCCAGATCGTCGGCACCACGGCCGGCGGCACCATCAGGCCGATCAGGAGGAAGACGTAGACCACCCGGTTCCAGGGCGAGCGGCGGCGCTGCAGGACGTAACCCACCATGGCCCCGAAGATCACCAGCAGCGTCACCGCGCCCAGGGTGATCACGGTCGAGTTGAAATAGGCCAGAAGCAGCATGTAGTTGCGGGTCTGCACGACCTCGACCAGGTTTTCCCAGGCGCGCCACTCCGACGGCCAGGCGAACAGGAACAGCGCCGCCTCCTGTTTCGTCTTCACGGCCATCAGAAGGATGTAGACGAAGGGCAGGATGAAGATCACCGTCGCCACCAGCAGCGCGACAAGGCCGGTCAGGCGGCGACGGGCGCCATCGCGGCGCAGGCCCCCACGTCCACCTCGCGCTTGCTGCACCCCCAGGTCATGGGCAGGACGATGACCCCGATCAGCAGGAACAGGATCACGTTGCCGGCGGTGGACAGGCCGTAGAACCCGGCCTGATACTGCTTGTAGATGACCGAGGCGAGGACGTCGGATGCGAAGCCCGGCCCGCCCCGCGTGGTGGCCCAGATGATGTCGAAGCTGCGCAGCCCGCCGATCAGCGAAAGCGTGACAACGGTCACCGTCGCGGGCCGCACGAGCGGCACGGTGACGCGCCAGAACCGCTGCCACGCGGTGGCCCCGTCGATGCGCGCGGCCTCGTAGTAGTCGGGCGAGATCGCGGCGAGCCCCGCGATGTAGATCAGCGTCGCGAGGCCGACGCCCTTCCAGATGTCGATCAGCGCGACGGAATAGAGCGCAAGCGCCGGGTCGGAGAGCCAGGCGGGGCCTTCGATCCCGATCGCGGCGAGGGCCAGGTTGATCGCCCCCCGCGTGGGATGCATCAGCGCGGCGAAGGCGATACCGATGCCGATGGTGGAGACGAGCACCGGAAAGAACACGACCGACCGCAGGAAGCCCTGGAACCAGATCCCGCTGGTCAGCAGGACCGCCAGCAGCAGGCCCAGGACCGACTTGGCGCCCGAGGTGACGACCGCGTAGATCAGCGTGTTGACGAGGCCCTGCACCAGGAAGGGCTCGCGGAAGAACTGGCGATAGTTCTCCAGCCCGATGAACTCGGCCTCGAACAGGTCCCAGCGGGTCAGGCTGAACCAGAAGCTCGCGACCGTGGGCACCAGGAACAGCGTCACGAAGACCACGGCAGCGGGCAGCACGAACCAGTAGGGATAGGGCGAACGGCGTCGCGTGGTCATGGCGGGCTCCGTCAGCAGAGGGCCGGACCCCCGCCCGGGCGGACCGGACGGGGGCGGGAACCGGCGGGAGGCTACCAGTTCGGCAGGCCCAGTTGCCGGGCCTGCTTTTCCACATCCTGATCGTAGAGGGCCGCGCCTTCGGCGGCGGAGCGGATGCCGCTGCCCACCTCGACGGTGATCTGCTCCAGCGCCGGTCCCTTGATCGGCGAGAGGAACTCGAGCGCCGGGGCGGTGCGCCCGTCCTGCTCGAAATAGGGCAGCATGTCGGCCACCGAACGCGGCACGTCGGCGGGCAGCTCGCACCCCTCGATCAGATAGGGGCCGGTGGCGCCCACCGCCTCGATCATGATCCGGCAGCCCTCGGGCGAGGCGACGAAGTCGAGGAACTTCCGTGCCGCCTCGATGTTCTGCGAGGCGGCGGGGATGTAGAGCGCCGCCGGCATCCAGACCGTCAGGCCGTTGCGGTCGGCCGAGGGGCCGGGCAGGGCGAAATAGCCCAGGTCGTCGATGTGTTCGGGCGTGTTCTGCCGCACCGTCGCCATGGCGAAGGTCAGCATCGGGTAATGCGCGGCCTCGCCGGTGGCGACCATGCGCATCCCGTCCTCGAAGGTGGCGACGCCGAAATCGCGGTTCATGTAGCCGGCCTCGAAGATCTCCTGCAGATGCTCGAAGCCGCGCAGCGCCGCCGGGGTGGTGGCGAACTTCGCCCGGTTGGCGGTGTAGTCCTCGGCGAAGGTCGGCACTTCGGCCAGCACGTTGTAGAAGTCGCCCAGCACGAAGAGCTGGCTCGTCCAGGTATCGCCGAAGGTCGTGGCCACGGGCACCCGGCCGGCTTCGGCCACCTTGGCGTTGTTGGCCATGAACTCGTCCCAGGTCCGGGGGATGGAGAGGCCGAGTTCCTCGTAGAGCGGAATGTTGTAGTAGACCCCGCCGCCCATGGCCGGGCCGAAGGGGATGCCGCGCACCGTGCCGTCGGGGGCGGTGACGACCGACTTGAAGCTGTCCAGGATGTTGTCCTGCGCGGGCAGGTCGGTCAGATCGGCCAGGGTGCTGACCGGGTTCAGGGCCTGGAACAGCGAGCCGGAATTGTACTGGATGATGTCGCCGGCCTCGCCGGTCGCCAGACGGGTCTTGACGACGTTGTCGCCCTCCGATCCGCCGGGCCGGTTCTCCAGCTCCAGGGTGATGTCGGGGTTGCGGGCGGTGAAGGCGGCGGCGAGCGCCTCCATCATCGCGTTGGTGTCGGCATTGCCGTCGAGCAGGACGGACAGGGTCGTCTCGGCCTCCGCCGTTCCCGCGACAAGGGCGACGGCGGCGGCAAGGGCCGCATTTCCGCGCAGGGTCTTCATCGGTGGTCTCCTCCCTGAAGTGGTCGTTCAGTCGCTCCGTTCGAAGGTGATCGCATGGGCGCCCGGCGGAACGGCCAGTCCGTCGGGGGGCAGGCTCACGCGCTCGCCGTCCAGACGCAGGTCCGCGCGTCCGGGGCGGGGCAGGAGCCGCCCGGTGCAGCCCGGCGGCAGGCTCAGTTGCCAGTGCACGCGTCGGCCGTCCAGCCGCCAGGCGGATCCGATCCGCCCGCGACGGCAGTCGTGCGACATCTCGACATGGCCCAGCGCCGGCAGGATCACGGGATCGAGCAGGACCCCCTCGAAACCGGGGCGTTCGGGATCGGGGGCGACGCCGGCGACGGATTCGAACAGCCACTGGCAGACGGCGCCATAGGCATAGTGGTTGTAGCTGTTCATGTCGGGGTCGTAGATCGTGCCGTCCTCGCCGATCGCGTCCCACCGTTCCCAGATCGTGGTGGCGCCGCGCTCGATCTGGTAGAGCCAGCCGGGCACGCGCCGGTTCAGGAAGACGGCCTCGGCCAGATCGGTCATGCCCAGCTTCGTCAGCGCCGGCAGCAGGGCGGGCGTGCCGATGAAGCCGGTGCCGATGAGATGCCCGGCATCCTCGATCGCCCTGCGGAAATAGGCGCGGCCGGCCTCGCGATGCTGCGGCGGCACCAGGTCGTGCAGGAAGGCGAGCGCCCACGAGGTCTGGTCGTTGTGCGCGATCCGGCCCGAGGGGGCAAAGAATTCCTGCGCGAAGGCCTCGCGGATCGCCGCGGCCCGCGCGCGCAGGGCGGTGGCCTGCCGCGCATCTCCCAGGATGGCGGCGATGCGCGCGGTCAGATCGGTCGAGATGAAATGGTAGATCGTCGCCGCGCAGTCGTCGGCGATGGTGGGGCGCGGCTTGCGGTTGTCGCCCACCGGCTGGAGCCAGTCGCCGAAGGTGAAGCCGTGCGCCCCCCATTCGGCGGGCGGGCGGATCACCGGCCCGTCCGAGATCGACCACAGGTAGTCCAGCCATCGCAGCATGGCCGGATAGTTCTCGGCCAGCACGCCGCGGTCGCCGTAGTGCAGGTAGAGCTGCCAGGGGATGATCACGATGGCATCGCCCCAGCCGGTCGATCCGGCCCAGTCGCCGCGGCCAGGGATCGGGTGCAGCCGGGTGGGATCGGGCGAGAAATGCGGCACCGCGCCATTGGGGCGCTGGTCGTGGCGGACGTCGCGCAGGTATTTTCGCAGGAAGCTCTCGCAGTCGGCCAGCCAGCAGGCCGTGCCGGCAAAGACCTGCGCGTCGCCGGTCCAGCCCAGGCGTTCGTCCCGCTGCGGGCAGTCGGTCGGGATCTCGATGAAGTTCGACCGCTGCGACCAGACGGTGTTCAGCACGAGGCGATCGACCTCGGGCAGGGCGCAGGTGAAGCGGCCGGTCTGCCGGGGCACCGAGGTGACGGGCACCTGCCGGATCTCGACGAGCTGCGCGCCGCCTGACAGGGTGACGCGGGCATAGCGGAAGCCGAAGTAGGTGAACATCGGCGCCCAGGTCTCGATGCCCCCGCCGCGCAGGGTGTAGCGTTGCTCGGCGCGGGCCGAGCGGAAGTTGCGGTTGTCGAAGACACGGCCGGGGCCGAGGACTTCGGCGAATTCCACGCGGACATGCGCGCCGGCCGGGCCCTGCACGGTGATCCGGGCACAGGCGGCGCAGTTCTGGCCGAAGTCGAAGACCGTGGCCGCGCCCTCGGCCCAGGAACCGATCGGGGCGACGGGCTCCATCTCGCGCACCGGGCCGGTCTCGTGCGGGACAAGACGCGCGCGGTCGAAGGGGATCACCTCGACGCCGTGCGTCTCGACCGGCTTGATGCGGGCGTCGTGATCCTCGCCGTGATAGATGCCGTTGGCGGTGACCGGGGTCACGCCCGACCGCCAGGAGGCATCGCTGCGCAGGATCGTGCGGCCGCCCGCGACCAGTTCGGCAAAGGCGGCGATCCGGTCGCCCCAGGTGTTCTCGACGGGGTTCGAGGCCCACATCAGGCGCGAGCGGAACCACCCGTCGCCCAGCCAGATCTCCAGCCGGTTCCGTCCCGGGCGCAGCAGGTCCGAGACCGGGTAGCTCTGATAGGCGATGCGGTCGTCGTAACAGGTCCAGCCCGGCGTCAGCAGGTCCAGGCCCACGCGGTGCCCGTTCAGGAAGGCGCGGTAGAGCCCCTGCGCCGAGAGATGAAGGACCGCCCCTTCGGGCACGCCGTCGAGATCGAACTCGCGCGCGACGAAGCAGGCGGGTCCGCCGGTTCCCGCATCGCAGAGCGGCGCGATCATCTCGCCCGACAGGCAGGGACGGGGTGCATCGGCTTCGGTGGCGGACGCCGTCCGCATCGGGCCGTCAGGGCTCATGAACTGTCCTCCCTCGGTGCGGCCCCGGGCGCGGCCGGTGCCGTGCACCGTTCTACGTAGAACATTCTACATCTCGGTTCACCATGCAACGATTCTTTGCTAGCCTCGCCGGCACGAGGGAGGCGGAATGGCAGGGCAGTCAGAGCCAGGGCGGGGCAGGGTGACGATCCGCACGGTGGCCGCCGATGCGGGGGTGTCGGTCGCGGCGGTCTCGAAGGTGATGCGCAATGCCTACGGCGTATCCGAGTCGCTGCGCCAGAGGGTCGAGGCCAGCATCGAGAAGCTCGGCTATCGCCCCTCGGTCGCGGCACGGGGGATGCGCGGGCAGACCTACACGCTGGGCGTGCTGCTGGTGGACATCGAGAACCCCTTCCTGCCGTCGATCTATCAGGGCATCGAGGAGATGACCGAAGCGCGCGGCTACAAGATCATGGTCGGCGTGGGCAAGGCGCATGAACGGCGCGAGGCGCAGCTCATCGAGCAGATGATCGACAACCGGATGGACGGGCTGATCCTGGTGGCCAGCCAGATCCCGGGCGCGGTGATGGACCGGTATGCGCGCCAGATCCCGACCGTGGTCGTCGGCCATCACGAGCCGCAGGCCGACTCCTTCGATACGATCAATTCCGATGATCGCCAGGGCGCGCGGCTGGCCGTGCAGGCCTTCGTCGAGCGCGGCCATCGCGACATCGCCATGCTGGCGATGGAGTGGGATGCCCGGCACGAGGCCGATGTCTCGCCCCAGCGCGAGGCCGGCTATCTCGCCGCGATGGCCGAATTCGGCCTGGCCGGGCGGGCGCGGATCCTGCGCGTGCCCTCCTCGGAAAAGCCCCATGCCGATGACCTGCGCCGGATCCTGGCGATGCCGGATCGGCCGCGCGCCATCTTCTGCTGGTCGGACCTCGACGCCGTCCCGCTGCGCAACCTCGCCTGGCAGATGGGGCTGCGCGTGCCGGAGGATCTGGCGATCATCGGCTATGACAACAACCCCGTGGCCGCGCTGCCGATGATCGGTCTGGCCTCGATCGATCAGGACGGCCCCCGGATGGGGCGGCTCGCCGCCGAGGCGCTGCTGTCGCGCATCGCCGGGCGCCGGCAGGCGGAGCACGTGCTCGTCCCGCCGAGCCTGGTGCTGCGCGGCAGCGTCTGATCCCGCCGACGCGCCGGGCCGCCCGTTCGGGGCGCGGGGTGCGCTCGCACGGGTCCTCCCGGGGTCCCGCGCCCGGCGTTCGGCCCCGGGGCCTGTCTCCTGGGTTTCGCCTCCGGCCGGCCGCGCGCCGGAAGGCCGGAGCGGAGGGCAGGGCGCACCCGGTCCCCGGCGACCCCGGGGCCGGCGGGGAGGTCCGGTGATGGCTCCCACTCGGGCGCCCGGAAGGATGGCCGGCATGGGAAGTCCGCCGCACCGGGTTGCGGATGCCGCACCCGGCCCGGCTGCAAGCGTCGCCGCGGCGCTGCGGCTCGCGGAGGAGCTGCAAGCGTCGCCGCGGCGCTGCGGCTCGCGGAGGATCGGCTGCGGTCCGGCCGTGTGCCGGGAAGCGGCGCCGACCAGGCGGCGCGGGCGGTCGCCCGGGCACGGCGACACCGCGCCCTGCGTCCTTCGCACCGGGAAGGGGCGGTTCGGCAGGGCGTTCGGCCGGACGACCGGGGGCGCCGCACGCCTCGCGCGGCTGGCCCCGGCGGGGCGGCGCCCGAGCTCAGCGCGCCGCTGCCGAGGGTCCCCGCGGCGGGTGCGCAGCCCGCGGCGCGCGGTCGCGCCGAAGGCCTTCCGGGCCGCCTTCCGCCCTCATCGCGCCTCTCCCCTGCGGCGCAGCTGCCAGACCGACCGGCCGATCAGCACGAGCACCACGAGCGCGATCAGCACGACCGAGATCGCCGCGATCGCTGGATCGATGTTGTCGCGCAGGCCCATCCACATGAGCCGCGGCAGGGTCACCGCCTGCACCGAGGTGATGAACAGCGTCACCCCGATCTCTTCCCAGCTCAGCACGAAGGTCAGGAACAGCGCGGTGAGCACGCTGAAGCGGATGTTGGGCAGCACCACCCGGAAGATCCGGGTGCCGAGCCCCGCGCCCATCGAGCGCGCGGCGAGGTCGATCCGGCGGTCGAGCTGGGCGAGGGCCACCGAGACCAGCACCACCGCGAACGGCGCCACCATGATCGCATGCGCCAGCGCCACACCGCCCCAGCGGTCGTAGGCGATCACGTCGTTCCATTGCGAGAGGGTGATGAGGAAGAAGTAGAGCGTGAGCGCCGAGACCACCGGCGGCGCCACCATCGGCACCAGTGCCAGCCCCATCAGCACGCCCGCAAGGCGCGGCCGCAGCATCCACAGGCCGAGGCTGAACGCGGTGGCAAGCGTGGTGGCCACGACCGAGGCGACGAGGCCGATCCTGACCGACAGCCACAGGCCCTGACCCCAGGCCGGGTTCTCGACCAGCGCGCGGTAGTGGCGCAGCGACCATTCGCCCGACGGCACCGACAGGAAGCGTGTCGGCGTGAAACTGACCGGGATCACCGCGACGAGCGGCATGAGCAGGAACACCGCGACGAGCGCCGCGAGCGTGAGCGCCAGGGGGCCGGGGCGCAGCCGCGTCATCGGCCGGCGCCCCCCCGGACAATCCGCAGCGTGGCCGCAAGCAGCAGCCCCACGCCGGCCATCAGGATGACGCTGACCGCCGCGCCGAGGCCCCAGTCGGGGCTCTGGAAGATGCGCAGGTAGACGAGTTCGGCCGCCATGACGCTGCGCCCGCCGCCGAGGATAGCGGGGGTGATGAAGAAGCCGAGTGCGAAGACGAAGACAAGGAGGGCGGCGCCGAGAATGCCGGGCCGCGTCATCGGCAGGAAGACCTGCCAGAAGATGCGTGCGCGCGATGCCCCCATGCCGCGCGCGGCGAGCAGCACGCGCTCGTCCACCGCGCGGATCGCGGTGGCAAGCGGGAAGACCGCGAAGGGGATGAGGAGATGCACCATGCCGAGGATCACCCCGAATTCGTTGCGTACCAGCGTCAGCGGTTCGTCGAGGACACCGAGCGCGATCAGCCAGCTGTTGACGAGCCCGCGGTTCGACAGCAGCGCGAGCCAGCCGAAGGCGCGCGTGAGCACCGAGATCCAGAACGGGATGAGGATGCAGAGCTCGACGAGCCGCTGCGTCCAGGGCCCCCCGCGCACCCAGACGAGCGCGAGCAGGTAGGCCGCGACGACCGAGATCAGCGTGACGATCACGCAGATGCGCAGGGTCCGCCAGAGCACGCTCAGCACCAGCGGATCGGTCAGCGCCGTGCGATACTGCCCCAGCCCCGGCTCGGGCAGGGTGACGCTCCAGCGCATCACCCCGAGGAAGGGGATCAGGTAGGCGAGCGCGAGCAGGCCCAGGAGCGGGCCCAGAAGCAGGGCGTGGCGGGCGATCGGGGGCATGTCGCAGGACGGGTCCGCGGAAGCTCCGGGCCGCAGCGGCCGCCCCGGGACGATCCCGGGGCGGCGCGTGCCGTCAGGCCGAGATGATCTTGAGGTACTCGTCGAGCGCCGCTGCGTAGTTCGCCTCGTACCAGGGCATGTCGAGCGGGATCTGCTGGGCGAAGTTCGCCGGATCGACCGGGTTGTAGCGCGCCTCCTCGGGCGGCAGCAGGGCATCGGCCGCCGGGTTGGCGGGCCCCTGGCCGATCATCCGGAACATCACCACCTGGCGTTCGGGATCCTGGGCGAAGGCGATGAACTGCATCGCCGCCTCCCGCCCGCCGGGGTTGCCCTTGATGACCGCCATCGCGCCGGGCGCGATCAGCCCATCCGCCCAGGTGAAGCTGATGTCGCCCCCCGAATCCTGCTCGATCAGCTTGGCGCGGGTGGACCAGACCAGCGCCATGCTCGCCTCGCCGTTGAGCAGGATCGACTGGCTCTCGGAGCCGCCGCCCCAGAAGGCCACGACATGCTCCTTGATCGCGGCGATCTTGGCATGGGCACGCGCGAGGTCGAGCGGGTAGAGCTGGTCGCGGGGGACGCCGTCGGCGAGCAGCGCGGCCTCCCACATGCCCGCGCCCCACTTGTACATCGACCGCTTGCCCGGATACTTCTCCACGTCGAAGAAGTCGGCCATCGACTTCGGCGGGTCGTCGCCGAACTTCGCCGCGTCGTAGGCGAGGATGTAGCTGTAGAAGTAGGTGGAGGCCGAGTGGTCCCAGCCGAAGCCGGGACGCATCTTGCCGCGGTCCACGACGGTGTAGTCGATCGGCTCCATCATCCCCTTCTTGCCCAGCGCCTCGGCCGAGAACGGGTCGGCATCGACGATGTCCCAGGCGGGGCGTCCGCTCTCGAACTGCGCGGCGATCGCGCCCTCGGTCGGGCCCGAGCCGTCCTGCCGGACGCGGATCCCGGTCGCCTCGAAGAAGGGCTGGCCATAGGCGGTGTCGTAGGCCGTGCTGGCATCGCCGCCCCAGTTGACGAAGACGAGCTCCCCGGCCTGCGCCTGCGCGCGCCGGGCCGGCATCCCGAGGGCCGCGCCCCCCGCGATCAGGGCGAGCGCGGCGGCGAAGTCGCGCCGCGAGATCTCGCCCCGCGCGAGGCGATGCTTGAGGATCGCGATGCGGTCGCGTTCGAATGGGCCGTTCATGCTGTTCTCCCCTTTCCCTGCTGGAGATGGTCGTGTTCCCGCGCCGACGGGCCGGCCTGATCGAGCCGGAAGCCGCGGTGCTCGTCCCAGGTGGCCCAGACCGCCGCGCCCGGCTCGAGCCCCTCCGGCAGCGTCGCCGTGGGCAGCCGCAGCACGAGCGCCGCGCCGCCGCGGGTGGCCAGCGTCAGCCGCGTCTCGGCCCCCTGATAGGTCAGGTCGGTGAGCCGGGCGCCGACGGCGTTGCCGCCCTCCGGCTCGCGCAGCGATAGCCCCATGTATTCGGGGCGGATCGCGAAGGGCCCGGTGCCGCCGCCGGGCAGCCGCACGGGCCGCCCCTCGATCCGCGCCGCACCGTTCGCGCCCTCGACCGGCAGGATGTTGATGTCGCCCAGGAACTCGGCCACGAAACGGTTCGCCGGCCGCTCGTAGGCCTCGCGCGGCGGGGCAACCTGCTGCAGCCGCCCCTTCTCGAAGATCGCCACGCGCGAGCTCAGCGCCAGGGCCTCGGACTGGTCGTGGGTGACGAAGACGAAGGTCGTGCCGATCTCGCGATGCAGCCGGCGCACCTCCTCCTGCATCTGGCCGCGCAGGTTCCGGTCGAGCGCCGAGAAGGGCTCGTCGAGCAGCAGCACCGGCGGCTCGTAGGCCAGCGCGCGGGCCAGCGCCACGCGCTGCTGCTGGCCGCCGGAGAGGCCCGAGGGGCGCTTGTGCCCGTGTCCCTCCAGGCCGACCAGCTCGATCATCTCGGCAACGCGGCGGCGCACCTCGGCCGCCGGCCGCCCCTGGACCCGGAGCGGGAAGGCGATGTTCTCTTCGGCGGTCATGTGCGGGAAGAGCGCATAGCCCTGGAACACCATGCCGAAGCCCCGCGCCTCGGGCGGCATCCGTGTCATGTCGCGCCCGTCGAGCGTGAGGCGGCCCGCGCTTGGCGCCTCGAAGCCCGCCAGCACCATGAGGAAGGTCGTCTTGCCCGAGCCCGAGGGGCCGAGCAGCGTCAGGAACTCGCCGCGCCCGATGGTCAGCGTCACGTCGTCGAGCGCGAGGAAGCGGCCGAAACTCTTGGCGATGCCGAAAGCTCCGATCTCCGCCGCCTGAGTCACCTGCCTTCCCCCGGCGTCGCCCTGGCCCGTCCGACCCCGGAAGCCTAGGGGCGGCCAGGCCGCCTTGGCAACCGAAACTTCTTCACCGCTTCGGCAAATGCCGTTTTCCGAAAGCGCGCGGGGTCAGCCGCCCGACAGCTCGCCGCGCAGCCAGGTCCGGAAGGCCGCCACCGAGGGGTTGGCCGCCTTCTCGGGCGGCACCACCAGGAAGTAGGACCGCGGCGAGCGGATCGCGAGATCGAAGGGGCGCACCAGGCGGCCGGTGGCCAGCGCATCCCCCCAGATGAAGCCATCGCCCATCGCCAGGCCCTGGGCGCCGAGTGCGGCAGCGTAGACGAGGTTCACGTCCGACAGCCGCAGGCCCCGGCGCGCCTTCTCGACCGCGAGGCCGGCGAGGCGGAACCAGGCCTCCCAGTCGGCGAAGTCGCCGAGGTGCAGCAGCGTCGCGCGCAGCACGTCCGCCGGGGCATCGAGCCCGCCGATCCGGTTGAGCAGCACGGGGCTGCACAGCGGCGTGAACTCGACCTCCTGAAGCAGCTCGACCTCCATGCCGGGGCTGCCGCCGAAGCCGAAGCTGATGAACAGGTCGACGTCGGGGTTGCTCGTGTCCTCGAGCCGCCGCGGCGTGACGACCGACAGCGCGATGTCGGGAAAGGCGGCGGCGAAGGCGCCCAGCCGGCCGGCCAGCCAGCTTGCGGCGAAGCCGGGCGTGGCGCTCACCGTCAGCGACCCGGCAAGCCCGCGCGAGGCATTGCGCGCCGCCGCGCCGGCGACGAGCGACAGCGCCCGGCGCACGTCGGCGGCATAGGCCGCGCCCTGCGGCGTCAGCACGGCGCGGGTTCCGGCACGGTCGAGCAGCCGGAACCCGAGGCTGCGCTCGAGCAGCCGCAGCTGATGGCTGACGGCGCTGCGCGTCAGGTTCAGCTCGTCGGCCGCCTGCCAGATGCTGCCGTGACGGGCGAAGCTCTCGAGCGCGCGCAGCGCCTGGATCGACGGGAAACGTGGCATGACCCCGCTCCGGGAAGCGGCGGCGAGCATAGGCGGGCGATCGCGCCCGCGCCAGAGATCGGCGAATGCCGTTTGCCGATGGCGGGAAAAGGTTTCACTTCGCCCTGGCCCCGCCGCCCTTTAGTTCTGGGGCAGGCCCTCCGCGCGTCGCGCGGGGGGCGGTGACGCGACCTTGGGGGCTCGGATGGCTGCCTGGAGGCTCTCGCCCGCACAGCGGACGGCGCGCGCGGCGGTGGCGGCGCGGCGGGCCGAGCTCAGCGCCTGGTGCGCGACGATCTTCGACTTCGGCGAGACGGCCTGGCGCGAATACGACTCGGCCGCCTGGTATGTCGAGCGGCTCCGGGCCGAGGGCTTCGAGGTCGAGGCGGGGTCGGCCGGCATGCCCACCGCCTTCCGCGCGGAATGGTCGAACGGGCCGGGGCCGGTGATCGGGATGTATGCCGAATACGACGGCATCCCCGGCAACTGCCAGGCCGCCAGCACCCGGCGCGAGCCCCGCGCCGGGCTCGGCTTCCAGGCCGGCGGCCATACCGATCCGCATTCCGCGCTCGGCATCGCCGCGCTGGGCGGGCTGCTCGCGACCCGGGTCGCCATGGAGCGCCACGGCATCCGCGGCGGTCTGCGCTTCACCGGCGAGCCGGCCGAGAAGGTGCGCGGCTCCAAGCCGATCCACGCCGCCGCCGGGGTCTACGACGGGGTGGATGCCTTCCTCTCCTTCCACCCCTTCTACATGGCGCCGCTCTGCAACACCGTCCGCTGGGACACCCATTGCGGTGCCGCCTGGGCGATGGTCTACCGCTTCCTCTGCGATGCGCCGCAGGACTGGGGCCGGGGCGATGGCGCGCCGATCCCCCAGGCGCACAGCGCGGTGCGCGCGCCGGGGGCGACCGATGCCCTGTTCCTGATGTATGCAGCCTCGAAGGCCCTGCGCGACTCGATGCTGCCGCATCAGGGGGGCTGGTCGATCTCGGAGGCGATCCTGACCGCCGGTCAGGCCACCGCCGACAACCTGCCCGCGGGCCTGGCCGAGGTGCAGTACATGGTGCGCACCCCCACGCTCGAGATGGCCGGCGCGGTGGCGGAGGCGCTCGACCGCAATGCGGCCGCCGCCGCGGCGATGACGGGCTGCCGCTGGGAAAGGCACTGGGTGTCGAAGTCGCGCCCCGGCCTGGCCAACCATGCCATGGCGCGCCTCGTGTGGGAGTCGATGCAGGCGGCGGGCCCGCCCGCCTGGGGCGAGGCGGCGAAGGCGGCCGCCCGCGCGATCCAGGCCGAGCTCGGCCTCGAGCCCATGGCCGAACCCTTCCTGCCCGAGCTCGAGCGGCTGATCGCCCCCGAGGAGGCCGAGGCGATCCTGCGCCGCGACCTGCCGCCGAGCCAGGCCCACGCCACCTCGGACGACTATACCGAGATGTGCTGGCATGCCCCGACGGCCCGCTTCTACATCGCGCGTCCCGCGCTCCGCTCGCCGCCCGGCTTCGCCTATCCGCCCTGGGTGATGAACGCGCTCGGCGGCATGCCGGTGACCATCGACCCGATGCTGGAACGCGCGGCCGAGGTCCTGGCGCTGTCGGCGGTCCGCCTTCTGGAGGACGAGGCGGCGCGCGCGGCCGCCTGGGCCGAGTTCCGTGCGCGCACCGGCGGCGGCGTGGGCGGCACGGCCTGGATCCCGCCGCTCTGCGACTACCCCCCGCCGATCCGTTTCCGCTGGCCCGAATACGTGCGCACGCCGCGCGGGCGGGACTGGTGGATCCCCGCCGGTCTGCCCGGCGCCTGAACCAGAGGAGCGAACCCATGAATGTCCAGACCGCGACCGAGGCCTTCTCCCTCCGGCGCCGCCGCGCAGGCGGCGGGACGCCGGCCCTGACGTGGTGGGGCTTCCGCAACGAGACCGACCGCCTGACCGACGTGCTGCTGGGAAGCCCGGCCCACCTGCGGCATCTGGCGACCTCGTCGCTCTCGCGGAGGCACCTGCGCGAGAACCCCTGCAACATCCAGGTGGCCCAGGCCCAGCATGCCGAACTCGTGGCGGCCTACGAGCACTTCGGCGTGAAGGTGCACCTGCACGAACCCTCGCCGGAACTGCCGATGCAGGTCTACGCCCGCGACTCCAGCGTGATGACCCCCTACGGCGCGATCATCACCGCCATGGCCCAGTGGTGGCGGCGGGGCGAGAACTACGCGGCGATCCGCACCTACGAGCGGCTCGGCATCCCGATCTACGACATGGTGACGGCGGGCACCTTCGAGGGCGGCGACTTCAACGTGATCGAGGAGGGATGCGTGCTGATCGGCTGCGGCGGCGCGCGCACCCAGGAGGAGGGCGCCCGCCAGGTCGCCGCCTGGTTCGAGGCCGAGGGCTGGGAGGTGCGCCTTGCCTTCATCGACGAATACTATGTCCACATCGACCTGATGGTCGTGCCGATCGCGCCCAAGCTCACGGCGGTGTGCCTGGCCTGCACCGAACCGGCGCTGGTGGACTGGCTGAAGGGCAAGGGGCACGAGATCATCGACGTGCCCTTCCAGGACACCATGGCGCTGGGCTGCAACTTCATGTCGCTGGGGGCGGACCGGGTGATCGCCCCCGCCTCGTCGCAGGCGCTGATCGGGCAGCTGCGCGCCCGCGGCTTCGAGGTGGCCGCGATCGACATGTCGGAGATCTCGAAGACGGGCGGCGGCATCCACTGCATGGCCCAGGCGCTGCGCCGCGCGCCATGAGCCTCGCCCCGGCGCTGGCCGAGGGCCTCGTGGCGCGGCTCGGCCCGCGGGGGGCGCTGTTCGGGCCCGAGGTGCCCGAAGCGGCGCGCAGCGACTGGAGCCGCACCGGCCGCCACCTTCCCCCGGCGCTCCTGCGCCCGGCCTCCACCGAGGAGGTGGCGGCGGCGCTCGCGCTCTGCCACCGGCACCGCCAGCCGGTGGTGGTGCAGGGCGGCATGACGGGTCTTGCGGGCGGGGCGAACCCGTGCGGGAACGAGGTCGCGCTGTCGCTCGCCCGCCTCGCGGGGGTGGAGGAGATCGACGCCGACGCCGGCGCCATGGTGGTGCGGGCCGGCACGGTGCTTGCCGTGGCCCAGGAGGAGGCGCGCGCGGCGGGGTTCCTGCTGCCGGTCGATCTGGGCGCGCGCGGCTCGGCCCAGGTGGGCGGTCTCGTCGCCACAAATGCCGGCGGGCTGCGCGTCATCCGCCACGGGACGATGCGCGACAACCTGCTGGGGCTCGAGGCGGTGCTGGCCGACGGCCGGGTGCTGTCGCATCTGTCGCGGACGGTGAAGGACAACACCGGCTACGACCTGCGGCATCTGATCTGCGGCTCGGAGGGCACGCTGGCCGTGATCACCCGCGCGGTCATCCGCCTGCGGCCGCTGCCGCCGCCGGGCGATACCGCGCTCTGCGCGCTGGCGTCCTTCGAGGCGGTCCTCGCGCTGCTGGGAGAGGCGCGGCGGCGCGCGACGGTCGCGGCCTACGAGGTGATGTGGCGCGACTATCTCGCCCTCAACCAGGAGCTGCTCGGCCGCCGGCCCTTTCCCGATCCGCCGCCCTTCGCCGTGCTGATCGAGACGGAAGGACCGGGTCTTGCGGAGCTGCTCGGCGATGCGCACGAGAGGGGAATTCTCCTCGATGCGCTGGTCGCGCGATCCACGGCCGAGGCCCGCGGGTTCTGGGAGCTGCGCGAGGGCCTGGCGATGGACGATGCCCTGCCGGGCCTCGTCAACCTCGATGTCGCGCTCGCGCCCGGACGCATGGCGGCCTTTGCCGAGGCCTGCGCCGCCGGCGTCCGCGGCCTTCATCCCGGGGCGCATGTCTCCTTCTACGGCCATGTGGGCGACGGCAACCTGCACGTGGCCGCCGCCATCCCCGGCGGCGGGCCGGACGCGGTTCATGCGGTCGAACGCATCGCCTACGACCTGGTGCGCGACCTCGGCGGCTCGATCTCGGCCGAGCACGGCATCGGCCTGCTCAAGCGCGACTGGCTGGGCCACAGCCGCAGCCCCGGCGAGATCGCCGCGATGCGGGCGCTCAAGGCGGCCCTCGACCCCCTGGGCCTGCTCAACCCCGGCAAGGTCCTGCCGCGGGCCGCCGGCTGAGCGCGCCGCCCGGCGGCGTCCTTCGTGCGCCCCGGCCGGCCCGCGGGGTCGGCCCCGCCGGACGCGGGGCCGGCTGCCGCTGCCGGCGGTCAGATGTCGAGCGTGTGCTCGGTCTCCCAGCGCGAGAAATGGGCGCAGAAGCTGTCCCATTCCTGATGCTTGAGCTTGAGGTAGGCGGCCGAGAACTCGGCCCCGAGCATCGCCTTCAGCGTGCGGTCGCGGTCGAACTCGCGCAGCGCGTCGAGCAGGTTCAGCGGCAGGCGCGGGGCACCCTTCACCTTCCAGCCCTCGGCATACATGTCGATGTCGTGCCGCCGGCCGGGATCGGCCTTGGTGCGCAGCCCGTCGAGCCCGGCGGCGACGATCGCCGCCTGCATCAGGTAGGGGTTGGCGGCGCCGTCGGGCAGGCGCAGCTCGAAGCGCCCCGGCCCCGGCACCCGCACCATGTGGGTGCGGTTGTTGCCGCTCCAGGTCACGGTGTTGGGCGCCCAGGTCGCGCCCGAGACGGTGCGGGGGGCGTTGATGCGCTTGTAGCTGTTGACCGTGGGGTTGGTGATGGCCGCGAGCGCCGGGGCATGGCGCATGATTCCGCCCAGGAAGTGCCGGCCCTCGGCCGAGAGGCCCAGCTCCGCCTCGGGGTCGGCGAAGGCGTTGGTCTTGCCGTCGGCCGACCAGACCGAGATGTGCACATGTGCCCCCGACCCCGTCAGCCCCTTGAAGGGCTTGGGCATGAAGGTGGCGCGCAGCCCGTGCTTCTCGGCCACGGACTTGACCATGAACTTGAAGAAGGAATGGCGGTCGGCGGTGACCAGCACGTCGTCGAAGGCCCAGTTCATCTCGAACTGGCCGTTGGCGTCCTCGTGGTCGTTCTGGTAGGGGCCCCAGCCGAGCTCCAGCATGTGGTCGCAGATCTCGGAGATCACGTCGTAGCGGCGCATCACCGCCTGCTGGTCGTAGCAGGGCTTCTCGGCGGTGTCGTGGCGGTCGGAGATCTCCGAGCCGTCGGCCGAGAGCAGGAAGAATTCCGCCTCGACCCCGGTGCGCACGCGCAGGCCGTCCTTCGCGGCCTCGGCGATGACGTGCTCGAGCACATTGCGCGGCGCCTGGGCGACCAGGGCGCCCTCCATGGTCGGACGGGCGGCGACCCAGGCGACCTCCTTCTTCCAGGGCAGCTGGATGACGCTCGACGGGTCAGGCACCGCCATCACGTCGGGATGCGCCGGCGTCATGTCGAGCCAGGTGGCGAAGCCGGCGAAGCCCGCGCCCTCTGCCGCCATGTCGCCGATCGCCTGCGTCGGCACGAGCTTGGCCCGCTGCGCGCCGAAGAGGTCGGTGTAGGAGATCATGAAGTACCTGACCCCCGCACCCTTGGCCCATTTGGCAAGGTCCTTCGCCATCGTCGTCACTCCCCCCTGTCGCTGCCGCCCCGGCCGCGGGGGCGACCGTTGTCGTCAGTATCCCCCGCTGCCCCGCCCGGGGATCCAGTCGGTGCCGGCCAGCGGCACGCGGGCCATCGCCGCGGCCTCGACCGTCAGCGCCACCAGGTCCTCGGGCTCCAGATTGTGCAGGTGGCTCTTGCCGCAGGCCCGCGCGATGGTCTGCGCCTCGAGCGTCATCACCTTGAGGAAGTTGGCCAGCCGCCGCCCGGCCAGGACCGGGTCGAGCCGCGCGGCCAGTTCGGGATCCTGCGTGGTGATGCCGGCGGGGTCGCGCCCCTCGTGCCAGTCGTCGTAGGCATCCGCGGTCGTTCCGAGCCTGCGGTATTCCTCTTCCCAGCGCGGGTCGTTGTCGCCGATCGCGACCAGCGCCGCGGTGCCGATCGCCACCGCATCCGCCCCCAGCGCCAGCGCCTTGGCCACGTCGGCGCCCGAGCGGATGCCCCCCGAGACGATCAGCTGCACCTTGCGGTGCATGCCGAGGTCGCGCAGCGCCTGCACCGCCTGGGGGATGCAGGCCAGCGTCGGCTGGCCGACGTGCTCGATGAAGACTTCCTGGGTCGCCGCGGTGCCCCCCTGCATGCCATCGAGCACCACCACGTCGGCCCCCGCCTTCACGCTCAGCGCCGTGTCGTAGTAGGGCCGCGCGCCGCCGACCTTGACGTAGACCGGCTTCTCCCAGTCGGTGATCTCGCGCAGCTCGAGGATCTTGATCTCGAGGTCGTCCGGCCCGGTCCAGTCCGGATGCCGGCAGGCCGAGCGCTGGTCGATCCCCTTGGGCAGGTTGCGCATCTCGGCCACGCGGTCGGAGATCTTCTGGCCGAGCAGCATGCCCCCGCCGCCCGGCTTGGCGCCCTGGCCGACGACGATCTCGATGGCATCCGCACGGCGCAGGTCGTCGGGGTTCATGCCGTAGCGGCTGGGCAGCACCTGATAGACGAGGAGGCGCGAATGGCCGCGCTCCTCCTCCGTCATGCCGCCGTCGCCGGTGGTGGTCGAGGTGCCCGCGGCCGTCGCGCCGCGGCCCAGCGCCTCCTTGGCCGGGCCCGAGAGCGCGCCGAAGCTCATGCCCGCGATGGTGATCGGAATCTCGATGTGGATCGGCTTCTTCGCGAAGCGGGTGCCCAGCCAGACATCGGTGGCGCATTTCTCGCGGTAGCCCTCCAGAGGGTAGCGGCTGATCGAGGCGCCGAGGAACAAAAGGTCGTCGAAATGCGGCAGGGGCCGCTTGGCGCCGCCGCCGCGGATGTCGTAGATGCCCGAGGCCGCGGCGCGGCGGATCTCGGCGTTCACCGCCGGGGTGAAGGTGGCCGAGAAGCGGGGCGGCGTGCGCGGGAAGTCGGTCATCTGCCTGCCGTCAGTACGAGGATGCGTTGTCGATCGAGAAGTTGTAGAGCCGGCGGGCCGAGCCGTAGCGGCGGAACTCCTCGGGCCGCGCCTTGTGGTCGGCGAGGCCGCGGCGCAGGAGCTCCTCGAGCAGCGCCAGATGCTCGGGCCGCATCTCCTTCTCGATGCAGTCTGCCCCCAGCGACTTCACGCTGCCGCGCACGAAGATGCGCGCCTCGTAGAGGCTGTCGCCCAAGGCCTCGCCGGCATCGCCCAGCACCACGAGGTTGCCCGACTGCGCCATGAAGGCCGACATGTGGCCGATGTTGCCGTGCACCACGATGTCGATGCCCTTCATCGAGATCCCGCAGCGGCTCGAGGCGTTGCCCTTGATCACCAGCAGCCCGCCCCGCCCGGTGGCGCCGGCATACTGGCTGGCATCGCCCTCCACGATCACCGTGCCCGACATCATGTTCTCGGCCACGCCCGGCCCGGCCGAGCCGTGGATGTGCACGGTGGCCTGCTTGTTCATGCCCGCGCAGTAGTAGCCGGTCGAGCCGCGGACATGCACCGTGACCGGCGCGTCGAGCCCCGCCGCGATGGCATGCGCCCCGCGGGGGTTCAGAACCTCCCAGTCGGTCATGTTGGTCAGGCCCTTGAGGTCGTGCAGGGCCTGGTTGAGCGCCCGCAGGCTGCCTTCGGCGAGGTCGTAGCTCTGCATGCCGCTCAGCGCTCCCAGAAGTAGACGGTGGCCGGCTCCGGCTCCCAGACGCGGGCGGCCTCGATCCCCGGCAGGCCGGCCAGCGCGCGGTATTCCGACCCGAAGGCGACATAGGCTTCGGTCTCGGCCATCACCGCCGGCTTGCAGGCGATGGGGTCGCGCACCACGCCGAAGCCGTCGCGGGTGCCGACGACGAAGGTGAAGAACCCGTCAAGCTCGCTCAGCGTGGCCTCCAGCGCCTCGCCGAGGCTGGCGCCCTGCTGCAGGCGGTGGGTGAGGAAGGCCGCGGCCACTTCGGTGTCGTTCTCGGTCTCGAAGCGCATGCCGGCGCGGATCAGCTCGCGGCGCACGTTGTTGTGGTTCGACAGCGAGCCGTTGTGCACCAGGCACTGGTCGGGGCCGGTCGAGAAGGGATGCGCCCCCAGCGTGGTCACCGCCGACTCGGTCGCCATGCGGGTGTGGCCGACGCCGTGCGTGCCGCCCATGCGCGCGAGGTCGAAGCGCGCCGCGACCTCGCGCGGCAGGCCGACCTCCTTGAAGATCTCGATCGAGTCGCCCACGCTCATCACCTTCGCGCGGGGCCGCAGATGGGCGAGGGCGGAGCGCGCCGCCTCGATCTGGTCCTGCGGCAGCTCGATCACCGCATGCGTGTCCTTGACCCGCAGGGCGACGGGCTGCCCGAGCGCCGCGTGCAGGTCGGCGTCGAGGTCGCGGAAGTCCTCTCCCGGCTGCGGCGACTGGAGGGTGATCTTGCCCAGCCCGTCGGCGGCGCCCGAGTAGATGGCGATGCCGGCGGAGTCGGGTCCGCGGTCGGTCATGGTGACGAGCATGTCGGTCAGCAGCGCGCCCAGCTGCGGCTCCAGCGCCCGGTCCTTCAGGAACAGCCCGACGATGCCGCACATGGATCCGCCCCCGGATTCGCCCCCGCCCGTTCTGCCGGAAGCCTAGCACCGCGCCGGCCGTCCTTCAACCGCAGCGAAACCTTTTTGCCTGTCGGGAAAACCGGTCAGCCGCAGGACCGGTCAGCCCTGCGGATAGGCGATCACCGAGAGGTAGCGGGCCGGCAGGCGGACCAGCACTTCCGGCCCGTGCGGGGCGTCGGCGTCGAAGAACAGGCTGTCGCCGGGCTTGAGGGAATA
Source organism: Paracoccaceae bacterium (assembly GCA_026419405.1). GTDB lineage: Bacteria > Pseudomonadota > Alphaproteobacteria > Rhodobacterales > Rhodobacteraceae > JANZZL01. The sequence continues at coordinate 44,568 of JANZZL010000121.1, read as the reverse complement.
GATCCGGTCGCCGTGACGGTAATCGACCTCGCCCTCGAGCATGTAGAGGAGTTCCAGCCCCTCGTGCTGGAAGGTGGGGAAGGTGTCGCTCTCGGTCGTGAGCGTGATCAGGTAGGGCTCCACCACCACGCCCGAACTGTTGGCGCCGAGATGGCCCAGCAGGTGATACTGGTGCCCCGCCCGCGTGCCGCGCCGCTCGATCTCCAGATGCTCGCCCGCGCGCACGTGCTGGGCGGCGCGGCGCTCCTCGTAGCTGCGGAAGAAGGCGGTGACCGGCACCGAGAGCGCATGGCTCAGCCCCTGCAGCGTGGTCAGCGAGGGCGAGGTCTGGCCGTTCTCGATCTTCGACAGCATCCCCACCGAGAGGCCCGCGGCGGCGGCGAGGTCCGAGACCGTCATGCCCTGCTGACGGCGCAGGCTGCGCACCTCGCGGCCGATCGCCGCCTCGAGATTGCGCTCGCCCGCCTCGCGCAGCCGGTGGGGGTCCTGTCCGAAGGCGGGACGGCCGCGGGGCAGGGGGCCGGCATCGGCAGACGACGGCATGGCCTCTTCCTTCCGGGAAAATTCCGGGGCAGGAGTTTCCTACCGTGAAAGCCCGCGCGCGGCAAGCCGCTCGGGGTCCGTCCTGGAACCCCGCCGACGCCTCCCTCGCCCTGGCAGCCTGGCCCGCCGGCACGCCCCCGCCCCCGCGCGCCTGCACGGGCAGGCGCCCGACCGCCCCGCCCCGCGCGGGCGCGTCGCTTCCGGCCACGGCCGGATCTCCAGGCGGTTGCTCAGGCGATGGCGGCGGCCGCGGTCTCGATCGCGTGCAAAAGGCTCTCGGCCGAGGAGCGCGGGCCGAGCAGCGTGGCCGCACCGGGGCCGAGGCGGATCAGGTAGCAGCCCAGATGCTCGATCAGGGTGCGGGTGGCGAAGCCGTCCGGCGCCGTGGCGTAATCGACGTTGCAGAGCCGCTCGAGCAGGGGCGCGAGGTCGCCGGCGGCCAGCTCCAGCCGCACCCAGGCGTCGGTCTGTTCGCTGAGCGAGGCGGCGGCGCCGAAGACGGGCTTGAGCGCCGCCACCGGGTCGGGGTGGGTGTCGAGCGGCGCCTCGACGAACCACATCCCCGGCGCGACCCAGAAGGCGGCGAAGGGCGGCGCCTCGGCCCGCCGCGCCGGGCCGGGCAGCGGGATGCCCGCGGCGCGGGCGGCCGTGGCGAAGGCCTCTGCCTTCCCCTGCCGCTCGGCAAGCGAGACAAGGGCGAGGTCGAAGCGTTCGACGATGCCGACCGGGCCGATCCGGCGCCGGAGCGGCTCGGCCAGGCCGAAGGGGGTGCGGGGGGGCAGCGGCTCAGCCACGCAGGCGCTCTCCTTGCGGATCGATGAAATGCGGGCTCGTGATCTCCACCTCGGTCTCGGTACCGGCAAGCAGGTTGACCGCCCGCATCCGGCTGCCGATGCGTGCCTCGCCGCCCCTGAGGTAGGCCAGCGCGATGTCGTGGCCGAGATGCGGGCTGTAGACCTTCGAGGTCAGCCAGCCCAGGTCGTTCTCCGCCACCTTCGCCGCCCCGGGCTCGAGCAGGTGGCTGCCCGCCGTCAGGCCTGCGGAGGGATCGACGGGCCTGACCCCCACGAGGCGGTGGCCGCCGGGGTCGGTCAGCCCCTCGCGGCCGGACAGCACGACGCCGATCGCGTCCTTCTTCCGCGACACCATGCGTCCGAGGCCCATGTTCAGCGCCGTCATCTGGCCGTTGAGCTCGCCGCCCGCGACATGGCCCTTCTCCACCCGCAGCACGCCCAGCGCCTCGGTGCCGTAGACCACCGCATCGAAGTCGCGCCCGGCCTCGACCAGGGCGCGGATCAGCCCGTCGCCGTAGCGCGCGGGCACGGCGATCTCGTAGGCGAGCTCGCCCGAGAAGCTGATGCGGAAGAGCCGCGCGCGCAGCCCGCCGCAGACGGTCACGCGCCCCGCCGCCATGTAGGGGAAGGCGGCGTCCGAGATGTCCTGATCGACGATCCTCTCGAGCAGGCGCCGCGCGTTGGGCCCGGCCACCGAATACTGCGCCCAGGCCTCGGTGGTGGAGATGAGCTGCACGTCGAGCGCCGGCCAGAGGCACTGGCGGCAGAACTCGAGGTGGCGGAACACCGCGACCGCATTGGCCGTGGTGGTGGTCATCACCCATTCGTCCTCGGCCAGCCGGGCGGTGGTGCCGTCGTCGAAGACGATGCCGTCCTCGCGCAGCATGATGCCGTAGCGGCAGCGGCCCACGGGCAGGGTGGAGAAGGTGTTGGCATAGACGCGGTCGAGGAAGGCCCCCGCATCGGCGCCCTGGATGTCGATCTTGCCCAGCGTCGAGACATCGCAGATCCCCACCGAGGCGCGCGTGGCCAGCACCTCGCGGTCCACGCTCTGCCGCCAGTGGGTCTCGCCGGGGCGGGGGATGTACTGCGTGCGCAGCCACAGCCCTGCCTCGACGAAGACCGCGCCCTGTTCCTCGGCCCAGCGGTGCGAGGGCGTCAGGCGGACCGGCCGGAAGGCCTTGCCGCGGGAGCGGCCCGCCAGCGCCCCGATCGCCACCGGCGTGTAGGGCGGGCGGGCGGCAGTGGTGCCCGTCTCGGCGATGCTGCGCCCCGTGAGCCCGGCCATCACCGCAAGCCCGATCACGTTGCCGGTGCGCCCCTGGTCGGTGGCCATGCCGAGCGTGGTATAGCGCTTGAGGTGTTCCGCCCCGGTGAAGTTCTCGGCGTGGGCGAGCGCGATGTCCTTGACCGTGACGTCGTTCTGCTGGTCGATCCAGGCGCGGCCGCGCGCCCCCGCGACGTGCCAGACGGGCCGGAGCGACACCGGCGCGTCCTCGGCCCGCGGCAGGTCGGCCGCGCGTGCCGCGATGCCGAGATCGGCCAGCGCCTCGAGCGCCCGCGCCCGGCCCGAGGCCAGCGCGCCATGGGTGGACATCAGCCCCGCCGCCGCGCCGGCCGCCGCCAGCCCGGGCGGCCCGCCGGGGCCCGGGACGAAGGCGGCGATCGCCTCGTCCCACCGGGGCCGGCCGCGGTGGTGGACGGTGAGCTGGAGGTTGGGGTTCCAGCCGCCGGAGACGCCGAGCGCGTCCGCCGCGATCGTCTCGCGCCGCCCGTCGGAGTGCCGCAGCGTCACCGACCGCAGGCCGAGCCGCCCGGCGGTCGCGACGACCTCCGCGCCCCTGAGGTGGCGGAGGCCGGGCAGGCGCGCGCCCTCGGGCCGCGCGTCGATCACCGCCACGACCTCGACGCCCCTCTCGGCGAGATCGGCGGCGGTGCGCAGCCCGTCCTCGTTGTTGACGAAGAGCGCCACGCGGCGCCCCGCGGCCACCGCCCAGCGGTTGGCATAGGCGCGCATGGCGCCGGCCAGCATGACGCCGGGCCGGTCGTTGCCGGGGAAGGCGATGGGCCGTTCCGTCGCCCCGGCCGCCAGGACGGCCCGGCGCGCGTAGATCCGCCAGAGCACCTGCCGCGGCCGGCCGGGCGGCGGTTCGGGCAGGTGGTCGGCCACCCGCTCCACCGCGCCGTAGATGCCGTGGTCGAAGGCCCCGATCACGGTCGTGCGCGGCATCAGCCGCAGGTTCGGCAGCGCCGCAAGCTCGGCCACCACCGCCGCCGCCCAGTCCGCCCCCGGCATGTCGGCGACCTCCAGCCGCTCGGCATTGAGCCGCCCCCCCGGCAGGAAGTCCTCGTCGGCCAGGATCACCCGTGCCCCCGCCCGCCCGGCGGTCAGCGCCGCCATCAGCCCCGCGGGCCCCGCGCCGATCACGAGCAGGTCGCAGTGCCGGAAGCCCTTGTCGTAGCCGTCCGGGTCCGCCTCGCCGGAAAGCCGCCCCAGCCCCGCCGCCCGGCGGATGAGCGGCTCGTAGAGCCTCTCCCAGAAGCGCGCCGGCCACATGAAGGTCTTGTAGTAGAAGCCCGCCGCCAGGAACGGGTGGATGAGGTCGTTGACCGCCATGAGGTCGAAGCGCAGCGAGGGCCAGCGGTTCTGGCTCGTGGCCTGAAGGCCGTCGTAGATCTCGGCCACCGTGGCCCTGGTGTTGGGCTCGGCCCGGGCGCCGCTGCGCAGGGTGACAAGCGCGTTCGGCTCTTCGCTGCCGGCCGAGAGCGGCCCGCGCGGGCGGTGATACTTGAAGCTGCGGCCCATCAGGCGCACGCCGCCGGCGAGCAGCGCCGAGGCCAGCGTGTCGCCGGGGTGACCCGCGAAGGCGCGCCCGTCGAAGGTGAAGCGCAGCGTGCGGCCGCGGTCGATCAGGCCGCCCGAGGGCAGGCGGAAGGGGCCGCTCATCGGCCCCGCCCCCGCGCCAGCGCCACGTCACGGGCGAGCTCGGCCTTCAGGATCTCGTGCGTTACCGTGTCGCGGGTGACCACCAGCCAGGACCGGTCGCCCTGTTCGTGATACCACAGTTCCCGGTGCTGGCCCGCGGGGTTGTCGCGCAGGTAGAGGTAGTCGTGGAAGGCCTCGATGCCGGCGGCCGTGCCGTCGGGGCGGTCGATCAGCGCGGCATCGCCGAGGTAGACGAACTCCTGCGCGTCGCGCGGGCCGAGAAGCGGATGGGGGATCAGCATGCGCGCTGGCCTCAGTGCAGGTTGGGGGTGGCGCCCTGGCCCTTCTCGTCGATCATCAGGCCCCTCCGGAAGCGGTCCAGCCGGTAGGCGGCCGCCGTCGGATGGGGCGCGTCGCGCGCGATCAGGTGGGCGAAGCAGAAACCCGAGGCCGGCGTCGCCTTGAAGCCGCCGTAGCACCAGCCGGCATTGAGGTAGAGCCCTTCGACGGGCGTGCGGTCGATGATGGGCGAGCCGTCCATCGACATGTCCATCACCCCGCCCCAGCTGCGCAGGAGCCGCGCCCGCCCAAGCGCCGGGATCAGCGCCATGCCGCCCTCGGCCACGTCCTCGATCACCGGCAGGTTGCCGCGCTGGGCATAGGAGTTGTAGCCGTCGATGTCGCCGCCGAAGACGAGGCCCCCCTTGTCGGACTGGCTGACGTAGAAGTGGCCCGCGCCGAAGGTCATCACGCCGTCGATGAAGGGCTTGAGGCCCTCGGTCACGAAGGCCTGGAGCACGTGGCTCTCGATCGGCAGGCGCAGGCCGGCCATGGCCATCACCCGCGACGACCAGCCCGCCACTGCCACGCCCACCTTGCGCGCGCCGATGCGGCCGCGCGTCGTCTCGAGCCCGCGGATGCGCCCCGCCTCGATCCGCATGCCGGTGACCTCGCAGTTCTGGATCAGGTCAACCCCCAGGGCATCCGCCGCGCGGGCATAGCCCCAGGCCACCGCATCGTGGCGCGCGGTGCCGCCGCGCCGCTGCATCAGCGCGCCCTTGATCGGGAAGCGGGCGTTGTCGAAGTCGAGGAAGGGATAGAGCCGCCGCACGCCCTCGCGGTCGAGCAGCTCGGCATCCGCCCCGTGCAGGATCATGGCGTTGCCGCGGCGGACGAAGGCGTCGCGCTGGGCGTCGGTGTGAAAGAGGTTGATGATGCCGCGCTGGCTGACCATCGCGTTGTAGTTGAGCTCCTGCTCCAGCCCCTCCCAGAGCTTCATCGAGAACTCGTAGAAGGGCTCGTTGCCGGGCAGCAGGTAGTTCGAGCGGATGATCGTGGTGTTGCGCCCGACGTTGCCGCCGCCCAGCCAGCCCTTCTCGAGCACGGCGATGCGGCGCGCCCCGAATTCCCTGGCGAGGTAGTAGGCGGTGGCCAGCCCGTGGCCGCCGCCGCCGACGATGACGATGTCGTAGTCGGCCTGCGGCGCGGGGTCGCGCCAGACCGGCTTCCAGCCCCGGTGCCCGGTCAGGCCCTGGGCGAGGACGTTCCAGATGGAATACCGCATCGCCTTCCCCTGCGCCGCCGCGCGGGCCCCTGCGGCCTCGCGCGGCGACGTTCGCACCCCGCGGGTCAGTCGCTGTCGATCGCCCGGTGCATGGCCGCCGTGTCGCGGCCGTAGCGGGCGATGCGGTCGCGCTGGTAGGCGCGTTCCCAGCGGAAGCACCAGACGTGCCAGCCGATCCATCCGGCCACGCAGATGACGAGGAACAGCCATTCCATTCCCTGGAAGGGATAGACCGGCCCCACGTCGGCCAGATCGACGGCCCAGGTCGTCAGTCGTTCGGACATGATCCCATCCTCCCCTCAGGCGCCCGCAAGGGCCTTCTCGGCCGCCCTGACCTCGGCGCGGGCCCGTTCCTCTTCCATCTGGTCCTCGAAATCGAGCCCCAGGATCTCGATCTCGCGCGGGATGCGCAGCGCGCCGAAGGCGTGCAGGATCTTCGCGGTGATCCAGCCGGGCAGGAAGCCGAGCACGCCGAACATGATCAGCGCGCCGAGGAGCTGGCCGAGCGGGTTGACCGTGGCGAAGCCCTCGTAGGGGCTCGACGGATAGCCCCAGAGCACGAAGCCGCAGATCACGAGGCCGAGGAACCCGGCATAGCCGTGCACGGCCACGGCACCCACCGCGTCGTCGATCCGGAAGGTGCGCTCCACCCAGTAGTGCAGCCGGTAGGCCGCCCAGGCCCCGAAGCCGCCGATGATCATCGCCTGCAGCGGGTGGTAGAGGTCGTTGCCGGCCGAGGCGGTGATGATGCCCGCAAGGCCGCCCGAGTAGGTCCAGAACGCATTGCCCTTCGAGACGACGAAGGCCGCCAGCATGCCGCCCGACAGCGACATCAGGAAGTTGAAGGTGATCGCGCTCAGCGTCGTCGGCCCGAGGTAGATGTTGGTCGCCGTCCAGGTCTCGCCGGTGATCTGGCCGCCGATCGTCTCGGGGCTGATGACCGGCACGTTGCAGGCGACGTAGAAGCCCCAGAACCCGGTGTAGATCAGGAACAGCCCGACGCAGACCATCCAGGGATTGTGCGGCAGGATGTCCCGCGGCGTGCCGTCGGCGGCGAACTTGCCCAGCCGCGGCCCCAGCACCACCAGCACCCCCAGCGCGAAGCCCCCCGCGATGGCGTGGATCACGCCCGAGGCATAGGCGTCGTGATAGCCGAGCAGCCTGACCATCCAGCCGCCGAAGTGCCAGCCCCAGGCGGCATCCACGATCCAGGCGCCCGAGCCGATGACCACGGCCAGCACCCAGAAGGCCGCCGAGTTGATCCGCTCGATCACCGCGCCCGAGACGATCGAGGCCGCCGTCCAGGAGAACAGCAGGAACGCCGCCCAGAAGACGCCGGTCAGGCGGTCCGACAGGTCGGTGCCCATGTTGGGCGAGGTGGGCGCATACTTGGCGGCTGCCTCCCACTCGATGCCACCGGTGATGAAGGGCCCGTTGGGCAGCGCCCAGTAGATCCACCAGCCGAAGAAGAAGAAGGTGACGGTGACCAGCGGGATCACCATCGAGTTCTTCATCAGCGTGTGCATGTGGTTGCGCCGTCGGCTGGCCCCCACCTCGTACATGCAGAAGCCGACATGGATCAGGAACATCATCGGCACCGTCACCCAGTAGTAGAACTCGGTGAAGACGGTCGTGATGGCGTTGAGCTGGTTGTCCATCTGTCCCCCTGTTGACTGCGCCCGGCAGCGCGGCACGGCCGGCGCGGCCGTCCGCTGCCGCGGGCTCCCCCTGGTTTGCGGCGAGGCGCAAGCGGCCCCGGAACACCTCCACTGGTCCACTTCCGGTCGCGGAAGGTAAACCAATTCCGCACGACTCGCGACTGGAATCATACCTCTTTCCGGCCGGGTTCCGTGCCCCGCGGCGCGCCGGGGGCGCGGGCCTCGCCCGGCACCGCCAGCAGGAGCGCCGCGGCCAGGAAGCGGCGTCGGTCGTCGAACACCGGCGGCTTCTCGCCCCGCCAGCGGCGCAGGAAGCCGGCTGCCGGGATCCGGCCCGCGGCGAGATCCTCCAGCGCCGCGCCGGTCTCGGCGCCGAAGGCCATCAGCCGGCGGCGCAGGACCTCCGCATAGGTCTCGCGGTGGCGCCGCTCCAGCCGCAGGTGGAAGAGCGACGATCGCGCCCGCCCGCGCGGCTCCACCGCCGCCACCCAGCCCGCGAGACCCGCCCGCCAGCGCGCCGCGCAGGCGGCGTAGCGCCGCGCCGCGCGCCCGGACCGCCCGGCCAGAAGGTCGGCGAAGGCGGCATTGGCAAGGCCCGTGACCCGGCGCGGATCGTCGCGCGGCAGCACCGCCACCCCGAGCCAGCGCGCCCGCCGCCACAGCGCCGCCGCCCGCCGCGCCTCGCCGGCGCCGAGCGCGGCATGCGCCGCCTCCTGCCAGCGCTCCCAGAGCAGCTCGCCCCGGCGCCAGCCTGCGGCGCGCGCGGCCGCGGCCTCGGCGTCGCGCGCCGGGCGCGGCGCCGCGGCCACCGCCTCAGACCCCGAGGTAGGCCGCGCGCACATGCTCGTTGTCGTGCAGTTCGCGCGCCGGGCCCGAAAGCGCCAGCGCGCCGGTCTCGAAGACATAGGCGTGATCGGCCAGCGAGAGCGCCAGCTCGGCGTTCTGCTCGACCAGCACCACGGGCACGCCGCCCGCCGCGATGGCGCGCACGATGCGGCCGATCTCCTCGACGATCACCGGGGCGAGGCCCATCGTGGGCTCGTCCATCAGCAACAGCCGCGGCGCGGCCATCAGCGCGCGCCCGATCGCCAGCATCTGCTGCTCGCCGCCCGAGAGCGTCTGCGCCCGCTGCGCGCGCCGCTCGGCCAGCCGGGGGAAGCGCGCGAACACCTCGGCGAGGTCGCGCGCCACCGCCGCCCGGTCGCGGCGCAGGAAGGCGCCGGTCATCAGGTTCTCGGCCACCGTCAGGTCGGGAAAGATGCGCCGGCCCTCGGGCACATGCGCGATGCCGCGCGCCACGATCCGGTCGGGGGCAAGCCCGTCGATGCGCGCGCCGTCGAAGCGGATGCTGCCGGCCGAGAGCCGCACCAGCCCCGAGATCGCGCGCAGGCAGGTCGTCTTGCCCGCGCCGTTGGCGCCGATGATGGTGACGATGCCGCCGGCCGGCACGGCGAGGTCGATGCCCCGCAGCGCCGGCACCTTGCCGTAGCTGACCGCCACGCCCTTCAGCTCAAGCAGCATGGCCGCCGCCCGTGCCGAGATAGGCCTCGATCACCGCCGGATGGCGGCGGATCTCGGCGGGGCTGCCTTCGGCCAGCAGCCGGCCGAAGCTCATGCAGGTGATGCGGTCGCAGAGCCCCATGATCGCCTGCATGTCGTGCTCGACCAGAAGCAGCGTGACCCCCGCCGCCTGCAGCTTGCGCATCAGCCCCATCATGCGCCGCGTCTCCTCGGGGTTCATGCCGGTGAAGGGCTCGTCGAGCAGCATGACGTCGGGCCCGGCCGCCAGCGCCACCGCCATGCCCAGCGCCCGCTGGTGGCCGTGCGGCAGGTCGGCCGCCCGCGTCTGCGCCAGGCCGAGCAGGCCGAAGAAGTCCAGCGCCTCCTCGGCCCGCGCGCGCGCCGCCCGCCGGTCGCCCGCGTCGAGGCCCGCGAGCGCGGCGAAGATGCTGGGGCGGAAGCGCATGTGCGTGCCGACGAGCGCGTTCTCCAGCACCGTCATCTCGGCGAACAGGGTCGCATGCTGGAAGGTGCGCACCACGCCGCGGCGCGCGACCTCGAACATCGGCAGGCCCGTGATCGCCTCGCCGCGCAGCCGCACCGCGCCGCCCGTCGGCCGGTAGAAGCCCGAGATCAGGTTGAAGGTCGTGGTCTTGCCCGCCCCGTTGGGCCCGATCAGACCGTGGATCGCGCCGTGCTCGACGCGGAAGCTCAGCCCGTCCACGGCCATCAGCCCGCCGAAACGCATGGTCAGCCCGTCGATCTCGAGGAGAGCCCGGCTCATGGCGCGGGCTCCGTCCGCGCGCCCGCGCCGCGCAGCCGGCGCAGGGCGCGCGCGAGCAGGTCCTCGAGCCCCTTCGGCAGGAACAGGACGGCAAGGATCAGCACCAGCCCGTAGGCCATCGGCCGGGCCTGTTCCAGGCCGAGGCCGCGCAGCACCACGTCGTTGAGCACGGTCAGGGCGATGCAGCCCAGGATCGGCCCGTGGAAGGTGGCCGTGCCGCCGACGATCGCCCAGGTCAGCACGAAGACCATCTGCTCGACGCCGAAGGCCTGCGGATTGGCGGTGCCGAGGTAATGCGCCCCGAGCGCCCCGCAGAGCCCGGCGAAGCCGCTGGCGATGACGAAGGCGAGCGTCCGCCAGGCGCGCACGTTGACGCCCGCGGCCTGCGCCAGGCTGTCCTGCCAGTGCACCGCGTGGAAGGTCAGCCCCACCGGCGACTTCTCGATCCGCCACAGCGTCCAGAGCGAGACGGCGACGACCGCCAGCACCAGGTAGTAGTAGGAGGCCGGCAGGAAGAAGTCGAAGTGCCAGACGCCGAGGTCGAAGGAGGGCATCGGCTCGATCCGCGTCAGCCCGCGCGGCCCGCCGAAGGGCTCGCGGAAGCGCCGCCAGAGCAGCCGGATGATCTCGCCGGCCGCGAAACTGCCGATCAGGAAGTAGAAGCCCTTCATGCGGAAGAGCGGGTAGCTGAGCAGCAGCGCCACGCCCGCGGCCGTGGCGGCGCCGAGCAGCATCGAGACCGGCACCGGCACGGCGAAATGCGCGGCATAGAGCGCCGAGGCATAGGCGCCCACCCCCATGATCACGACATGGGCCAGCGACCATTCCCCGGTCAGCGTCAGCAGCCGGTAGGAGGCGACGAGCAGGATGTTGATGGTGAGGAACACCAGCATCTCCTGCTGCGACAGGCTCAGGCCCTGCGGCAGGGCGATGAGCACCGCCGCCAGCGCGAGCCAGAACAGGGCGCGGCGCATCCCCCTAGGCACGGTCGCGCGTTCCCATGAGCCCGGTCGGCCGCACGATCAGCACCGCGAGCATCAGCAGAAGCCCGACGATGTCGGCGATCACCGCATCGGCGAAGGTCGCCACGAAGGTATGCACGAAGGCATAGGCGAAGGCGGCGATCACCGCGCCCTCGAGGCTGCCGATGCCGCCCACGATGATGATGATGAAGGCCGAGATGATCACCGAATGGCCCATGTTGGGGTTGACCGACACCATCGGCGCGGTCAGCGCCCCGGCGATGCCGGCCAGCGCCGCGCCGATGAACATGGCGACCCGCGCCGTGCGGTCGATCGAGATGCCCTGCAACGCCGCCGCCTCGCGGTCCTGCGCGCTGGCGCGCAGCGCCCAGCCGAAGCGCGTGCGCTTCAGGAACAGCCACAGCGCGGAGAGCAGCACCGCGGCAGCGATGATCACCCAGAGCCGGGGCAGGGCGAGGCGCACCCGGTCGGCGATCACCAGCACCTCCTGGCTGGCGGGGGGGATGTTCTGCATGCGCACCCCGAAGCCCATCGCCGCGGCCGCCTGCAGGATCATCAGGAAGCCGATCGAGGCAACGAGCCCGCCCAGCGGATTGTCGCGCAGCGGGCGGAACAGCGCCCGTTCCATCAGGAGGCCGAGCAGGCCGACGAAGACCGCGCCGGCGGCCACCGCGGCGAGGAAGGGCGCCCGGCCCTGCGCATAGAGCGCCACCACGCAGTAGGCACCCGCCATGTAGAGCTCGCCATGCGCGAAGTTGATCACGCGCATGACGCCGAAGATCAGCACCAGCCCGACGGCGATCAGGGACAGGTAGCTCGCCGCGTAGAGCGCGTTGAGGCCGGTCTGCGCCAGGAACTCGACCATCCGCCCGCCCCGCTCAGGCCCGCCCGCCCCGGCCTAGCGCTGGTTCCACATCTGGCCGTATTCCGTCATCCACTTCTTCAGGATCTCGCCGTGCCGGTCGTACCAGGCGGGGATCGAGCGGAACTCCTTGATGCGCGCCTTGCCGTCCTCGATCGCCACCACCGGCCAGTTGCCGACCAGCGCGTTGTCGATGCCGAAGAGGTCGGCCCCCCACCATTCGGCCTCGCCGAAGATGTGCGGGCCCTTGCCGCCCTCCTTCATCGCCGCCAGCACCGCGGCGGGCTCGGCGCTGCCCGCCTTCTCGGCGGCGGCCTTCCAGAGATCCATGATCGAGGCGTATTCCCAGCTCACCGCGCCCCACTCGCCGGGATGGCGTTCGTTGTAGGTGGCGAAGAACCCGTTGGGGTCCTCGAAGTTGATGAAGTCGGCGTTCAGCGCCGGGTCGTCGAAGTCGGGGAACTGGAACAGCATCCCCTCGACCCACTCCTTCGAGGTGCGGGCGATGATCTGGTCGTAGAAGTCGGCGGTGCAGGAGAGCACCTGCCCCCTGAAGCCCTGCTGGAAGAGCTGTTCGCAGATCGGATGCACGTAGTCGGTGTAGCAGGTGTCGAGGCAGACGATCTGCGGCCCCCGGGCGAGCATGCGCGTGACGATCGGCGCGAAGTCGGTGGTCGCGGGGTCGAAGAGGATCGGCTCCTCCAGCATCTCGATCCCGGCAGCCTCGAAGGCGGCGAGGTAGGTCGCCACCGAGGGCAGGCCCAGCGCGTCGTCCTGGGCGCACATCACCGCGGTCTTCAGTTCGGGGCGGTTCTCGGCCAGCCAGTCCACGGCGGTCACGTTGTAGACCGGGTGCACCTCGGCCGGGGCGATCAGCGTCGGCGTGTCGGGCCCGAGGTCGGAGGGCAGCAGGGTGGAGAACAGCATCCCCGTGCGGTCCGCGACCGGCTGCGCGCCGGGCCAGGGGTCGCCGCCCAGCATCATCACGAAGCTGACGCCCTCCTCCATGACCAGCTTGGTGGCGCCGACGCGGGCGGTGGCGGGGTCGTATTCGTCGTCGTAGGGGACGAACTCGACCTGATGGCTGCCGTCGGCCAGCCTGATGCCGCCTGCGGCATTGACCCGTTCGGCCCAGATGCGGCAGCCGTCGAGGCCGGGCTTGCCCCAGGCCGCGACCGGGCCGGTGAGCGGCGCGAGAAAGCCGATGCGCACCACCTTGTCCTGCGCCGGTGCCCGCCGCGCCGCGGCCGGCGCCAGCGCCAGGCCCGCGGCCGCCCCGCCGATGAAGCGCCGGCGCGTGACCGGCAGCAGGCTCCAACCCTTGCGCATTGCTTCCTCCCTTGGCTCGGTGGCCGGCCGCCACCTTGTCTTGCCGGCAGGATAGCCGCAGAATGGTCCTGAATCGAGAGGAATCCGGGCTGGATTGGTTCGGTTTGGGTCAGATGCGGTTCAAGGCCTTGCCGTCCTTGCGGAACGGCGCGGCCGCATCGCCGGCAGCGAGGGGGGGGAAGATGCGGATCCTGGTCTTCCAGCACGCCGATGCCGAGCACCCCGGCTTCTTCCGCCGGCTGCTCGCCGAGGACGGGCACGAATGGACGGCCGTCAACCTGCACCGCGGCGAGAGCCCGCCGGACCCGGAGGGATTCGACGCCCTCTGGGTGATGGGCGGGCCGATGGATGTCTGGCAGGAGGCCGAGCACCCCTGGCTTGCGGCCGAGAAGGCGCTGATCCGTCGCGCGGTGGCCGAGCGCGGCATGGCCTTCCTCGGCCTCTGCCTCGGGCATCAGCTGCTGGCCGAGGCGCTCGGCGGCCGGGTGGGGCCCGGCACGCCCGAGATCGGCGTCATGCCCGTGACCTTCACCGAGACCGGCGCCGAGAGCCTGTTCCTCGACGGGATCGAGGCGCCCTTCGAGACGCTCCAGTGGCACGGGGCCGAGGTGAAGGCCCCGCCCGAGGGTGCGCGCGTGCTGGCCACCTCGCCCGCCTGCGCCGTGCAGGCGATGAGCTGGGGGCCGCGCGCGCTGTCGATGCAGTTCCATGTCGAGGTGGAGCCCGACACCGTGGCGGCCTGGGCGGCGATCCCCGAATATGCCGCGGCGCTGGACCGCGCGCTCGGCCCCGGCGCCGCGGACCGGCTCGCGGCGGAGTGCGCGGCCCGCATGGAGGCGTTCAACCGCCTGGCGGAACGCATCTACATCAACTGGCTTCAGGCGCAGGCGCAGGCCGGGGCCTGAGGCCTATTCGGCAACGCCCACCAGCGTGGCGCGGGCCGCGGACAGATGCGCCTTCATCGCCTGCGCGGCGCGCTCGGGGTCGCGCTCGGCGATGGCATCGACCACGGCGCGGTGCTGGCGGTTGTAGAGGCGGATGACCTCGGGGTTGAGCGTGAGCAGCCGCATCCGCGCCCACTGGACGTGGCTGCGCACCTCCTGGATCTTCTCCATCATCCAGATGATCATCGGGTTCTGCGTGCAGCGCGCCAGGGCCAGGTGGAACTCCTCGTCGATCTGCGCGAAGCGCGCGCTGTCGTTCTCGCAGGCCTCCATCGCCTCGAGCCGCCCGCGCAGCCGGTTGAGCTCGGCGTCGGTGGCGCGCAGGACCGCGAGGCGGCACATGTGCGGCTCGACCGCGAAGCGGGCATCGACCAGCTCGAGCGGCCGGGTGATGCCGGTCACGTCGGTTTCCTCGCGGCCCTCGGACCAGGTCACGTAGGTGCCGCTGCCGGCGCGGCGCTCGACGAAGCCCAGCGCCTCGAGCTGCCGCAGCGCCTGCCGGACGGTGCCGCGGGCCACGCCGTAGCGCTCGGCCAGAAGGCGCTCGGGCGGCAGGCGCTCGTTCTGCAGGAAGCGCGCGGACGCGATCTGCCGGCGCAGGTCCGCCGCGATGTCTGCCGAACCTGTCGTTGCCGACCCTGCCACGCCCTCGCCAACTGTCACGGTGCACATCCTCTGCTTGCATGCAGGACTTAACATAGCGACCGTCCGGGCGAAAGCATCCCGACACGCCTGACTATACCAAACGCCCCCGAAAGGAACAAAAATGGTTGCAGGCTGGTTGAAGATTGGTTCACACTCGCTCCGGGACGGGTGAGTCCGTCCCCGCCGGCGCGCCGGACGCGCGGGCGGGCAGCCGCCGCAGACCACACCGGGCGGCGTGCGCCAGCGAAGGGAGGGAAGCGTGGCTGTCACCGACATCGAGGCCTTCGTGCATGCCGACGGGCGCGACGCGCTCGTCCGCGAGGTGCGCCAGAAGATCGACGCGCTGGGGATCGACTACCTCTATCTCCAGTTCGTCTCGGTCACCGGGCGGATCATGGGCAAGGGGATCCCGGCCGACCATTGGGAGAGCGTCGCCGAGAAGGGCTTCCAGCTCGTCTACGGCGCCACCATGAACCTGTTCCTGAACCGCCACGGCGACTACCTGGGCTATGGCCCCGAGGCCGCCGAGCTGGTCGGCATCCCCGAGCCGGAAACCTTCTGCCAGCTTCCCTGGGACCGGCGCGTGGCGCGGCTGTGGTGCACGCTGTTCCGCAACCGCGAGGAGCGCGAGGATCCCGGCGGGTTCCTGACCGCCGACTGCCGCGGCAACCTGCGGCGCATCCATGCCGAGTTCCAGCAGACGCACGGCATGCACATGCGTTCGGGCACCGAGCCCGAGATGATGTGGCTCAGGCGCGGCGAGGACGGCGGGCCGGCGGGGGGCTATTCCAAGCCCTACTGCTACCACATCGACCAGTTCGAGAGCCTGCGCCCGGTCTACATGAAGGTGATCGACTACGCCCGCGCGATGGGGCTCGACATGATCCAGGGCGATCACGAGGACGCGCCGGGCCAGCTCGAGCTCAACTTCGCCTTCGACGACTGCCTGCGCACCGCTGACCGGCTGACGACCTACCGCCAGATCTGCGCCCAGGTGGCGCGCGAGTTCAACCTGATCGCCTGCTTCATGACCAAGCCCTTCATGGGCCTGTCGGGCAACGGCTGCCACCACAACATCTCGCTCTGGCGCGGCGGGACCGAGAAGGTCAAGACGCTGGGCCAGAAGCAGATCGCCGCGATGGAGGCGGTCTTCACCTACCGCACGGGCGGCGAGAACACCTTCATGCCCGATGGCGACGACCCGCAGATGCCGGGGATCGTCGGGCAGCATGCGATCGGCGGCATCGTGAAGCACCTCGACGCGCTGACGGCGATCGGCTGTTCCACCGTCAACTCCTACCGCCGGCTGTGGGACACCGGCTTCTGGGCGCCGGTGTTCAAGGACTGGGGCTTCCAGAACCGCACCACGGGCCTTCGCATCTCGGCGCCGGGGCGGTTCGAGTTCCGCTCGGTCGATGCCATGGTCAACCCCTATCTGATGGCCGCCGCGCTGCTCAAGGCGATGGACGACGGCATCCGCAACAAGATCCCCTGCGGCGAGCCCGAGGAGCGCAACATCTACGCCGCGATGGAGGCCGGCAAGCAGGTGCAGAAGCTGCCCATGTCGCTCGGCGACGCGCTCAAGGCGCTGGCCGCCGACGAGGTGATCCGCAGTGCCCTGCCGGGCGAGATGTACCGGCTCTACCACGAATACAAGACCGACGAGTGGGAGCGCTTCATGCACACTTCCACCGACTGGGACCTCAGGACCTACCTCGACTACCTGCCCTGAAGGGAGGCGCGCCATGTGCGGGATTGCAGGACTGATCCACCGCGGCAGGGTCTCGGACGTCGGCGCCGAGATGACCGCGATGCTCCAGGCGCTGAAGCACCGCGGACCGGACTCCACCGGATTTGCGGTCTACGGCACGCCGAAGGCGGGCGAGTACGTGATGCGGCTGAAGCTCGCCGAGCAGGAGGACATGGCCCGCGGCCACGGCATCGAGGAGGTGGTGGAGGGCCGCATCGCCGAGGTCGAGCGGCGCATGGAGAAGCGCGGCGCCAGGATCCTGTCGCGCGAGCGCGTGCGGCCCTACGCCATGCGCTACGAGCTCCGGCTCGATGGCGACCCCGAGGCGCTGGCGCGCTACGTCGAGGAGGTCGAGGGCACCGAGATCCTCAGCCTCGGCCACGGGCTGGAGCTGATCAAGGATCTCGGCGATGCCGCCCGCGTCGCGGGCGACTACGACCTGGCCCGCTTCCGCGGCACCCACGCCATCGGCCACACCCGCATGGCCACCGAATCCGACGTGGACATCCGCTCGGCCCATCCCTACTGGGCCTTCCCCTACAACGACGTCTCGGTCGTCCACAACGGCCAGATCACCAACTACTGGCTGATGCGCCGCGAGATGGAGCGCAAGGGCCACCGCTTCATGTCGAACTGCGACAGCGAGCTTCTGGCGGTCTACACCGCCCACAACCTTGCCGAGGGCATGAGCCTCGAGGAGAGCCTGCGCCGGTCGATCCAGGAGATCGACGGGGTCTTCACCTACCTCGTCGCCACCAGGGACCAGCTCGGCATGGCCAAGGACACGATGGCGGCCAAGCCCCTCGTGCTCTACGAGAGCGACGACCTGATCGCCATGGCCTCCGAGGAGGTCGCGATCCGGGCGATCCTGCCCCAGGAAATCGACACTTGGGACCCCTACGACGAGGAGGTGCGGGTATGGCAGGCGTGAACAGCCAGGAGGAGCGTGCCCGCGATCTGGGCATGACGACGGAGCAGCTGACGGGCCGCACCCAGCAGCGCTTCTTCGAGCCTTCCGAGGAGGAACGCTTCGTCTATCCCTGGGCGAAGGACGTCGATTTCAACAAGCGCGGCGAGATCGACGCCGACGGGCTGACCACCACCGAGGTCAACCGGCGGATCCGCGAGATGATGGCCGAGGGCTACGGCACCATCGTGATCCGGAACCCGCGCGGCAAGCACGCGCTCGGCGTGGGCATCCTCAACCGGCTGAACCTGATCATCGAGGGCTCGATCGGCTACTTCGGCGTCGGGCTGATCGACGGGCCCAACGTGCGCATCAACGGCCGCGTCGGCTGGTCCTGCGCCGAGAACATGATGGCCGGCACCGTCGTCATCGAGAAGAACGCGGGCTCGACCTTCGGCGCGGCCATGCGCGGGGGGGATCTGGTCTGCAAGGGCTCGGTCGGCTCGCGCACCGGGATCGACATGAAGGGCGGCACGATCATCGTGGGCGGCGACACCGGGGCGCTCTCGGGCTTCATGATGCAGCGCGGCCGCATGGTGATCTGCGGCAATGCCGGCAAGAACCTCGGGGATTCGATGTATGACGGGATGATCTTCGTGGGCGGCACGATCCGCTCGCTGGGGGTCGATGCCGTGCCGGCGGAACTGACCGACCTCGACCGCGCCTGGCTCACCCGCAAGCTGCGCATGTACGGGCTGCTGCCCGAACGGGGCGTCGATCACTTCCAGAAGATCGTCGCCGGCAAGCAGCTGTGGAACTACGACAACCTCGAGCCCACCGAGAAGAAGCTGATCCTCTGACCCCGGCACGCCGGCCGCCGCCCCGGCCGCACCGGGGCACCGCCGGCAGACCCCGCAGCAAGCCAAGGAGTGCCCGATGGCCGAAGGCGACCTTCCCCGCACCAAGAAGCCGCTCTCGCGCAACACCAGCGTGCTGGGGCGCAGCTCGATCTTCACGCCGCAGGTGATCGACGACATCCACGTGAAGGCCGAGCTCGGCCGCTACCGGATGCGCGGCTTCTCGCTGTTCAAGAAGATCCCGCACTGGGACGACCTGACCTTCCTGCCGGGCACGCTCACGCGCTTCGTCATCGAGGGCTACCGCGAGAAGTGCGAGACGAGGACGGTCATCGGCCCGCGCGCCAGGCGGCCGCTCGTGCTCGACATCCCCGTCTACATCACCGGCATGAGCTTCGGCGCGCTCAGCTACGAGGCCAAGGTGGCGCTGGCGCGCGGGGCGACGATGGCGGGCTCGGCCACCTGCTCGGGCGAGGGCGGGATGATCCCCGACGAGCGGCGCTACTCGACCAAGTGGTTCTACCAGTGCATCCAGTCGCGCTACGGATTCAACCCCAACCACCTGGTGCTCGCCGATGCGGTCGAGTTCTTCATCGGCCAGGGCTGCAAGGTGGGTCTCGGCGGCCACCTCATGGGCCAGAAGGTCACCGACCAGGTGGCCGAGATGCGCTCGCTGCCCGCCGGCATCGACCAGCGCAGCCCGGCGCGCCACCCCGACTGGCTCGGCCCCGACGACCTCGCGCTCAAGATCCAGGAGATCCGCGAGGCGACCGACTGGCAGGTGCCGATCCAGCTCAAGCTGGGCGCGGCGCGGGTCTATGACGACGTGCGCATGGCGGTGAAGTGCGACCCCGACTCGATCTACATCGACGGGATGGAGGGCGGCACCGGCGCCGGCCCGCACGTGGCCACCGAGGATACCGGCATCCCCGGCATCGCCGCCATCCGCCAGGCGCGCAAGGCGATCGACGACCTCGGCAAGCGCGGCGAGATCAGCCTCGTCTACGCCGGCGGCATCCGCAACGGCGGCGACGTGGCCAAGGCGCTGGCGCTCGGCGCCGATGCCGTGGCCATCGGCCATGCCGCGCTGATGGCGCTCAACTGCAACAAGGACATCCCCGAGGCCGACTACGAGACCGAGATCGGCGTCGAGGCGGGCTACTGCTACCACTGCCACACCGGGCGCTGCCCGGTGGGCGTGGCCACGCAGGATCCCAGGCTGCGGGCGCGCCTCAACCCCGACGAGGCGGCCGAGCGCGTCTACAACTTCCTGCACACGCTGACCATCGAGGCGCAGCTCTTCGCCCGCGCCTGCGGCAAGACCAACATCCATTCGCTCGAGCCCGAGGACCTCGCGGCGCTGACGATGGAGGCCTCGGCCATGGCCGGGGTGCCGCTCGCGGGCACCAACTACACCGTGGGCGTCGAGGACTATCACCACCTCTGAGCGCCGGGAGAGGGAGACAGGCACATGGCAGGCACGCAGTACCGCGGCTCGACGATCGAGGACGTGGACCAGTTCCTGAAGGACGCCGAGGGGCTGGTCAGCGAACGCGAGAAGGAGATCGGCCAGCACATCGGCTACCGCTACGACGTCAACCTCGTGCCCGACTATTCGCGGCTGACGCCGTTCCTGAGGAAGTACATGGAGGTCATGGGCTGGGACGACCTCAACTGGCTCGAGGACGTGCACATGGGCTACGAGGAGGGCCACGCCGCCGTCTTCGACCGCAACGTGAACGGCTGGGTGCGGGTGCCCGACTCGATCAGGCTGCCCGACAACCAGCAGGACCGCGACATGATCGCGCGCGAGCTGCTGATCAAGTTCCAGATGTCGCCGAACCATCCCCTGGTGCAGCTCCGCCAGGCCTACATGAAGTTCTGAGGTCCGTTCCCGTGTCCCGGCGCCTGACCGTCGCCTGCTTGCAGACCCGGCCGATGCCGGATTTCGCGGCGGCGCGGGCCGAGGCGCTGGGGCTGGCCCGGCGCGCGGTGGCGGCGGGCGCGCAGTTGCTGCTGCTGCCCGAATACTGCGGTGGGCTTGTCGCCGAGGGTCCGGCGCTGCATCCGCCGGCGGCGGCCGAGGGAGAACACCCGGTGGTGCAGGCCCTGGCGGATCTGGCCGCCCGGCACGGGGTCTGGGTGCTGATCGGATCGGTCGCGGTGCCGGGCCCGGGGGGGCGGATCCGCAACCGCAGCCTGCTGCTCGACGCCGCCGGCCGGATCACGGCGCGCTACGACAAGCTGCATCTCTTCGACGTGCGCCTGTCGGAAACCGGGATCCATGCCGAAAGCGCGACGGTGGCCGCGGGCGAGGCGGCGGTGCTGGCGGCCACGCCCTGGGGGCCGCTCGGCCTCTCGATCTGCTACGACCTGCGCTTCCCGCAGCTCTACCGGGCGCTGGCGCAGGCCGGGGCGGTGATGCTGGCGGTGCCCGCCGCCTTCACCGCCACGACGGGGCCGGCGCACTGGCACGTCCTGAACCGCGCCCGGGCGATCGAGAACGGCGCCTTCGTCCTCGCCCCCTGCGCCCATGGCCCGGTGCCGGGGGGCGGCGCCGCCTACGGCCATTCGCTGATCGTCGGCCCCTGGGGCGAGGTGCTGGCGGATGCGGGCGAGGGTCCGGGGCTGGCGCTGGCCGGGATCGACCTCGAGGCGGTCGCCGAGGCGCGCCGCCGCATTCCGGCGCTGACCCACGACCGGCCCTGGCGCCTGACCGCGCCGGGCCGCGCGGAGGCCGTGGCATGACCGGGGCGGGGGCCGCGCCGGTCTTCCCCGGCGGTGGTCCGCCGCCCGCACCGGGGACGCGCCCGCATGCCCTGCGGCTGGCGTTCCTGCGCTGGCAGTGCCGGGTGCGGCAGATCATCATGCGCGAGGACCGCGGCCGCCCCGGCCCCGCGATCGCGCCCGAGGTCACGCCCGAGGGCGCTTCCGCGCCCCTGGGGCGCATCATCACCGTGCTGTCGAAGGCGCCGGCCTTCGACCGCACGCCCGAGCTCGCCCACATCGCCCGGCGCACCCACGACCCGATGCTGCGGCGCGAGGCCGCGGTGCGGCTCTTGTCCGAAAGCTACTTCCAGCGCGCCGAGGAATTCTCCGACATGCTGACCGCGACCTTCCCGCCCGCCTCTCCCGGCGCGGCGGCGCTGGTCGAGGCGGGGCGGGTGCGGCTCGACTTCGCCGCCTGGGGCCAGCGCTTCGCGATCGCGGCGCGGGTGCGGCGGTTGTCCGACCGCGATCCCGCCTGGGCCGCGACCTTCTGGCACAACCTGCTCTTCAACCCCGCGCTGCCGGCGGACACGGTGATCCTGGGCTTCGTCCCCGACTGGCAGCGCTCGGCAGCCGATCCGCCGCCGCCCTGAGCCGGTGCGCGGGACCATCACCAGGGAGGACGAGGATGAGCAAGACCAGAGTGGCGGTGATCGGGGCGGGGCCCTCCGGCACGGCCCAGCTGCGCGCCTTCCAGTCGGCGGCGGCGAAGGGCGAGCGGATCCCCGAGATCGTCTGCTTCGAGAAGCAGGAGGACTGGGGCGGGCTGTGGAACTACACCTGGCGCACCGGCACCGACGAATACGGCGAGCCCGTGCACGGCTCGATGTACCGCTACCTGTGGTCGAACGGGCCCAAGGAGGGGCTCGAATTCGCCGACTACACCTTCGAGGAGCATTTCGGAAAGCAGATCGCCTCCTACCCGCCGCGGGCGGTGCTGCGCGACTACATCGTCGGGCGGGTGCAGAAGGCGGGCGTGCGCGACTGGTGCCGCTTCCGCCATGTCGTGCGCTGGGTCACCTGGAACGAGGCGACGGGCCGGTTCACCGTCACCGCCGAGGACCTGCCCGCCCGGCGCGTCTATTCCGAGGAGTTCGACTACGTGGTCTGCGCCACGGGGCATTTCTCCACCCCGAACGTGCCCGGTTTCGAGGGGCTCGAGCACTTCAACGGCCGCGTCCTGCATGCCCACGACTTCCGCGATGCGCTGGAGTTCAAGGACAAGGACATCATGGTGATCGGCACCAGCTACTCGGCCGAGGACATCGGCTCGCAATGCTGGAAATACGGCTGCCGGTCGGTCACGGTCAGCTACCGGACCAGGCCGATGGGCTTCAAGTGGCCCAGCAACTGGGAGGAGCTGCCGCTGCTGGAGCGCGTGGAGAACGGCAACACCTGCGTCTTCCGCGACGGCTCGCGGCGGCGGGTGGACGCGATCATCATGTGCACGGGCTACCTGCACCACTTCCCCTTCATGGAGGAGGGGCTGCGGCTCAGGAGCGCCAACCGCCTGGCCACGGCCGATCTCTACAAGGGCGTGGTCTGGGTGAAGAACCCCAGGCTGTTCTACCTCGGCATGCAGGACCAGTGGTTCACCTTCAACATGTTCGACGCCCAGGCCTGGTGGGTGCGCGACGTGATCCTGGGCCGCATCGCCGTGCCCGAGGACCGCGCCGTGCGCGAGGCCGACGTCGCCCGCCGCGTGGCCGAGGAGGACGCAGCCGAGAACCCGATCCGCTACCAGGGCGACTACGTGCAGGAGCTGATCGACGAGACCGATTATCCATCCTTCGACGTCGACGGCGCCTGCCAGTGCTTCTACGAGTGGAAGAAGCACAAGAAGGAGGACATCATGGGCTTCCGCGACAACTGCTACCGGTCGGTGATGACCGGCACGATGGCGCCGAAGCACCATACCCGCTGGGTCGAGGCGATGGACGACAGCATGGAGTCCTACCTGCGCAACTGAGGTCGGACCGGGGGAGGCGTGCATGGGTCTCTGGCTGCCCTTCGAACGGGCGGGCACGCGCGGCGGGGCGCGGGTTCCCGGCCTGCCGGTCCTGCCGCACGGCACCGAGCGCCACAGGGTTCCGGGCGGGGGCTCGCGCGCCGTGCGCATCTTCGCCGGCGACGAGATCTGGGTGGTGGACCGCGAGGGGATGCAGCCCGCCGAGCTCGTCTTCTTCGCCCCCGACGGCCGGTCGGACGCGGGCATGATCGGCGCCCGCGGCAGCGGCCCGGCGACGGGGCTTCAGGCGGCGCTGGTCGCCGACCCCTCGGGCCGCCGGGTGCTCGGGGCGCTCGATGCGGGGGGCTTCGACCTCGGCCGGGCCGATGCGGCGCGGTTCTTCACGCAAGGCTCGCGCGCGGGCGACCACGTGCGGCTTCAGGCCTCCTGCGACGGCCTGCTGATCGTCTGCGCGCCCGGCGGCGCGCCCGACCCCGCGGCGCAGTCGGCGCCGACCGAGCTTCTGCTCTACGTCCGGCGCGCCGATCCCGGCCCGACGAAGGGCGGGCTCGCCCCGCCCGATCCGCTGGCCGAGCCGCTTCTCGACATCAACATCCAGCCCGGCGAGGCGAAGGCCTACGAGGTGCGCGCAGGGCACTTCATCCAGATCCTCGACGTGCAGGGGCGCGAGTGCTCCGACTTCCAGGCGCTCAGCCTGCGCGGCCTCGACCGCGGGCGCGAGCGCGAGATCGACCCGACGGCCACGCGCAGCATGACCGGCCAGCTCTACCCCCGGCCGGGCCTGGCGGCGAAATACTGGAACACCGACCTCGAGCCGCTCGTCGAGATCGTGCAGGACACCTGCGGGCGCCACGACACCTTCGGCCTGGCCTGCACCGCGCGCTACTACGACGACATGGGCTATCCCGGCCACGTCAACTGCACCGACAACATCAACCGCGACCTGGCGCGCTGGAACGTGCGCCCGCGCGGGGGCTGGCCGGCGATCAACTTCTTCTTCAACACGATGCTCGACGACGCCCATGCGCTGGGGCTCGACGATCCCTGGACGCGGCCGGGCGACTACGTGCTGCTCAGGGCGCTGACCGATCTCGTCTGCGTCTCCACCGCCTGCCCCGACGACATCGACGCCGCCAACGGCTGGAACCCCACCGACATCCAGGTGCGCGTCTACGCCCGGGGCGAGGACTTCCAGCCGTCGAGGGGATTCCGCATGACCGCCGACAGCCCCGTGGAGGCCACGAGGCGCACCGCCTTCCACGCCTGCTTCGCGCGCCATACCCGCGACTTCGCCGAATACAACGGCTACTGGCTGCCCGCCCGCATGACCGCCCACGGCGCGGTGGCCGAATACTGGGCCTGCCGCGAGAAGGCGGTGGTCATCGACCTCTCGCCCCTGCGCAAGTACGAGGTGCTGGGTCCGGATGCCGAGCGGCTGATGGACCTCGCGGTCACGCGCGACATGACGCGCCTCGCCGTGGGGCAGGCGGTCTACACGGCGGTCTGCCACGAGCACGGCGGCATGCTCGACGACGGAATCGTCTTCCGGCTGGGGGCGCACAACTTCCGCTGGGTCGGGGGCTCGGACCTCTCGGGCCTGCACCTGCGGGAGCAGGCGCAGGCGCGCGGGCTCGATGTGCATGTGCGCAGCGCCACCGATCATCTGTGCAACATCGCGCTTCAGGGTCGCGCCTCGCGCGAGATCCTGCGCGGGCTGATCTGGACCGCGCCCGCACAGCCCGCGCTCGACGAGCTGGCGCCCTTCCGCTTCGCGGTGGCGCGGATCGGCGGCTACGACGGGCTGCCGATCGTGCTGTCGCGCACCGGCTACACCGGCGAGCTCGGCTACGAGATCTTCTGCCACCCGCGCGATGCCGAGGCGGTCTTCGATGCCGTCTGGCAGGCCGGCCAGCCGCACGGGCTCATCCCCTGCGGGCTCGAGGCGCTCGACATGCTGCGCATCGAGGCGGGGCTGATCTTCGCGGGCGCCGAGTTCTGCGACCAGACCGACCCCTTCGAGGCCGGCATCGGCTTCACCGTGCCGCTCAAGACCAAGGCCGGCGACTTCATCGGCCGCGCCGCGCTGGAAGAGCGCGCCGCGCATCCGCAGCGCCGGCTGGTCGGGCTCGACCTCGAGGGCGGCATCGTGCCCGCCCGCGGCGACGGCGTCTTCGTCGGTCGGGCGCGGGTGGGGCAGGTGACCTCGGCCACGCGCTCGCCGATCCTCGGCCGGGTCATCGCGCTCGCCCGGCTCGACGTGACCCACGCGGCGATCGGTACGGCGGTGGAGGTGGGCCGGCTCGACGGGCAGCAGGTGCGGCTGCCGGCGCAGGTCGTGCGCACGCCGCACTTCGACCCCGGCAAGGAGCGCGTCAGGGGCAACTACGGCTGACGGCGGGCGCGGGGACAGGCGGGCAGGGCAGGGGGGCGGGATGCGGAGCCATGCGCAGGCGGTGGTGATCGGCGGGGGGGTGATCGGCTGCTCGATCCTCTACCACCTCGCCCGGCTCGGCTGGACCGAGACCGTGCTGCTGGAACGCGACGAGCTGACCTCGGGCTCGACCTGGCACGCGGCGGCCAACCTGCACGGCCTGCACGACAACACCAACATCTCGCGCATGCAGCACTATACCATGCGCATCTACAGGGAGATCGAGGCCGAGACCGGCCAGGGCTGCGGCGTCTTCCAGCCCGGCGCGCTCTACCTCGCCCAGACCGAGGCACGCGAGCATCAGCTCAGGCTCCAGGCGGCCAAGGCCCGCCGCTACGGGATCGAGTTCCACGAGGTGACGCGGGAGGAGGCCGAACGCCTGCACCCGCTCGTCAACTTCGAGGGCATCCGCTGCATCATGTTCGAGCCGCTCGCGGGCAACGTCGATCCCTCGGGCGTGACCGCCGCCTATGCCGCCGGGGCGCGCGCGCGGGGGGCCGAGGTGCACCGCTTCACGCCGGTGACCGCGACGCGGCAGGAGCGGGACGGAAGCTGGATCGTCGAGACGCCGAAGGGCGAGATCCGCACGCCCTGGGTGATCAACGCCGCCGGCCTCTGGGCGCGCGAGGTGGCGGCGCTGGCGGGCCTGACGCTGCCCTTGCAGCCCACCGAGCACCAGTATTTCGTCACCGAGGCCATCCCCGAGATCGCCGCGCTCGACCGCCGCCTGCCGTCGGTCGCCGACCGCGACGGCGAATACTACCTCCGCCAGGAGGGCAAGGGCCTCCTGATCGGCGCCTACGAACGCGCGCCGCGGCTCTGGGCCGAGGATGGCACGCCGCCGGGCTTCGGCCACGAGCTCTTCCCCGAGGACCTGGAGCGCATCGAGCCCAACGTCCTGCGCGCCATCGCCCGCGTGCCGGTGGCCGGCACCGCCGGCATCCGGCGGGTGATCAACGGCCCGATGATCTGGTCGCCCGACGCCGCGGCGCTCTGGGGGCCGGTGCCCGAGCTGCCCGGCTACTTCTGCTGCTGCGGGCTGATCCCCGGCTTCTCGCAGTCGGGGGGTCTGGGGCTGATGACGGCGCAGTGGATCGTCGAGGGCGAGCCGCAGTACGACCTCTTCGCCTGGGACCTCGCCCGCTTCGGCGCCTGGGCCAATGCGCGCAGCTTCGTGCAGGGGCGCGTGCGCGACCAGTATGCCAACCGCTTCAAGATCCTCTTCCCCTACGAGGAGCGCGCCGCCGGCCGCCCGGTGCGCACCCGCCCCGTCTACGAGACGCAGAAGGCGATGGGCGCGGTCTTCGGCCTCAACTTCGGCTGGGAGCACCCGCTGTGGTTCGCCGGCCACCCCGACCGGGCGCGCGAGAGCTACGGCTTCACCCGGCAGGACTGGTGGGCGCCGGTGGGCGAGGAGGCGCGCGCCCTGCGCGAACGGGCCGGCATCATCGACATCTCGAACTTCGCGAAGTACCGCATCCGCGGCCCCGGCGCCGAGGACTGGCTGAACCGCCTGCTCGCCAACCGCATGCCGCGCGAGGTGGGCCGCTCCTGCCTGACGCCGCTGATCGGCCGGCGCGGCGGGGTGGCGGGCGACTTCACGGTCACGCGGCTCGGGCCCGAGGAGTTCTTCATGGTGGGTTCCGGCATGGCCGAGCGCTACCACCAGCGCTTCTTCCGCGCCGTGCCGCTGCCCGAGGGCACGGTCTTCGAGAGCCTGACCGAGGCGATGGCGGGCTTCAACGTGGCGGGTCCCCGCTCGCGCGAGCTGCTCGCGCGGCTGACCAACGCCGACCTCTCGACCGAGGCCTTCCCCTTCATGCGCTCGGCGCGCATCGCGGTGGCGGGGGTGGACTGCGTGGCGATCCGCGTCTCCTTCACGGGCGACCTCGGCTGGGAGCTGCACTGCGCCGAGGCCGACCAGCCGCGGCTCTACGCCGCGCTGCTCGAGGCCGGGCGCGAGGTCGGGGCAGGGCCGGTCGGCTCGCGCGCGCTGATGGCGCTGCGGGTGGAGAAGGGCTACGGCAGCTGGGGGCGGGAGTATTCGCCCGAATACTGGCCGCACGAGAGCGGGCTCGAGCGGCTCGTCAAGCCCGACAAGGGCGACTTCCTCAACCGCGCCGCCTGGGAGGCGGTGGCCGGCCTGCCGCCGCGCGACCGTCTGGTGATGCTCGAGATCGACCCCGACGCCGCCGCCGCGTCGAATGCCGACGCCACGGGCTCGGAACCGGTGTTCCTGACCGACGGCACGCCGGTTGGGCAGGTCTCCTCCGGGGCCTACGGCTACTGGGTCGGCAAGTCGCTGGCGCTGGCCTATGTCCGGGCCGGGCATGCGCAGGCCGGCACGGAGGTCGATGTCGCGATCCTCGGCCGGCCGCACCGGGCGGTGATCCTGCCCCACCCGCCCTTCGACCCCGAGGGCCTGCGCCTGCGCGCCTGAGCGGCGGGCGGCCGCCCGGGGCCGGCGCTGCGGCGTCGCCGGCACGCCCGGTCCCCCGCCGGAGGGTCACCATGCCCGCCGCGGCTGCCCCGCTGGGGGGCCGCACCGTCCCGCGGGACCGGCGCATCCGGTGCCTCGGGGCCCTGCCGGGCAACCGCCCGCCTCGCCCCGGCCGCCGACTGCGGCGTGGACGGGCGGCGGGCAGCCCCCCGCAGCTTCGGCGGCCGATCCGGAGGGCGGCGCCGCCCGGCCCCTGCCGCGCCGCGCGGCGGCAGGATCACGCGACGCGGCTGCCCTGCACCCAGACGCCGCGCACCGCGCCGGCGCTGCCGATCCGTGTGACGCGGATCACGTCGGCCCGCGCCCCCGCCGCGAGACGGCCGCGGTCGGCCAGGCCGGCGGCCTCCGCCGGCGCGGCGGTGACCGTGGCGATGCCGCGGGCGAGATCGCCCCAGAGATCGCCGAGCATGAGGCCTGCGGAAAGGAGCGAGGCGGGCACGTAGTCCGAGGACAGAATGTCGAGCATGCCGGCCTCGGCCAGCTCCCGCGCCGCGACGTTGCCCGAATGGCTGCCGCCCCGGATCAGGTTCGGCGCGCCCAGCATGACCCTGATGCCGTGCGCCCGGCAGGCCCGCGCGGCCTCGGCCGTGGTCGGGAACTCGGCGAACCTGACGCCGTGCGCCGCCGACCGCGCGACATGCTCCGGCTCGGTGTCGTCGTGGCTGGCCAGCACCGCGCCGTAGCGCCGGGCGGCGGCGACGGCGGCGGCCTCGTGCGCCGCCCCCAGCCTTTCGCTCAGCGCCTTCTGGCTGGCGACATGGGCCTCCCAGTCGGCATCGGAGATCCCGTATTTCCCGACGTGGTAGTCCTTCAGCTTCGAGATGTCGCGGAACTGCCGCGCGCCGGGCGTGTGGTCCATCAGGCTCACGATGCCCACCCGGTCGCGGGGGCCGAACTTGTCGAGCTCCTCGATCAGGGTTTCGGAACAGACCTCGGCGCGCAGGTGCAGGAAGTGGCTGATCCGCAGGGCGCCTGCCGCGCGCAGGCCGAGGATCTCGTCGGCCAGCGCCCGGGCATATTCGCCGTAGTTCCCCCTCGCGTTCGACACGACGGACCCAACCCGCAGCGCGTCGAACACCGTGGTGATGCCGACGCTCGCCAGTTCCGCGTCATGCGCGATGATCGCGGCCGCGTGCGGCCAGTCCACCCTGGGGCGCGGCTCGATGTGGCGCTCGAGGTTGTCGGTGTGCAGCTCGATCAGGCCGGGCATCACCAGATCGCCCTCGCAGTCCACGGCGCCGCGCGGCACCGACGCGCCCTCGGCGATGTCGGCGATGCGGCCGTCCCGGATGCGGAGCTGGCCGCGCAGGGTCTCGGTCGGCAGCACCAGGGTGGCATTGGCCAGGATCGTCTCGGTCGTCATCGGAATCGTCTTTCCCTTGCCGCCCGCCGCGGGGCGGGGTCTTCTGACACGGATCCGTCACGCCTGCGTGACAAAGCCCCGCTAACGGCCACTGCATGACCCCTCCGGTCCGGCTTGCCGTCTACTTCGCGCCGCGCCCCGGCGCCTTCGCCGATCGCGCCGCCCGGTGGCTCGGCCGCGATGCCGCGTCCGGCCGGGTGCTGGCGCAGCCCGATCTTCCGGGCCTGCCCGTGCCGGCCGCAGACCTCACCGCGGGCCCGCGCCGCTACGGCTTCCACGGCACGCTCCGCGCGCCCTTCCGGCTGGCCGAAGGCCTCTCGCCCGGCGACGCGCGAGCCGTGGTGGCGGGCCTCGCCGCACGCCTGCCGCCGGTGCGCTGCGAGGGCCTGAGGCTCGAGCTGCTCGACGGCTTCCTCGCCCTGGTTCCCGCGGGCGACGTGGCGGAGCTGTCGGATCTCGCCCGCGCGGTCGTCGAAGCGACGGAGGCGCTCCGCGCACCCCTCACCGCGGCCGAGATCGCCCGCCGCCGGCCCGAGGGCCTGTCGCCGCGCCAGCGGGAGCTGCTGCACCGCTGGGGCTACCCTCACGTCATGGAGGAGTTCCGCTTCCACCTGACGCTGACCGACCGCCTTGCGCCGGATCAGGCCGCCCCGGTCGCCGCGGCGCTGGAGGCGCATTTCGCGCCGGTTCTGCCGCAGCCCTTCGTGATCGAGGACCTGTGCCTGTTCGGCGAGGACGCGGCGGGCGATTTCCATCTGCTCGACCGCTACGCCCTGGCCGGCTGAAGCGCGGCCAGCAGCCGGGCGATGCCTGCCGCCTCCGACCCGTCGTTGACCACCGTCTCGGCGACGATCCCCTCCGGCAGGGTGAAGGCCGCCCGCGCCAGCCGCGCGCGGATGTCGGCCGCGCTCTCGCGCCCCCGTGCCGCGAGCCGCGCGGCCAGCACCGCATCGGGCGCCGTGACAAGGATCACCCGCAGCTTGGGAATGACCCGCACCGCCTCGCGCAGCGCCGCGCGGCTGCCGTTGAAGATCACGTCGCCCGGCCCTTCGACCTGCGCCCGGGGGATGCCGTAGGACAGGCCATGCGCCTCCCACCAGAGGGCGAAGTCGCCCCGGTCGCGGCGCAGGGCGAACTCCGGCACCGAGACGCCCTCGAAATCCTCGCCCCCTGCCTCGGCGGGCCGGGTGATGACGCGGCGCACCAGCCGCAGGTCGGGCCGCGCGGCGATCGCGCCCCGGATCAGCGTGTCCTTGCCCGCGCCCGATGGCCCCACGACCGCGAAGATCATGCCGCGGCCTTCGGCGTGAAGCCTGTCACGTCCACCAGCCGGTCGCAGACGCGGGCGCGCGCCGCCTCGTCGTGGAAGATGCCGAGGATCGCCGCGCCGCGCGCCTTGGCCTCCTCGATCAGGTTCAGCACCACCTCGCGGTTGGCGGCATCGAGGCTGGCGGTCGGCTCGTCCAGCAGCAGCGCCGGATAGGCGTGCACAAAGCCGCGCGCGATGTTCACCCGCTGCTGCTCGCCGCCCGAGAAGGTGGTGGGCGACAAGGGCCAGAGCCGCTCGGGGATGTTCAGCCGGCGCAGGAGGGCGGCCGCCCGCTCGCGCGCCTCCTCCGCGTCGGTCCCCAGCGCCAAGAGCGGCTCGGCCACGACCTCCAGCGTCGGCACGCGGGGGACGACGCGCAGGAACTGGCTGACATGGCCCAGCACCTGCCGGCGCAGCGCGATGATCTGGCGCGGCTCGGCCGTCGCCACGTCGAGCTCGCCCACCCGGATGCTTCCCCCGGCGGCCAGGTAGTTGCCATGGACCATCCGCATCAGCGTGGATTTCCCCGCGCCCGACGGGCCGGTCAGGCCGACGCATTCGCCGGGACCCACGGTCAGCGCCGCGCCGGCCATCACCGGGATCACCGCGCCCCCCTGATTGTGCAGGGTGAAGGACTTCGACAGGTTCTCGATGCGGATCATGGGCCTAGACCTGGAGGACGGAAGACACGAGCAGCTGCGTGTAGGCGTGCTGCGGGTCGTCCAGCACCTGGTCGGTCAGGCCCTGTTCCACCACCCGGCCCGATTTCATCACCATCAGCCGATGCGCCAGAAGCCGCACCACCGCAAGGTCGTGGGTGACGATGATGACGGATAGCCCGAGGTCGCGCACCAGCCCGCGCAGCAGGTCCAGAAGCCGCGCCTGCACGCTGACGTCGAGGCCCCCGGTCGGCTCGTCCATGAACACGAGCCTGGGCCCCGTCACCAGGTTCCGCGCGATCTGCAACCGCTGCTGCATGCCCCCCGAGAAGGCCGAGGGCCGGTCGTCGATCCGGTCGGCCGCGATCTCGACCCTGGCGAGCCAGTCCGCCGCCTTGCCCCGGATCTCGCCATAATGCCGCGCGCCCACGGCCATCAGGCGCTCGCCCACATTGCCGCCGGCGCTGACCCCCATGCGCAACCCGTCGCGCGGGTTCTGGTGGACATAGGCCCAGTCGGTGCGGGAAAGCCGGCGGCGCTCGGTCTCAGGCATCGCCAGCACGTCGCGCCCGTCGTAGACGATGCGGCCCAGATCAGCGCGCTGGTGGCCGGCGAGGCAGGAGAGCAGCGTGGACTTCCCCGAGCCGCTTTCGCCGACGATCCCCAGCACCTCGCCGGGGTAGAGGTCGAAGGAGACCTCCGCACAGCCGATCCTCTGGCCATAGCGTTTCGTCAGCCCCTCGACGCGCAGAAGCGGCTGGTCGGTCATGGCCATGCGCTCCATCAGGGTCATGCCGTGCCCTCCGGCCCCGCGCCCCCCGCCCCCAACCCCTCCCCACGAGGGGGAGGGGAGGCGAGAGCCGCGCCCCCCTGCGCGAGGCCGTCGCTCGGGGCGCCTCCCTCCCCCCGCGTGGGGGAGGGATGGGGTGGGGGGGCCGACGCCTCGGCCGCGAGCCGCCCCCGGTGGCCGCGGGCGCGCCGCCCGGCGCAGAAATCGGTGTCGGAACAGACGAACATCCGCCCGCCTGCATCGTCGGTGATCACCTCGTCCAGATAGCTGTGCCCGGCGCCGCAGAGGTCGCAACGATGCGGGGCCTTCGAGGGCCGGAACGGATGGTCGTCGAAATCGAGGCTCTCGACCCGGCTCCAGGGCGGCAGGGCATAGATCCGCTGCTCGCGCCCCGCGCCGAAGAGCTGGATCGCCGGGTTGTTGCCCAGCTTGGGGTTGTCGAACTTTGGGATCGGCGAGGGGTCCATCACATAGCGCCCCTCGACCCTGACCGGATAGGCGTAGGAGGTCGCGATCTGCCCGTGCCGGGCGATGTCCTCGTAGAGCTTGACATGCATCAGCCCGTATTCCTCCAGCGCGTGCATCTTCCGCGTCTCGGTCTCGCGCGGTTCGAGGAAGCGCAGGGGTTCGGGGATCGGCACCTGATAGACCAGGATCTGCCCGGCCTTCAGCGGGGTTTCCGGGATGCGGTGGCGGGTCTGGATCACGGTTGCCTCGGCGGTGGCCTCGGTCGTGGCCACCCCGGCGGTGCGCTGGAAGAACCGGCGGATCGAGACCGCGTTCGTCGTGTCGTCCGCGCCCTGGTCGATGACCTTCAGCCGGTCCTCGGGGACAAGGCAGGCCGCCGTCACCTGCACCCCGCCCGTGCCCCAGCCGTAAGGCATCGGCATCTCGCGGCTGGCGAAGGGGACCTGGTAGCCGGGCACCGCGATCGCCTTCAGGATTGCCCGGCGGATCATCCGCTTGGTCTGTTCGTCGAGATAGGCGAAGTTGTAGGCCCCGGCATCGAGCTGTTCGGTCATTCCGCGGCCTCCGGCATCGTCTCGGCCTCGGCCCGCAGGCGGCGGACCAGTTCCAGCTCCGCCTGGAAATCGACATAGTGCGGCAGCTTGATGTGTTCGAGGAACCCCGTGGCCTGGATATTGTCGCAGTGCATCAGGACGAACTCCTCGTCCTGCGCCGGGGCACCGGTGAAATCCTCGCCCAGGTCCTGCCAGCGCAGGGCGCGGTCCACGAGGCTCATGGCGATGGCCTTGCGTTCCGACTGGCCCATGACGAGGCCATAGCCGCGCGTGAACTGCGGCGGCTCGGTCTTCGAGCCCTTGAACTGGTTCACCGTCTCGCATTCGGTCAGCTCGATCTCGCCGATCTCGACCGCGAACCCCAGCTCCGGGATCTCCACCTCCACCGCCACCCGGCCGATGCGCAACTCGCCGACGAAGGCGTGGGTCCGGCCGTAGCCGCGCTGGGTGGAATAGGCGAGGCCGAGCAGGAAGCCCTCGTCCCCCCGCGCCAGCGCCTGAAGCCGCAGGGCGCGGTCGGCGGGCAGTTCCATCGGCGCGCGCGTGAGGTCGGGGGGCGTCGCGCCCGAGGAAGGCGCCGCCTCGATCAGCCCGTCGCGGTTCAGGAAGCCGGTGACATGGGGCACGCGGGGTGGCCCCCCTCCCCATCCCTCCTCCACCAGGGGGGAGGGAGGCGCCTCTTGCCCGGCCGCCGCGCCGGGAACCTCCCCTCCCCCTCGTGGGGAGGGGAGGGGGGTGGGGGGCTCAGCCTCGGCCATCAGCGCGAAGTCCAAGAGGCGATGCGTGTAGTCGAAGGTCGGCCCCAGCACCTGCCCGCCCGGCAGGTCCTTGAAGGTGGCGCTGATCCGCCGGTCCACCGCCATGGCGGCCGTGTCCACCGGGCGCGAGCCGGCAAGGCGCGGCAGCGTGGTGCGGTAGGCGCGGATCAGGAAGATCGCCTCGATCAGGTCGCCGCGGGCCTGCTTGATCGCGAGCGCCGCCAGGTCGGGGTCATAGAGCGAGCCTTCGGCCATCACCCGATTGACGGCCAGCGTCATCTGCTCGCGGATCTGGGGGATGGTCAGTTCGGGCACCGCGCGGTCGCCCCGGCGTTCCTCGGCCAGCCACCCATGCGCATTGTCGATGGCGCGTTCGCCACCCTTGACGGCGACATACATCAGATCTTCTCCACGCGGGTGGACCGGGGCAGGCCGGCGATCCGGTCGCCGGCGGTGAAGAGGCAGTCGAAACCCAGCGGGAACAGCGCCCGGTTGGCGCGGAAGGCCGCCGTCTCGGGCAGGTTCAGCCAGGTCGCGGTCTCGATCCCCGGGCCGGTGAGCGCAGGCCCGTGGTTGACCAGCCGCTCACTCTCGACGATCAGCGTGGCCGACCGGTCGGGATAGTCCGGCTGGCCGATGCGGAAGCGGCTGACGGGCTGCAACGCCTCCCAGGTGCCCAGCGCGAAATCCGCCACCTCGGCCGCGACCAGCGGCGCGCCGATGTGGAAGGCCACCCAGTCGCGCACCGCGGGGCAGTCGGCCGCCCCCGCCAGGTGCAGCCCGGTCGTCGGATCGCAGAGCGTCAGAAGCGCCACCCCCGCCGCGACCGAGAGGGGCGACGGCGGTTCCGCCCCCGCGACGCGGCGGATCGTGCCGGGGCGCGCCATGGCCTCGAGGATCTCGCGGAAGGCACGGGCGGACTGGACGGGGGCCTCGGCGAAGCCGCCTTGCAGGGCATGGGCGGTCATTGGTCCTCTCCCCTCACCATGGTGAAGAATTCGACCTTCGTCCCGGCGGCCTTCGCGGCACGGGCGGCACGGCGGGCCTCGGCCTCGGCCCGCAGGGGCGCGAGGATGCGGGCCGCGAGGTCCGGCGCGGCCTCGGTCTGCATCAGCGCGTCGATCACCGCGGCGCGGCGGGCATGGGCCCTGTCGCGGCCCTGCACCCAGGCATGACCCACCGGCCCGGACGGCAGCCGCACCGAACAGCGCGTGACCGTCATCTCGCCGAGGTTGAAGGCCGCCCCCGTGCCTCCGATCCGGCCGCGCACCATGACCGCCCCGACCTCGGGCGCACGCAGGAGGTCATGCGGCGGAAGCTCCGGCATCAGCTCGGCCAGACGGCCGGGCGGGGCCTTGGCCAGCGTGGCGATCCAGGCCTTTCTGGCCTCCGGGGCGGGAGAGGTCATCGCGTCCTCGACAGGCGAAGGGGGTTGTCCAGTCATCTATACAACTATACAAATACTATCCCAGACCCCGCGCCGGACCAACCGGATTCTTGTAAATTCTCGATGACGGGAGAGCTTCTTGCCGCGCGACCCCATCTGGAAGGCGATTGCCGGGACGCTCCGGGCCGAGATCGCGGGCGGGCACTACCGGCCGGGCGACCGGCTGCCGACCGAGGCGGTGCTGGCTGCCCGCTTCGGGGTCAACCGGCATACGGTTCGCCACGCGCTTGCGTCGCTCGCCGAGGAGGGGCTGGTCCGGTCGCGCCGCGGCGCGGGTGTCTTCGTGGCGACCCGACCCACCCGCTACCGGCTCGGACAGCGGGTGCGGTTCCATCAGAACGTGCTCGCGGAAGGGCAGGTGCCCTCGCGCCGGATCACCCGGTCCGAAACCCGGCCCTGCGATGCCGGCGAGGCCCGGGCGCTCGGGCTCAGGCCGGGCGACCCCGTGCTGGTGATCGAGGGCGTGTCGCTGGCCGATGGCCAGCCGCTTGCCGCCTTCCGCTCGCTGTTTCCCGCCGCGCGCTTCCCGGGGCTGGCCGAGGCGATCGGCGCCGATGGCTCGATCACCCGGGCGCTGGCGGCCTGCGGGCTGACCGACTACACCCGGGCCGAGACGCGGCTGAGCGCGCAACTGGCCGATCCGGTCCTGGCGCTTGCGCTGCAGCTCAGGCCCGGCGCGCCGGTGCTCCGGTCGGAGGCGGTGAACGTCGATGCCGACGGGCGCCCGGTGGAACAGGGCACGACCTGGTTCGCGGGCGAGCGCGTGATCCTGACCGTCGGTCCGGATCAGCCCTGATGCCTCTCCAGGAATTCCTCGGCCCTGAGGCTGCGGAAATCCTGCAAGGCCGCCCGCAGCCGGTCATGCGGCCAGTCCCACCAGGCCAGCGCCAGAAGCCGGTCGATCACGCCTTGCGGGAACCGGCTGCGCAGCGGCCGGGCCGGGCAGCCCGCGACGATCATGAAGGGGGCCACGTCCTTCGTCACCACCGCGCCCGAGGCGACCACGGCGCCGATCCCCAGCGTGACCTCGGGCTTGACGATCGCGCCATGGCCGATCCAGCAATCCGCCCCCAGCACGGTGCGCCGCGCGGCGCGGGCGGCGAAGAACGCCGCATCGTCCTCGGCGTCGTCCCAGTAATAGCTCGACCGGTAGAGGAAATGATGCTGCGCGGCATGGGTCCAGGGGTGATCCGTCGGCCCGATCCGCGTCATCGCGGCGATGTTGGCGAACTTGCCCACCGTGGTGTTGGCGATGTCCGCCATCCGGTCGCAATAGGCGTAATCGCCGAAGTCCGAGTTGAGCACGCGGCTTCCCTCGCCCACCTCGCAGAAGGCGCCGAAGGTCGAGTTCACGATCTGGCAGCCGGGGTGGACGAAGGGCCTGTCGGCCGACAGCTTCGGCATGACCGGCCTATTCGCCCTTGATCAGCTTGCGCCTGAGCCAGCCCGAGAGCGTGTCCATCAGCATCACCATCAGCACGATCAGGACCATGTAATAGGCCACTTCCTCCCAGTCCTTCTGGGTGATGATCGCCTGGGTCAGGAGAAGCCCGATCCCGCCGCCGACGATCGCGCCGATCACGGTGGCGCTGCGGGTGTTCGATTCGAGATAGTAGAGCACCTGCGCCAGCAGCACCGGCATGATCTGCGGCATCACCCCGAAGCGCGCCCGCTGTACCGCGTTCGCGCCGGTGGAGCGCACGCCCTCGACCTGCTTCTCGTCGATGTTCTCCAGCGCCTCCGAGAACATCTTGCCGAAACTGCCGGTGTCGGTGATGGCCATGGCGATGGCGCCGGTCATCGGCCCCGGTCCGAAGGCACGCGACAGGATGATGGTCCAGATCAGCCCGTCCACCCCGCGGATGAAGTCGAACAGCCGGCGGGCGGCAAAGCGCAAGGGGCCGAGCGGCATGAAGTTGCGCGCGGCCAGGAACGACAGCGGCAGGGCGACGAGCGCCGCGGTGATCGTGCCGAGGAAGGCCATCAGGATCGTCTCGAAGATCGCCCAGACCACATCGCCATGGCGCCACATCCTGTTGGTCCAGAACTCGGACGCGATCAGCGCCAGGTTCGACCGCGCCGGATCGAGCCGCTCGCCCGAGACGGCCAGCGCCGCCAGCTCGGCCCAGGACCTGCCGTGAAGCGGGCTGTCGAGGGTGAAGAACCACAGCTCCCAGCCGGGTTCGTACCGGAAGGTCTCGACCTTCGATCGCGTGTAGGTGACCCGGCCGGCAGGCGTGGTGACGCCGATGCGGTTCTCGGCGACGCTGATCCAGTCCGGGATCGGTTCCGGGGCGGTCAGGACGGGGCGGCCGCCCTCCTCGCGGATGTCGATGGTGCCGTAGCCGGGCACCACATAGCGCGCGCCGTTCGCGTCATAGGTGACGATGTGGCCCTGGCCGAGGTCGATCGTCGTCGTGTCGCCGCTGGTGCTGACCCAGGCGGGCAGGCGGCCCTCGGGATAGGTGCCCTTGGCCTCGCCCTCGATGGCGATGGTCAGCTTGCCGCTGCGGTTGTCGCGGGTGACATGGGTCTTGTGCGACCAGAAGTCGGACAAAAGGATCGCGGCATTGTCGAAGCGCGCGCGGGCCATGAGGCCCGCGATGTCGAAGCTGATCGCGGCATAGATCAGGTAGGCGAGGATCGCCGCCGGAATGGCGAAGGCGATGCGGCGCCTGCGGTCGAAGGCGCGGGTGACGGTCTGGGCCAGCGCGGGGCCGGAAAGGGGGGCGTCGGTCATGCGTCAGGCTCCGGGCGGGCGGCCCCCCCCACCCCCTCCCTCCCCCACGCGGGGGGAGGGAGGCGCGGGATGACGAACATAGGGCCGTGAATGGGCCGGGCGGCTCCCCTCCCCCTGCGTGGGGAGGGGAAGGGGGCGGGGGGCGCCGGCCAGGCAGGGGGCGCCGGCCGGGCGGGGTCTGGTTCGGAACGGGGCGGGGCGCATCGGTCAGTGCCCCGTCACCAGCCTGTGCCGGTAGTGGTCGGAGACGCGGTCGATCGCGACGATGGCAAGGAACAGGAGCAGGAAGATCGCCACCACCTCGTCGTAGCGCCCCTGGCCCCATTGCATGGCGATCTTCAGGTCATGGCCGATCCCGCCCTCGCCGACGAAGCCCAGGATCGCGCTGGCGCGCACGTTGATCTCGAAGCGGAGGAGCGCATAGCTCAGCCAGTTCGGCGCGACCTGCGGGATCACGCCCAGCCACATCCGCTGCGACCAGTTGGCGCCGACCGAGGCCAGGCCCTCGACCGGCTTCAGGTCGGCGTTCTCGGCCACTTCCGAGAACAGCTTGCCCAGCGCGCCGCCGGTGTGCAGCGCGATGGCGATGACGGCCGGCACCGGGCCGCCGCCGAGGATGAAGATCAGGACCAGCGCGATCACGATCTCGGGGATCGCCCGCAGCGCGTCCATGCTGCGGCGAAAGACCGGGATTGCCCGCGGCCAACGCGCCAGGCCCCGCGTCGCCAGCAGCGACAGGCCCATGGCCGCCAGCGCGCCCAGCAGCGTGGCGACGGCGGCGATGTTCAGCGTCTCGATCAGCGCGGGCACGTGGTCGAGGAACAGCCCGGGCAGGTTCGCCCGCTTCTCCCAGGCCTCGGACAGGACTTCCGAGGGAAAGTCGAAGACCCGGTGCAGCCCGCCCCGGAAGCTCCCGGCGTTGCGGTGGTCGGCCAGCATCCAGCCCGACGCCATCAGCGCCACGAAGATCACGAGGAGGATGCCGCCGTACATCCGCCTGCGGCGCAGCATCTCGAAATAGGCGTCGCGGTGCGTCGCCGGCACCGGCCGCCGGTCCGCCTCCGGTCCGTGGATGATCTCGACCATGTCGACCCTTCAGGCGCGCGGGCGCCGGGCCTCCGCGGGGAGGCCCGGCCCGTGTCGAGGGCGCTCAGCTGCCTTCCTGGAGCTTGCGCGCGGCGATGATGCCGAGATAGTCCTCGTGCTTGACCGGCACGAAGTCCTTCGCCTCGCCCGCGGCCACGTTGTAGGCGCACTCGGGGTCGGTCTCCCACATCGTGTCGAGCAGCGCGTAGACCTTGTCCTTCACGTCCTGCGGCAGGGCCTTGCGGACCACCATCGGGCCTTCGGGGATGAGCTTGGAGCGCCAGATCTCGCGGATCGTGGACATGTCCACCAGGCCCGCGTCGGAGGCCTTGCGCAGCGCGCCGGAGTTGTAGCCGTCCTCCCAGTTGCCGAGACCGTCGGCCCAGGTCACGCCCGCGTCGAACTCGCCGTTCGCGACGCCGACGATCGTCTGCTCGTGGCCGCCCGACATCTTCACTTCCCCGAAGTACTCCTCGAGGTTCCCGTACTTCTCGGTCAGTTCGGCGCCGGGGATCAGATAGCCCGAGGCCGAGTTCGGGTCGGCGAAGGCGAACACCTTGCCCCTGGCATCGTCCATCGAGGTGATGCCGGAATCGACCCGCGCGAAGCCGATCGAGTAGTAGCCGGTCGAGCCGTCGGTGTTCTGCTTGGTCAGCATCACCTCGACGGCCTCGGGGTCGGTGAGGTAGATCTTCGCATAGGCCGACGGCCCGAGCCAGGCGAAGTCCAGCGTGCCGCCCAGCAGGCCCTGGATCACGCCGTCGTAGTCGGCCGGGGTGAAGAGCTTGACCGGCACGCCGAGCAGCTCCTCGGTCTTGGCGCGCAGGCACTCGGTCGAGGCCAGGCGGTCCTGGGCGTTCTCGCCCCCGAGGATGCCGATGTTGAATTCCTTGATCTCCTGCGCCGCGGCGGAGCCGGCCAGCGCCGTGGTCAGGGCGAGGGTGGCAAAGAGGGTCTTCATGGTCTCTCCATGCGTTGCGGCCCCCGGCTCGGGGGCCCGGGGGTCGAAAGGTGCCGTCAGGCCAGCATCGCCCGCGCGTAGCTGCGGTCGGCCGTGCTGTCCGAGGGGATCGCGGTCGAGGTGGCGGCCTCGTTGAAGCTGTCGTCCGCGCCGTAGATCTCGCGGGCGACCTGGGTGGAGAGCTGATCGGGCGTGCCGTCGAAGACGATGCGCCCGTCGCGCATCCCGATCACCCGGTCGCAGTAGCGCCGCGCGGTGTCGAGCGTGTGCAGGTTGGCGATCACCATGCGCCCGTCCTCGAGGTTGATGCGCCTGAGCGTGTCCATCACGATCTGCGCGTTCATCGGGTCGAGGCTGGCGATCGGCTCGTCGGCCAGGATGA
Source organism: Paracoccaceae bacterium (assembly GCA_026419405.1). Classification (GTDB taxonomy): domain Bacteria; phylum Pseudomonadota; class Alphaproteobacteria; order Rhodobacterales; family Rhodobacteraceae; genus JANZZL01. The sequence continues at coordinate 4,336 of JANZZL010000121.1, read as the reverse complement.
TGGCGGGGTCCTGCATCAGCGCCCGGGCGATCGCCACGCGCTGCTGCTGGCCGCCCGAGAGCGCCTCGGCGCGCTTGGGCGCCTGCTCGGCGATCCCGAGCCGCTCGAGGATCTCGAGCGCCCGCAGGATGTCGGCGCGGGGCCAGAGGTTGAACATCGTCTGCAGCGTCGAGCGGCGGTTGAGGACGCCGTGCAGCACGTTCGAGACGACATCCATCCGCGGCACCAGGTTGAACTGCTGGAAGATCATCGCGCAGCGCGACTGCCAGGCGCGCGCCTCCCTGCCCCTCAGGGCGAGCACGTCGCGCCCCTCGACCCGGATCTCGCCGGCGGTCGCGTCGATCAGCCGGTTCATCAGCCGCAGGAAGGTGGACTTGCCCGCGCCGGACCGTCCGATGATGCCGATGAAGGCGGGGCCGTCCACGCTGAAGCTGATGCCGTCGACGGCGGCCTTCTGGCCGAACATCCGTGTCACGCCCCTGACTTCCAGCATCGGCCGCCCCCCGGTGAGCCCCGCCCGGGTATTACCGGGGCTCTGTGACAGGGGATCGATGGTTGGGTAACGGTTCGATGACGCGATGCCCCCCGCGCCGTGCGCCCGTGCCGTGTGCCCGTGCCGCGTCCCCGCGCCGTGTGCCCGTGCCGCGTCCCCGTGCCTGCCGCGTCCCCGTGCCGGGCGAGGCGCGCCGGCGCGCTGGGCCACCCCGCCGGGAGCCACGGCGCCGCGGTCGGTGATCGTGGCCGGCGATCACGGCGCACAGGTTGCGGCCGGGGGCGGCGCCCGCCTGGCATCCGCTCGCGCCGGCGCGCGACGGGCGCGTCACCGGAATGCGACAGGCCGGCACCGCCTCCGGCCGGCCGGGGGGGTGACAGCGGGCTCGACGCGGCCGGCCGGTTGCGCCATGGTGGCCCGCGCGCGAGATTCCTGCCGCCGGCCGGCCCGCTGGCCGGAGGCCTCCGCCGGGGAGGGCTGCGCCGGGTGGACCGCGCCGGAAGAGACCACGTCAGGACGGCCATCCTGGCCGTGACCCTCGCCGGCCTGGTCGCGGGGCTCGGCCTGCAGGCCGCCGGCAAGGCCGAGGCCGCGCACCTGGTCTGGGCCGCCGGCGTCGTTCCCGCCCTTGCGGCGCTCGTGCTCGAGATCCTGCGCAGCCTCGCGCGCGGCGAGGTCGGGCTCGACCTCGTCGCGGCGCTGTCGATGACGGCAGCGCTCGTCTTCGGCGAGACGCTCGCCGCGGCGGTCGTGGCGGTGATGTATGCCGGCGGCACGTTCCTCGAGAGCTTCGCCGAGGGCCGTGCGCGGCGCGAGATGCACGCGCTGCTGGCGCGCGTGCCGCGGACGGCCACGCGCCACCGGGACGGCGCGCTGGAGGAGGTGCCGCTCGACGCGATCGCGCCGGGCGACCGGCTGCTGATCCGGCAGGGCGATGTCGTGCCGGTGGACGGCACCGTCGCCTCCGACGGCGCCTTCCTCGACACCTCGGCGCTGACCGGCGAGCCGCTGCCCGTGCGGCTGCCGCGCGGGGCCGAGGCGATGAGCGGGGCGACCAACGCGGGCGAGGCCTTCGACCTCGCCGCCACGCGACGCGCGCGCGAGAGCACCTATGCCGGGATCGTCCGCCTCGTCGAGGCGGCGCAGCGGTCGAAGGCGCCGATGTCGCGCCTGGCGGACCGCTGGTCGCTCGGCTTCCTCGCCCTGACGGTCGTGATCGCCGCCGCCGCCTGGTGGGCCACCGGCGACCCGATCCGGGCCGTCGCCGTGCTGGTGGTGGCGACGCCGTGCCCGCTGATCCTGGCGGTGCCGGTGGCGCTGGTCGCCGGCCTGTCGCGCGCGGCCCGCTTCGGCGTCCTGATCAAGGGCGCAGGGGCGCTCGAGACGATGGCGCGGATCGGCACGCTGATCCTCGACAAGACCGGCACGCTGACCGAGGGGCGGCCGCGGATCGTCTCGATCCGCAGCCACGCCGGCATGACTGCGGACGACATCCTGCGCCTGGCCGCCGCGCTCGACCAGGCCTCCCGGCACCCGGTCGCCCAGGCCATCGTCGCGGCGGCGAAGGCCCGCGGGCTGGCGCTTGCCGTCCCCTCCGAGGTCGCCGAGGTGCCGGGCGATGGCGTCGCCGGACGCGTCGAGGGCCATGCCGTGATCGTGGGCGGCGACGGCTTCGTGGCGGCGCGCCTCGGGGGCGCCGCGGACCGCGTGCCGCCGCCCGAGGTCGGATCGGTGCGGGTCGCCGTCGCGGTCGACGGGCGGCTGGCCGGCCACCTCGTGATGTCCGATCCGCTGCGCGAGGATGCCGCGCGGATGCTCGCCGGGCTGCGCCGCCTCGGCGTCGGGCGCATCCTGCTGGCGACGGGCGACCGGGTGGAGGTGGCCGAGCACGTCACCCGGGGTCTCGGCCTCGACGGTCTGCGGGCGGGTCTCACGCCCGACCGGAAGGTCCTGCTCGTCCTGGCCGAGCGCAAGCACGGGCCGGTGATGATGGTCGGCGACGGGGTGAACGACGCCCCGGCGCTGGCGGCGGCCGATGTCGGCGTGGCGATGGGCGCCCGCGGCGCCGCCGCCTCGGCCGAGGCGGCCGACGTGGTGCTCCTCGTGGACCGGATCGACCGGCTGGGCGCCGGCATCGCGATCGCCCGCGCCGCGCGCCGCATCGCGCTGGAAAGCGTCGTCGCCGGGATCGGGCTGTCGGTCCTCGGCATGATCGCCGCGGCGCTGGGCTGCATCTCGCCGGTCCAGGGCGCCGTGCTGCAGGAGGCGATCGACGTCGCCGTGATCCTCAACGCGCTGCGCGCGCTGCGCATCCGCCCGCAGGATCTCCGCCCCGAGACGCCGGCCGGCCCGCCGGACGGCACCCCGGCCTGATCGGAGAGGCCGCGCCCTCGGCGGACCGTGGCCTTCCGCGATCCGCCTGGTGCACCGCACCGGCTGCCTGCGCGAGGCCCTGTCCGGCGCCGCGAAGGGTCGGGCAGGGCCCGCCGGGCGTGCGCTCAGGCTGCGACCCCCTCGAGCCTGAGCCGCCGCTGCACCGGGAAGAGCGCGAGCCCCGTGCGATCGGCCACGAAGCCCCAGATCCCCCTGGGCGCGACCAGCATGGTCGCGATCGCGAGGAGGCCGAGGGCGAAGAGATACCAGGCGCCGTAGTCGGCAAAGGCGGTCTGGAGGCCCCAGAACACCAGCACCCCGACGATCGGCCCCTCCAGCCTTCCGATCCCGCCGATCACGGCGATGAAGATGACGTAGGCGGTCCAGGTCGTGACGCTGAAGGCCGCGTCGGGGCTGATGCGGGCGGTCTGGACGTAGATCAGCGCCCCGACGAGGCCGGTCATGGCGGCGGCGGCGAGGAACACGATCCACTTGACGCGCCCGGCGTCCACGCCGACCGACCGGGCGGCGTTGTCGTTGTCGCGCACCGCCGCGAGCGCAAGCCCGAGGCGCGAGCGCAGCAGGGCGTAGATCGCCCCGATGGTGCCCGCGGCCAGCGCCAGCGCCAGCCAGTAGGCCAGCACGTCGCGCGCCGCCGCCTCGCGCAGGCCGAAGAGGTCGGCGATCGCGGCCACGCCGAGGATGTCGGCCGTCGCCTCGCGCGGCAGCGAGGTGCCGGTGCCGCCGCCCAGCATCTTCCACTGCGCGACCGAAAGGCGCGTCACCTCCGCGATCACCCAGGTTCCGATGGCGAAGTAGGCGCCCTGGAGGCGGAAGGCGAAGAACGCCATGGGCACGGCCAGCGCCAGCGCGGCGATCCCCCCGAGCAGGATCGCCGGCACCGGGTCCCAGCCCCAGAGGATGACGCCCGCGAACATCGCGTAGGCGCCGAGCCCGACGAAGGCCTGCTGCCCGACGCTCACCATGCCCCCGAAGCCCGCGATCAGGTTCCACAGCTGCGCCAGCGTCAGCATGGTGAGGATGAAGAACAGGTCCTGGATCAGGCTGCGCGGCGCCACGGCCGGCAGCGCGAGCCCCGCCGCGATCAGGACGACGGCGCCGATGCCGGCGGCGGTGCTGGCGCGGGTGCGTGTGGTGACCTTGCGCATCGGGCCCCTCCGCGCTCAGTCCGCCGCCCTGGGGAACAGCCCCCGTGGCCGCAGCAGCAGCACCACGAGGAAGGCCACATGCCCCGCAAGGATCTGCAGTTCGGGGTTGATCTGCGCGCCCAGGGTCTGGGCGATGCCGATGATCGCGCCCCCGGCGAGCGTGCCCCAGAGGCTGCCGAGCCCGCCGATGATCACCGCCTCGAAGGCGTAGATCAGCCGCGCGGGGCCGATCGAGGGATCGAAGTTCGCCCGCATGCCCAGATAGCTGTCTCTTATACACATCTGACGCTGCCGACGAGCG
>JANZZL010000093.1 GCA_026419405.1 Paracoccaceae bacterium | reverse complement strand
CGCTCGTCGGCAGCGTCAGATGTGTATAAGAGACAGGAGCATCTCCCGCCCGGCCGGCGGCCGCCGGCGACGATGTTCTCGGCCCATGTCTGGGCGCTGTCGCACGGGGTGGTGGAGCTCTTCGCCCGCGGCGCGCCGGGGCGCAGCTCGCCCTTTCCGCCCGAGGAGCTGCTGGAGGCGGGCATCGGGATCTACCTGCGCGGGCTGGGGCTGATCCCGCCCGACAGTTGACCCTTGCGGCGCGGCCTGGCGGCCGCAAGCCCTCTGTCTCGCCTGCGGGCCTTGCGGCCCTCGGCTCGGGTGCCTCCGGCGGGAGTATTTGGCGGGCCGAAAGTGGCGGCGGACGAGCGCAGTCGCCGGCCGGCGGGCGGATCTGGCCGTCTGTCCGAGAGATTTTCACGTTTTGACAGGCATCTGGATGTATTCCTGCATGTTCCGCATGAGGTAGTGGCCGCAGGCCTCTTCCTCGCGCCGGCCGGGTCGCCCTTGCGACATCCCGCCCGCGGCGGGGCCCGGCGGGGCTCGGCGGGGCCGGGCGCAGCGCTGCGCCCCGCGCCGCGTCGTCGCGTGCGCGCGGCTGGCGGCCCGCGCTTCGCGCTTTACACGCCCGCGCTGGAACGCGAGGTTGCCGGGCGGACGGCATGCGAACGGGAATCCCGCCATGGAACGCTTCATCCCCGGACCGGAGACGGCCCGCGCCTTCCGCGACGCGCTCGGCCGCTTCGCGACGGGCGTGACGGTGGTCACGGCGCTGACCGAGGAGGGGCCGATCGGGATCACCGCGAACAGCTTCGCCTCGGTCTCGCTCGACCCGCCGCTGGTGCTGTGGTCGCCGGCGCGGGCCTCGTCGCGCTTTGCCGCCTTCGCCGCCGCGGAGCATTTCGCGATCCATGTCATGGGCCGCGAGCACCGTGACCTTGCGGCGCATTTCGCGCGCAACGGTCGGGACTTCGCGGGCATCGCCACCGAGCCGGGACCGGGCGGCGTGCCGCTTCTGACCGACTGCCTGGCCCGCTTCGCCTGCCGGACGGAGGCGCGCCACGACGCGGGCGACCACCTGATCGTGGTGGGACGGGTGCTCGAGGCGGCCGCGCGCGAGGGCGCGCCGCTCGTCTTCTGCCACGGCGGCTACGGCCAGTTCCTGCGCGGCCACTAGCGCCCCGGCGCCCGGTCCGCGCGGCGCGCGGCGCCGGAAGCGCGCCGGTCGCGCTCGGCCTCGGCGACGTGGCGCTTCACGGCGAGGAAGGCGTCGGGCGTGACGCTGATCGAATCGATCCCCGCCTGCACGAGATGCCGCGCGAAGGCCGGGTCGTTCGACGGCGCCTGGCCGCAGAGCCCGACCTTGCGCCGGGCCCGGTGCGCACGGGCGACGACCTGGTCGATCATCCAGAGCACCGCGGGGTCGTCCTCGCGGAACAGGCCCGCCAGCGCGTCGCTGTCGCGGTCGATGCCGAGGGTGAGCTGGGTGAGGTCGTTCGAGCCGATCGAGAAGCCGTCGAAGCGCCGGGCGAATTCCTCGGCGAGGATCACGTTCGAGGGGATCTCGCACATGACATAGATCTGGAGGCCGTTCCGCCCCCGTTCGAGCCCCTCGGCCCGCATCACCTCCAGCACCCGGTCGGCTTCGGCGGGCGTGCGGCAGAACGGGATCATCACGATCACGTTGTCGAAGCCCATCGCCTCGCGCAGGCGGCGGATCGCCCGGCATTCCAGCGCGAAACCGTCGCGGTAGCCCTCGGCGTAGTAGCGCGAGGCGCCGCGCCAGCCGATCATCGGGTTCGCCTCATGCGGCTCGAACTGCCGGCCGCCCAGCAGTTCGGCGTATTCGTTCGTCTTGAAGTCGCTCATCCGCACGATCACCGGCCGCGGGTGCCAGACGGCGGCGATGCGGGAGAGGCCCATGGCGAGGCGCTCGACGAAGTAGTCTTCCCGGCGGGCGTAGCCGGCGGTCAGCGCCTCGATCGCGGCGCGCGCGGCCTCGTCCTCGAGCCGGTCGAACCGGGTGAGCGCGAGCGGATGCGCCTTGATGACGTTCGAGACCACGAACTCCATCCGGGCGAGCCCCACGCCGTCGGCCGGCAGCCGCCACCAGCGCGCGGCGGCGGCGGGATTGGCGAGGTTCAGCATGACCTTCGTGCGGGTTCGGGGGATGTCGGCGAGGCCGAGTTCCTCGACCTCGATCCGGGCGAGGCCCTCGCGCACCACGCCCTCGTCGCCGCCGGTGCAGTCCACGGTGATCTCCTGCTCGTCATGCAGCAGGTGCGTGGCGTTCCCGGTGCCCACGATGGCGGGCAGCCCGAGCTCGCGGCTGACGATGGCGGCGTGGCTGGTGCGCCCGCCGTGGTCGGTGACGATGGCGGCGGCCTGCTGCATGATCGGCACCCAGTCGGGGTCGGTGGTGCCGGTGACGAGGATCGCGCCCGGCACGAAGCGCGCGATCTCGGAGACCTGCCCGATCAGGCAGACCCGCCCGGCGGCCGCCGCCGAACCGACCGCGAGCCCGGTGAGCAGCGGCCGCCCCGCCTGGCCGACCGTGTAGCGGCGGAAGGTTCCGGCGCGGAGGCGGCTCTGCACCGTCTCGGGCCGGGCCTGGACGATGTAGAGAAGGCCGCTCTCGCCGTCCTTGGCCCATTCGATGTCCATCGGCCGGCCGTAGTGCCTCTCGATGGTCGCGGCCTGCCGGGCGAGGTCGAGGATCTCGGCATCCGAGAGGACGAAGGCGGCGCGCTCGGCCTTCGAGGTCGGCACGCTGCGCGTGGGCCCGCCCTCGCCCGCGGCGTAGACCATCTTTCGCTCCTTGGCGCCGAGCTTCTTCTCGAGGATCGGCACCAGCCCCTTGCGGTTCAGGAAGGGCTTGTAGACCTGGTATTCGTCGGGCGTGACCGTGCCCTGCACCACGGTCTCGCCGAGGCCCCAGGCGGCGTTGATGAGCACCACGCGGTCGAAGCCCGACTCGGTGTCGAGCGAGAACATCACGCCCGAGCCCGCGAGGTCGGAGCGCACCATCTGCTGCACGCCGACGCTGAGCGCGACCTTGGCATGGTCGAAGCCCCGGAGCCTGCGGTAGGTGATCGCCCGGTCGGTGAACAGCGAGGCGTAGCAGCGCCGGCAGGCGGCCAGCAGCGCCGCCTCGCCGCGGATGTTGAGGAACGTCTCCTGCTGGCCGGCGAAGCTGGCATCGGGCAGATCCTCCGCGGTGGCCGAGGAGCGCACGGCGACCGGCAGGTCGCGCACCCCGGTGCGGGCGCAGAGTTCGGCATAGGCCCCGGCGATGGCGCGGCGCGTGTCCTCGGGGAAGGTTCCCCCGGCGATCGCCCGGCGCAGGCGCGCGCCGGCCTCCTCCAGGGACAGCCGGTGATCGGCGAGCGCGGCCATCGTCTCGGCGATCAGACCGTCGAGCCCGTTGGCGGCGAGATAGTCCCTGTAGGCCTCGGCGGTCGTGGCGAAGCCGGGCGGCACGCGGATGCCCGCCTTCGAGAGCCGCGCCACCATCTCGCCCAGCGAGGCGTTCTTGCCCCCGACGCGCGCAACATCGCCGCGCCGGAGCTTCTCGAACCAGATCACGCGGCGGCGGGTCTCGGGCATCGTCTGTCTCCTCTGCCGGGCGGGGCGACAATGCGCCCGCGCGGCGGCGGGCTCGTTGACCTGCATCAAGGCCGACCGGCGCGCCCGCCCTCAGGCTGCGGAGCGTGGCTCGGCGGAAGGAGGGCGAGGATGGCGGATCGCGACCTGATGGCGCTCGGCGAGGAGATCGAGGCGGCCGAGGCCGTGGGCGGCGACCTCGAGGCCCGCGCCCGGGCGGCGCTGCGCGCGGCCGCGCTGCCTCAGCCGGCGGGTTTCGGCAGCGTGGATGCGATGCTCGGCGTGGTGGAGGCCGCGCTGCCGGGCTGGGAGATCGCGCTCGACGGCGAGGCGAGCGCGGGGCACGGGCGCTGGCGCTGCCGCCTGCGCCGCAGCAGCCGGACCACCGACGGCGACATGGCCCTGGGCACCGCCCGCGCACGGCATCCGGCCGGCGCGCTCGCCGCGGCGCTGTTCAAGGCGCTGGCGATCCTCGCCCCGCGCTGAGACCCGCCCGGCTCAACCCCTGGCCACGGCCTTGCCGGCCAGATCGCGGGCAATCGCGAAGGCGCCCCTGATGCGGTCGGCCTCGGTCGCCCAGTCGCGCCGCACGATCACGCGGTTGTCCCTGATCTTGGCGTTGCCCTGCTCGGCCTGGAGGAACTCGACGAGCCCCGCGGGGTTGGCGAAGCGGTCCTGGTGGAAGTGCACCGTGGCGCCCTTGGGCCCGGCGTCGAGCCGGGCGATGCCCGCCTTGCGGCATTCGGCCTTGATGCGGACCACGAGGAGCAGCGTGTTGACCTCGCGCGGCAGCGGCCCGAAGCGGTCGATCAGCTCGGCCGCGAAGCCCTCGAGCTCCACCTTGCTCGTCAGCTGCGACAGCCGCCGGTAGAGGCCGAGCCGCACGTCGAGGTCGGGCACGTAGTCCTCGGGGATCAGCACCGGCACGCCGAGGTTGATCTGCGGCGACCATTCGCCCTCGTCCACCGGGCCCTGGAGCTCGCCCGAGCGGATGCGCTGGATCGCCTCCTCCAGCATCTGCTGGTAGAGTTCGTAGCCGACCTCGCGCATCTGGCCCGACTGCTCCTCGCCGATCAGGTTGCCAGCGCCGCGGATGTCGAGATCCTGGCTGGCCAGCGTGAAGCCCGCGCCCAGCGTGTCGAGCGAGCCGAGCACCCTGAGCCGCTTCTCGGCCTGCGGGGTGAGCGGGACGCCGGGCCTCGTCGTCAGGAAGGCGAAGGCGCGCGTCTTGGAGCGCCCCACCCTGCCCCGGATCTGGTAGAGCTGCGCCAGCCCGAACATGTCGGCGCGCCAGACGACGAGCGTGTTCGCGGTGGGGATGTCGAGCCCCGATTCCACGATCGTGGTGGACAGCAGCACGTCGTACTTGCCGTCGTAGAAGGCGTTCATCCGCTCGTCGAGCTCGCCCGCCGCCATCTGGCCGTGGGCAACGACGTAGCTCACCTCGGGCACCTGCTCCTTGAGGAAGGCCTCCATCTCGGGGATGTCGGCGATGCGGGGGACGACGAAGAACGACTGCCCGCCGCGGTAGTGCTCGCGCAGCAGCGCCTCGCGGATCGTCAGCGCGTCGAACTCGGCCACGTAGGTGCGGATCGAGAGCCGGTCGACCGGCGGGGTGGCGATGATCGAGAGGTCGCGCACGCCGGTGAGCGCAAGCTGGAGCGTGCGCGGGATCGGCGTCGCGGTCAGGGTCAGCACATGGATGTCGGTGCGCAGCTCCTTCAGCCGCTCCTTGTGGGCGACGCCGAAGTGCTGCTCCTCGTCGATGATCAGCAGGCCGAGGTTGCGGAACCGGATGCCCCTGGCGAGCAGCGCATGGGTGCCGATCACGATGTCCACCGAGCCGTCGGCGAGGCCGCGGCGCGTCTGCTCGGCCTCGCGCGCGGGCACGAAGCGCGACAGCCGCCCGATGCGCAGCGGAAAGCCGCGGAAGCGTTCGGCGAAGCTGCGCGCGTGCTGGCGGGCAAGCAGCGTCGTCGGCGCGATGACCGCGACCTGAACCCCCGACATGGCCGCGACGAAGGCCGCGCGCATGGCGACCTCGGTCTTGCCGAAGCCGACGTCGCCGCAGATCAGCCGGTCCATCGGCCGGCCCGAGGCCATGTCCGAGAGGACGTCCTCGATGGCGGCGAGCTGGTCGTCGGTCTCCTGCCAGGGGAAGCGGGCGGAGAAGTCCTCCCAGAGCCCGTGGGCGGGCTCCAGCACCGGGGCGTGGCGCAGCGCCCGTTCGGCCGCCGTGCGGATCAGCCGGTCGGCGATCTGGCGGATGCGCTCCTTGAGCCGGGCCTTCTTCGCCTGCCAGGCACCGCCGCCAAGCCTGTCGAGCAGGCCGTCCTCGTGGCCGAAGCGCGAGAGCAGCTCGATGTTCTCCACCGGCAGGTAGAGCTTGTCGCCGCCCGCGTATTCGATCAGCAGGCATTCGTGCGCCGCGCCGAGCGCGGTCACGACCTCGAGCCCGCGGTAGCGCCCCACCCCGTGATCGACATGCACCACGAGGTCGCCGGGGGTGAGCGCCTGCGCCTCGGTCAGGAAGTTCTCGGCCCGGCGCCGGCGGCGCGGGCGCGAGATCAGCCGGTCGCCGAGCACGTCCTGCTCGGAGACGACGGTGAGGGTGCCGCCCTCGACCGGTCCCTCGAAGCCCTGCTCGAGCGCCCAGACGGCAAGGTGGACGCCGCCGGGCACGAGGTCGCGCAGGTCGCGGACCTCGGTCGCGCCGGCGATGCCGTGATCCTCGATGAGGCCCTTCAGCCGCTCGCGCGCGCCTTCGGAATAGCTGGCGACGACCACCGGGCCGGCCTTGCGGCGTGCCCGAAGATGTTCGGCCAAAGCATCGAAAAGACTGATCTTTTCCTGCTGGCGTTCGGGGGCGAAGCTGCGCCCGATGCGCCCGCCCGCGTCGAGCACGCCGGGGCCGGTCGGCTGCGGCAGCACGACGAGCTGCACCACCCGGTGGCGGGCCACCGCGGCATCCCAGGCGGCGGGGTCGAGGTAGAGCAGCCCCGGCGGCACCGGCTTGTAGACGGTATCGAAGCGGTGCTTCTGGCCCATCGCCTCGCGGCGGGCGTCGTACTGGTCGGCGATGCCCTCCCAGCGGGCCAGGCGCGCCGGGCCGGTCTGGTCGTCGAGCATCACGGTCGCGTCCGGCAGGTAGTCGAAGAGTGTCTCGAGCCGCTCGTGGAAGAACGGCAGCCAGTGCTCCATGCCCGCGTGCTTGCGGCCGGCGCTCACCGCCTCGTAGAGCGGGTCGTCCTGCCCGCCGGCGCCGAACTCGATGCGGTAGTTCTGCCGGAAGCGGGTGATCGCGGCCTCGTCGAGGATCACCTCGGAGACCGGGGCGAGCTCCACCGAGGCAAGCTTCTCGATGGTGCGCTGGGTGGCCGGGTCGAAGCGGCGGGCGCCGTCGAGCACGTCGCCGAAGAGGTCGAGCCGGACGGGCCCGCCCTCGCCCGGCGGGTAGATGTCGATGATGCCCCCGCGCACGGCATAGTCGCCGGGCTCGGTCACCGTCGGCGCCTGGGAGAAGCCCATGCGCACCAGCCAGGCGCGCAGCGCCGCCTCGTCGAGGTGGCCGCCGACCCGGGCGGAGAACGAGGCGCCGGCCACCACCTCGCGTGCGGGAAGCCGCTGGGTGGCCGCGCCGAGCGTGGTGAGCAGCACGAAGGGCTGCGGCAGGCCGGCGGCGAGCGCGGCGAGCGTGGCCATGCGCGCGGCCGAGACCTCGGGCGCGGGCGAGACCCGGTCGAAGGGCAGGCAGTCCCAGGCGGGGAAGGTGAGCACGAGGGCCTCGGGCGCGAAGAAGGCCAGCGCCTGGCGCATCGCCTCCATGCGCTTGTCGTCGCGCGCGACGTGCAGCACGGTGCGGCCCGCGCCCAGTTCCCTGGCAAGCAGGCGCGCGTCGAACCCCTCGGGCGCCCCGGAAAGCGTGATGCGGTCGGCTGCGGTCATGGCCCCGCGGGAGCTACCCGCCCCGTCGGCGGTGTCAACCGGAATCGGGGGCGGGGTTCAGCGCCAGCCGCCGAGCGCGCCGATGCTGAGGTTCTGGTACATCCCCCACATCGCGGTGACGAAGATCGAGACCATGCCGATCGCCTGCACCCAGACGCGCGCGCGCTGGATGTGGCGGCGCAGCGCCTCGCCGCGGTCGCCCGAGGCACGCACCCGGCGCGCCGCCCGCACCGTCACCCACGAGACCGGGACGAGCGGCGCGCAGAGCAGGAAGACCGCCTGCGCGAACTCGATGCGGTAGTAGAAGCCGAGCGTCGCAAGCCCGCTCAGCGCGAAGGCGGCGAAGCCGGCGAGGAAGTGGCCGGCGTGATCGACCACGCCGAGGATCCGCCCGACGCTGATCCGCACCATGTCCTCGAAGTCGCGCTCGGCCTCGCCGCCCCGGCGGCGCGCGCGCACCAGCATGTCGAACGGCACGCCGAGCACGAAATGGCTGAGCGAGGACCAGAACACCGCGAGCGCGATCCAGTACCACAGGTTCGAGAACGACCGCATGTCGATCAGCTCGAACACGAGGTCAAACCACTCGACGCCCGGACCCATGACCGCTCCTTCCGCCCGACCCTGCCACGGGCCCGGCCGGTGTCATACACTTGAGATGCGCCGCGATCCATGCCACGCAACCAAAAAACCCCGCGAGGCACCTGGCCATGGCACCGATCGTCCCCCCCTTTCCCGCCGCGCGGCTCAGGCGGCAGCGGTCGAGCGCGGGCCTCAGGGCGCTGACGCGGGAGACGGCGCTGACGGCCGACGACCTGATCTGGCCGCTGTTCCTGCGCGACGGCGCGGGGGTGAGCGAGCCGGTGCCCTCGATGCCGGGGGTGAACCGGCTCTCGCTCGACCGCGCGGTCGAGGCGGCGGCGCGGGCGGCCGAGCTCGGCATTCCGGCGATCTGCCTCTTTCCCTACACCGATCCGGCGAAGAAGACGGCCGCCTGCGAGGAGGCCTGGAACCCCGAGAACCTCACCAACCGCGCGATCCGCGCGATCAAGGCCGAGGTGCCGGGCATCGCGGTGATGACCGACGTGGCGCTCGACCCCTACAACCTCCACGGCCACGACGGGATCGTGGCGGGCGGCGAGATCGTCAACGACGAGACGGTGGCGGCGCTGGTGCGGATGGCGCTCGCCCAGGCCGAGGCGGGGGCCGACATCCTCGGCCCGTCCGACATGATGGACGGCCGGATCGGCGCGATCCGGTCGGCGCTCGAGGCGGCGGGCCACCGCAACGTGGCGATCCTCTCCTACGCGGCGAAGTATGCCAGCGCCTTCTACGGCCCGTTCCGCGATGCGGTGGGCGCGACGGGGGCGCTCAAGGGCGACAAGAAGACCTACCAGATGGACCCGGCCAATTCCGACGAGGCGCTGCGCTGCGTCGCGCGCGACCTGGCCGAGGGGGCCGACATGGTGATGGTCAAGCCGGGGATGCCCTATCTCGACATCTGCCGGCGGGTGAAGGATGCCTTCGGCGCGCCGACCTTCGCCTACCAGGTCTCGGGCGAATACGCGATGATCCGCGGCGCGGCCGAACGCGGCTGGATCGACGGCGAGACGGCGATCTGGGAAAGCCTGATCGCCTTCAAGCGCGCGGGCTGCGACGGGGTGCTGACCTACTTCGCGCCCGAGGTGGCGCGGCGGCTGAAGGCGGGCTGAGCCGCGGGGCTCAGCGCGCCGCGGCGGCGCCGCGACGGCGCAGGCGGCGCTCCAGCGGCAGCACCGCGACGAGCGTCGCGGCCGCGAAGCCGGCGCCGGCGAGGAAGGTGGCTTCAGGCCCGACGCGCTCCCAGAGCGCGCCGGCCAGGACGCTGGCAAGCAGCAGGGCAAGGCCGGTGACGAGGTTGAACATGCCGAAGGCCGTGCCGCGGAGTTCGGCCGGCACGGCGTCGGCGACGAGCGCGGCGAGCAGGCCCTGGGTCAGCCCCATGTGCAGGCCCCAGAGCAGCACCCCCGCCCCGATCCCCCCGAGCCCGGCGGAGAGCGCCAGCACGAGGTCGGCGCCGATCAGCACGGCGAGGCCCGCGCCGAGGATGGCGCCGCGCGAGACGCGGTCGGACAGCGCGCCCACCGGGTAGGCCGCGAGCGCGTAGACGAGGTTCATGCCGACGAGCACGAGCGGCACCAGCGTCAGCGGCAGCCCGGCGCCCTGGGCGCGCAGGACCAGGAAGGCCTCGCTGAAGCGTGCCAGCGTGAACAGCGCGGCGACGCCGACCACGCCCCAGTAGAGCGCGCCGAGCAGCCGCAGCTCCTCCCGCGCCAGCGGGTTGCGCACCCGCCGCAGGCCCGCCGGGCGCGGCGGTTCGCGGACCGCGAACAGGATCAGGCCAAGCGCCGCGAAGGCCGGGACGACGGCAACCCAGAACACCGCGGCGAAATCGTCGGCAAAGAGCCACATCAGCCCGATCGCCGCGAGCGGGCCGAGGAAGGCCCCTGCCGTGTCGAGCGCCTGGCGGAGGCCGAAGGCCGCGCCGCGCAGCTCGGGCGGCGCGATGTCGGCCACCAGCGCATCGCGCGGCGCGCCGCGGATCCCCTTGCCCACCCGGTCGAGGAAACGCGCCGCCACCAGCCAGCCCACCGAGGGGGCGAGCGGGAAGACGGGCTTGGTCAGCGCCGCGAGCCCGTAACCGAGGGCGGCGAGGTCCTTGCGCCGGCCGAGCCGGTCGCTCAGCGCGCCCGAGACCACCCTGGTGATCGCCGCGGTCGCCTCGGCGATGCCCTCGATGACGCCGACGGCAAGCGCCGAGGCCCCGAGCCCGACCACGAGGTAGACCGGCAGCAGCGCGTGGATCATCTCGGAGGAGACATCCATCAGGAGCGAGACGAAGCCGAGCGCCCAGATCCCCGCCGGCAGGCGGCGCCAGACCGGGCCCGGCATGGCCGCGCCGGCGCCGCCGCCCGGCGTGGCCGAGGCGGCCGGGGCGGCGGGGGCGGCGGGCGGAGGGGGGCGCTCAGTCAAGGCGGCGCGCCTCGCGTTCGGCCTCGGCACGGCCGAGGCCGACGTCGGCGAGCAGCCGGTCGTCGAGCGCGCCGAGCGCGGCGCGCTGGCGCTGACGGTCCTGCCAGGCGAGAAGCACGGCGGGCCAGCGCCGGCGCCTTGCCAGGATGGCGGCGCCGGCCCCGGCGGCGAGGGCGACCGGAAGCACGGGGGCAAGGGTCATGGCGATCCCTCCTCAGCGGTTCTCGTCATGCGCGTCGAAGACGCGGCGGGCATAGTCGTCGAGCACGGCCTCGCAGGCGGCCAGCCGCGCCCGCGCCTCCCCGGCGCGCGGGGCGCCGTAGAAGTCGAGCCTCTCGATCCGCGCGAGCCAGTCGCGCAGCTTGCCGAGATCGGCGTCGTTCTCCTCGAGCTCGGCATAGGTGTAGTGGCTGGCGGCGATCTCCTTGGCGACCTCGCGTTCGAAATCGTCGCACTTGTCGAGGAACTCGGCATAGGCCTCGTCGCGGTCGGCGCGGAAGCGGGCGATCACCTTGGCCTCCTGCGCCGGATCGAGGGCGACGGTCTGGAGGATCACGCTTTCGCCCTTCGCCCCGGCGATCTCGTTCTCGAGCATCTTCAGGCGGCGGACGTGGTCGTCGGTCCGGGGCAGGAGGCAGACGCCGTTCTGGAGGTAGACCGCCCCCATCGCCTTCAGCCTGCGCCAGACCGCGATCCGCCGGGCGGCGGGCTCGGGCGGGATCCGGTAGGTGAGGAGAAGCCAGGTGATGCCCTGCATGTCGCAAGAATAATGTAACGGCTGTAACAATGCAAGCGATCATCCCGGAATATCGGCCGGCAACATGCCGATCGGCGCCGGCGCGGGCCGGATCGACACGGCCGCCGCGCCCGGCTAGAGGGGGCGCATGAGCCGCCACCATCCCGCAGGCACGCCCCCCGCCGGACGCCCCTCCGCCGGACGCCCCTCCGCCGGACGCCCGCCCGCCGCCGCGCCGCGGCCGGGGTTCCCTGAGCGCGGGGCCGAGCATGCGCGTCCTGTGCATCGGCGAATGCATGGTGGAGTTCGCCCGCCGCGGCGACGGGCTCTGGCAGCAGGGGTTCGCGGGCGATTCGCTCAACGTCGCCTGGGCGCTGCGCGCGCTGCTGCCCCCCGAGGCGCGAGTGGACTATCTGACCCGTGTGGGCACCGATGCGCTTTCCGACGAGATGGTGGCGATGCTCGCCGCCGCCGGGATCGGCACCGCCCATGTCGGGCGCGACCCGGACCGCAGCCTGGGGCTCTACACGATCCGCACCGACGCCGCGGGCGAACGCAGCTTCGCCTACTGGCGGTCGGACAGCGCCGCGCGGCATCTGGCGGCGGATGCGGCGGCGCTCGGCGCGGCGCTCGCGGGCGCCGATCTGGTCTTCGTTTCGGGCATCACGCTCGCGATCCTGCCGGCGGGGGATCGCGAGCGGCTGCTGCAGGCGCTGGGGCCGCGGCACGGGCGCGCCTTCCGCCTCGCCTTCGACCCCAACCTGCGCCCCCGCCTCTGGGAGGACGGGGCGACGGCGGCGCGGACCATCGCGCGCGCCGCGGCTCTGGCCGACATCCTGCTGCCGACGCAGGCCGACGAGGCGGCCGCCTTCGGCGACCGGACCGCCGCGGCGACGCTGGCGCGCTATGCCGGCCACGGCGTGCCCGAGACCGTGGTCAAGGACGGGCTGCGCCCGACGCTCTGGCGGCTGGGCGCGGCGCGCGGGCAGCACCCCGTCGCGCCCGTCCGGCGGGTGGTCGATACCACGGGGGCGGGCGATGCCTTCGACGGCGCCTACCTCGCGGCGCGGCTCTCCGGCGCCGGCCCCGGCGCGGCCGTCGCGCTTGCGCAGCGCGTCGCGGCGCGGGTGGTGGAGACGCGCGGGGCGCTCCTGCCGGCGCAGGCGCTGCGCGAGGCGGCCGGGGGCTGACCCCCCGGCGCCGCGGCCGCGGCGGCAGACCGCCGTCGTCGCCTCCCCGCTCAGCGGCGCCAGACCACGGCGTTCTCGTGCCGCAGGATCAGCTGCTGCATCGATTCGAAGGACTGCACGATGAAGTCGGCGAAGGCCCCGGCGGCGGGGTTGGCCGGCGGCCCCGCCGGGCGCAGGATGCCCAGGTGGCGCTGCGGCTGGGGGATGTCGACCGGCAGCACCGCGATGCGGTTCTGCTTGCGCTCGGCGAACCAGACCGAGAACGGCAGCACGGCGAGCGCGTCGGTCCCTTCCATGTAGTTCATCACGCTGAGCAGCGAGCCGCCGGAATAGCGGATGTCGAGCTCGGGAACCGCGAGCGAGGAGCGGATCGCGAAGAGGTCGGCCAGCAGCGGCGAGCCGGGCAGCGGCGCAACCCAGGGGAAGCGGCCGAGATCGGCCGTCGTCGGGCGCTTGCTGCGCTGCAGCGGGTGGCCGACACGGCAGCAGACCACGTTGCGCGCCGCGAGGATCGGGGTGAAGGCCAGCCCCTCGGGCTCGCCCGCGGGCCCGAGCGGGACGATGCCGAGGTCGAGCTGGTCGGCGCGCAGGCCGGTGCCGACCTCGGCGAGGTTGCCGTAGCTCTGCTGGAAGTCGACGTCGGGGTGCTGGTTCTGGAACGCGGCGATGATGCGGCTGATCATCGCGTCCATGAAGAAGGGCACGCCGCCGACCCGGACCAGGCCGCGGGTGCCGCGCAGCAGGCTCTGCACCGCCTCGGCGGCGCGCCGGCTCTCGGCGAGGATCCGCCGGCCATGGGCGGCGAGCTGCATCCCGAGCGGCGTGGCCTGGAGCGGCCGGCGGCCGCGCACGAAGAGCGGCTTGCCGACGCGGGCCTCGAGCTGAGCCATCGAGCGCGAGACCGCGGGCTGCGACAGTCCGAGCGCCGCGGCCCCCTTGCTGACGCTGCCCGCATCGACCACCGCCGAGAGCTGGATGAGGTGGACTTCGCTGAGTTTCATAAGCAGATGGTATATTGTTCTTCCGATAAGTCATTACCCTGAAGGCCGGTCGCCCCTAGCTTCGTTGTCGACGAAGGGAGGGGAGGCGCTTCGGATGGACGGCAACGGCTCGGGGCCGATGCTTCCGGCGGTGGCAGCCGAGTTGCAGCGGCGTCTTGCGGCGGGCGGCTCCGGCCGGCTGGGAGAGGCCGTGCGGCTGATCATGGACCGGGTGTTCGACGTGGTCGCCCGGCTGCGCCCCCCCGCCGAGGAGCTCGACGCGCTGCTGCAGTTCCTGACCGACGTCGGCTATGCCACCGATGCCCGCCGGCAGGAATGGGTGCTGCTCGCCGATGTGCTCGGGGTGACCGACGGGATCGTGAGCGGCGCCGGCCCGACCCCGCCGGGGGTCACGCCCTCGACGCTGCCCGGCCCCTTCTACCGGCCCGATGCGCCGCAGCTGCCGCTCGGCGCCGACCTCTGCCGCGGCGGCCCGGGCGCGCGGCTGACGGTGACCGGCCGCGTCACCGCGGCGGACGGCACGCCCCTGCCCGGCGCGGCGGTCGAGGTCTGGCATGCCAACGCCGAGGGCCGCTACGAGAACCAGGATCCCGACAACCAGCCCGAGCACAACCTGCGCGGCCGCTTCACCGCCGACGCGGCCGGGCGCTTCCACTTCCGCACCATCCGCCCCGGCGGCTACAGCCTGCCCGCCGACGGGCCCGTGGGGCAGCTCGCCCAGCGGCTCGGGCTCCGGCTCGACCGGCCGGCGCACATCCATTTCGCGGCCGCCGCCCCCGGCTACCGGCGGCTGGTGACCGCCTTCTTCGACGGCAGCGATCCCGCCATCGGGCGCGACGCGCTCTTCGCCGTCAAGCCCGGCCTGATCGCCGAGTTCCGCCCCGCGGGCGGAGGTTTCGCGCTGGATGTCGCCCTCGCGCTCGAGGCGGATCCGGCAGCCCACCAGGAACCCGCCAAGGAAGGATGAATCGCATGGCCCTCGTGTCCGGATACCACCACCTGACGATGAGCACCCACGGCGTCCAGGAGGACTACGACTTCTACACCAAGACGCTCGGGCTCCACTCGGTCAAGCGCACCGTGCTGTTCGACGGGGTGCTGCCGGTCTACCACCTCTACTACGGCTCGAAGCGCGGCGACGCCTCGACCATCATCACCACCTTCCCGTTCAAGAAGCCCGGCATCTACGGCCGCCGGGGCACCAACCAGACGCGCACGATCATGCAGGCGATCCCGGAGGGGTCGGCCGACTTCTGGGTGGACCGGCTGAACGCCCGCGGCATCGCCGCGACGAAGGGCGAGCGCTTCGGCCTGACGCGGGTGCGCTTCGCCCATCCCTGCGGCATCCCGCACGAGCTGGTCGAGAACCCCGACGACACCCGCGCGCCGATCGTCAACGAGGCGCAGGGGATCGGGCCGGCGCACGGCATCCGCGGCATCTACGGCGGCGCGGTCGCGGTGAGCGACCTGACCCCGATGGAGGAGTTCCTCGAGGGCGGGATGGAGTTCCGCCGCGAGGGTTCGGACGAGGCGGGCAGCATGTGGATCGTGCCCGAGGACAGCGGCCTGCATTCGGTGGTCGAGCTGATCCTCGACCGCGAGAGCCCGCAGGGCACCTGGACGCTCGCCGGCGGGACCGTGCATCACCTCGCCTTCAACACCGGCAACGAGGAGAACCAGTATGCGCTGAAGGCGCGGCTCGAGGGCATGGGCTACACCGACGTCTCGGAGCAGAAGGACCGCAACTACTTCAAGTCGATGTACATGCGCTCGCCGGGCGGCGCGCTGATCGAGATCGCCTGGACGGTGCCCGAGGGCTGGGCCAAGGACGAGCCCGCCGACGCGATCGGCCGCAGCCTGGTGTTTCCGCCCTGGTTCGAGGACCGCCGGGCGGAGATGGAGGCGGGTCTGGAGCCGGCGGAGTTCTGATGCCGGGGGTGGCCGAGGTGCTGCGCCTCGGGGCGCCGCCGGGCCGGGCGAAGGTGCTCTGCGTCTTCGTCCACGGCCGCGGCCAGTCGCCCGAGGAGATGGCCGGGGCCGTGCTCTCGCGCCTCTCGGCCGCGGACGTGGCCTTCGCCCTGCCCCGCGCCCGCGGGCAGAGCTGGTATGCCGCGCGGGCGGTCGACCCGCTCACGCCGCAGACGCGGGCCGAGCTCGGCGCCTCGCGCGAGGGGCTCGCACGCGCGCTCGCGGGGCTGCGGGAGGAGGCGCCGGGCCTGCCGGTCGTGCTTGCGGGGTTCAGCCAGGGCGCCTGCCTGGCGCTCGAGCTCGCCTTCTCGGGGGCCGCGGCGCCGGATGCGCTCGTCGCCTTCACCGGCTGCCGCGTCGGTGTCGCATCGGATGACCGCCCCGCCGCCCTTCCCTCGGGCCTGCCGGTTTACCTGAGCGCCGGCAGCGACGACCCCTGGATTCCGGTCGCGGCCTTCGCCGAGGCCGCCGCCGAGCTCGGGCGGGCGGGCGCGGCGCTGCGCGCCGATGTCTTCCCCGGACGGCCGCACGCGGTGGGCGCGCCAGAGCTCGCCCTGCTCGATGCCACGCTCGCCGATCTGTCCGCCGGGCGCCGCCCCGGCTTCGGAGCCGCAAGATGACCCGCCCCTTCGTCTTTCCCGGCCTGACCACCCGCGTGATCTTCGGCCACGGCACGCTGGCGCAGGTGCCCGCCGAGGTCGCCCGCCTCGGCCGCGGCCGGGCGCTGGTGCTCTCCACCCCCGAGCAGGAGGGGGCGGCCCGGGCGCTGGCCGAGCGGCTGGGCCCGGCCGCGGCCGGCGTCTTCGCCGGCGCCGCGATGCACACGCCGGTCGCGGTGACCGAGGAGGCGGTGGCGGCGTTCCGCGCCCTCGGCGCCGATTGCGTGGTCAGCCTCGGCGGCGGCTCCACCACCGGGCTCGGCAAGGCCATCGCGGTCCGCACCGGCGCCGACCAGGTGGTGATCCCCACGACCTATGCGGGCTCGGAGATGACCGACATCCTGGGCGAGACGGCGGGCGGCGAGAAGACGACCCGGCGCGACCCCGCGATCCGGCCCGAGGTGGTCGTCTACGACGTGGAGCTGACGCTGACCCTGCCGGTCGGGCTGACCGTGACCTCGGCGCTCAATGCCATCGCCCATGCGATGGAGGGCTTCTACGCGCCCGACCGCAACCCGGTGACCGAGGCGCTGGCGCGCGACGCGCTGCCGGCCTTCCGCCGCGCCCTGCCCCGCCTCGTCGCCGATCCGCAGGACCGCGCCGCGCGCGCCGATGCGCTCTACGCCGCCTGGTGCTGCTCGACCGCGCTCGGCTATGTCTCGATGGCGCTGCACCACAAGCTCGCGCATGTGCTGGGCGGCAGCTTCGGGCTGCCGCATGCCGAGACGCATGCCGTGCTGCTGCCCCATACCACCGCCTACAACGAGCCCGCGGTGGACGGGCTGCTCGCGCCGATTGCCGAGACCTTCGGCGAGGGGTCGGCGGGCCGCGGCCTGTGGCACTTCGCCCGCGGCCTCGGCGCGCCGATGCGGCTTGCCGATCTCGGCCTGGCGGAGGCCGACCTCGACCGCGCGGCCGAGATCGCCACGCGCAACCCCTACGCCAATCCCCGGCCCGTCACCCGCGACGGGATCCGGCAGCTCTTGCAACAGGCCTTCGAGGGGACCTGCCCCGGCTGAAGGCGAGACCGAGAAGGGAGGAACGACAATGATCACCAGACGCAACCTGCTGCGCACGGGCGCGGCGAGCGGCCTCGCGCTGGCCGCCCCCGGCCTCTTCGCCCCGGCGATCGCGCAGGGGGCGAAGATCCGCATCGGCTACGTGAGCCCGCAGACCGGACCGCTCGCCGGCTTCGCCGAGAGCGATGCCTACAACATCGCCGCCTTCCTCAAGACCGACGTCGGCCAGAACTTCGAGGTCATCGTCAAGGACAGCCAGTCCGACCCCAACCGCGCCGCCGCGGTGGCCAAGGAGCTGATCGTCAACGACGAGGTGAACCTGATGGTCGTCGCCTCGACGCCGGAGACGACGAACCCGGTCGCCACCACCTGCGAGGCGGAAGGCATGCCGGTGATCTCGACCAAGGCGCCCTGGCAGCCCTGGTTCATCGGTCAGCAGGGCAACCCCGGCGATCCGTCGTCGTGGCGGCCGTTCGACTACGCCTTCCACTACTTCTGGGGGCTCGAGGACGTGATCGCGGTGTTCCTCAACATGTGGAACCAGCTCGAGACCAACAAGCAGGTGGGCGGGCTGTTCCCCAACGACGGCGACGGCAACGCCTGGGGCGATCCGAACGTGGGCGTCGGCCCCGGCTTTGCGGCGCAGGGCTACACGCTGACCGATCCGGGCCGCTACCAGAACCTGACCGACGACTTCAGCGCGCAGATCAACGCCTTCAAGGCGGCGGGCTGCGAGATCGTCACCGGCGTGGTGATCCCGCCCGACTTCACCACCTTCCGCAACCAGTCGCTCCAGCAGGGCTACACCCCCAAGATCATCACCGTCGCCAAGGCGATCCTGTTCCCGCAGTCGGTCGAGGCGCTGGGCGATGCCGGTCACAACCTCTCCTCCGAGGTCTGGTGGAGCGCGCAGCACCCGTTCAGGTCCTCGCTCACGGGCCAGTCCTGCGCCGAGCTCGCGGCCGACTTCACCGCCCAGACCGGGCGGCCCTGGACCCAGCCGATCGGCTTCGTGCATTCGCTGTTCGAGGTGGCCTCGAACGTGATGGGGCGCGTCTCCGACGCGGGCGACCCCGACGCGGTCGCCGAGGCCATCGCCGCGACCGATCTCGACACGATCGTCGGCAAGATCGCCTGGACCGGCGCGGGCGTGCCGGAGTTCGCGGCGAGGAACGTGACCAAGACGCCGCTCGTCGGCGGCCAGTGGCGGCGCCGGCAGGACGGCGGCTTCGACCTCGTCATCGTCGACAACCAGACCGCCCCCGAGATCCCGACCGGCGGCAGCATGGAGGCGCTCGGCTGAGGCCCGCGCGGCCTCCGGCGCGCCCGCGCCGGGGGCCGCCCCGCCCCGGGGGAGAGACCCATGACCGATGTCCTGGCCCTCAGCGGCGTGTCGAAGAGCTTCGGGGCCCTCAGGGTCACCGATGACGTGTCCTTTTCGGTGCCACGCGGGCAGGCGCTCGGCATCATCGGCCCGAACGGGGCGGGCAAGTCCACGCTGTTCAACCTGATCACCGGGAACCTGCTCCCCGATGCGGGCCGCATCGAGCTGCTCGGCCGCGACGTCACCCGGGTGCCGGCGATGGAGCGGGTCCGCATGGGGATCGGCCGCAGCTTCCAGATCCCCCAGCCCTTCGAGGGGCTGACGGTGTTCGAGAACCTGCTGACCGCGGCCGCCTTCGGGCGCGGCAGGCGCGAGGCGGAGGTCGAGGAGGCCTGCATCGCGATCCTGCGCGACACCGAACTGCTGCGGAAGGCGAACCAGCTCGCCGGCGGGCTCACGCTGCTCGACCGCAAGCGCCTGGAGCTGGCCCGCGCCATGGCGACGGGGCCGGAACTGCTGCTGCTCGACGAGATCGCCGGGGGGCTGACCGAGGCCGAATGCCGGGCGCTCGTCGCCACCATCCGGGCGCTCCACGCCCAGGGCGTGACGATCATCTGGATCGAGCACGTCCTGCACGCGCTCAACTCGGTGGTCGAGCGGCTGCTGGTGCTCGACTTCGGCCGGGTGATCGGCATCGGCGAGCCGGCCGAGATCATGGCCTCGCGCGAGGTGCGCGAGATCTACCTCGGCATGGAGTTCTAGATGCTGCAGACGCAGGGCCTGACCGCCTCCTACGGCCAGTTCAAGGCGCTCTTCGGTATCGACATCCGGGTCGATGCGGGCGAGTGCGTGGCGATCATCGGCGCCAACGGCGCGGGCAAGACGACGCTCATGCGCGCGATCGCCGGCGTCCTGCGCAACGCGCCGGAGATGATCCTGCACCGGGGCGAGCCGATCGGCGACATGGCGGCCGACCGCGTGATGCGGCGCGGCATCGCCATGGTGCCCGAGGGGCGGCGGCTCTTCCCCTCGCTGACGGTCGAGGAGAACCTCCTGATCGGGGGCCAGGTGCGGCGCGCAGCCGGCCCCTGGGATCTCGCCGCCGTGCACCGGCTGTTCCCCATCCTGAAGGAGCGGCGGTCGAACCCGGCGACCGCGCTCTCGGGGGGCCAGCAGCAGATGGTGGCGATCGGCCGGGCGCTGATGTCGAACCCCGAGGTGCTGCTCTGCGACGAGATCAGCCTCGGGCTCGCGCCGGTGGTGATCCGCGACATCTACGCCGCCCTCCCCGCGATCCGGGCGACCGGTGCCGCCGTGGTGCTGGTGGAGCAGGACATCGCCCGCGCGCTCGCGGTCGCCGACCGGGTCTACTGCCTGATGGAGGGGCGCGTCACCCTCGAGGGGCGCCCCCGGGAGCTCACGCGCGAGGCGATCCACGCCGCCTATTTCGGAGCGCTGGCATGATCTGGGTGAACACGGTCGTGCAGGGGCTGATGCTCGGCGGGCTCTATGCGCTCTTCGCCACGGGCCTGTCGCTGGTGTTCGGCATCATGCGGCTGGTGAACCTTGCCCACGGCGACCTGATCGTGTTCGCCGCCTTCGCGATCCTCGTCATCGTCGAGGTGCTGGGCCTCGACCCGTTCGTCTCGGCGCTGCTGGCCGCGCCGCTCCTCTTCGCGGCGGGCTGGGCGCTGCAGCGGCTGGTGCTCAACCGGGTGCTCGGCCGCGACATCCTGCCGCCGCTCTTGGTGACCTTCGGCCTCTCGGTCGCGCTGCAGAACGGGATGCTCGAGGTGTTCTCGGCCGACAGCCGGCGGATCCGGTCGGGCGCGCTCGAGAGCGCCTCGGTCGCGCTCGGGCCGGTGACGCTGGGCATGCTGCCGCTGCTGACCTTCGCCTCGGCGGTGGCCGCGATCTTCCTGCTCAACCGGATCTTCTACGCCACCGCGCTCGGCCGGGCGTTCCGCGCCACCTCGGACGATCCGGTGACGGCGAGCCTGATGGGGATCAACCCGCGATCGGTCTTCGCGATCGCGACGGGGCTCGCCATGGTGACGGTGACGCTCGCGGCGCTCTATCTGGGAATGCGGGCGAACTTCGATCCCTCGATCGGCCCCGCGCGGCTGATCTACGCCTTCGAGGCGGTCATCATCGGCGGGCTCGGCAGCCTCTGGGGAACGCTCGCCGGCGGCATCATCATCGGCCTGGCGCAGACGGCGGGGGCGGCGGTCAACCCCGAATGGCAGATCCTCGCGGGCCACCTCGCCTTCCTCGTCGTGCTGCTCGTGCGGCCGCGCGGCCTGTTTCCGCGGGCCTTCGACTGATGGGCGCGCGCGTCACCGTGGCAACCCGGGCCGGCAGGGCGGCCGGCATCGCGGCGCTGGCCCTCCTGGCGCTGGGTCTGGCGCTGCCCGCCTTCGCCGGCCGCGCCATGATCCAGGACCTGTTCTTCATCCTGACGATGCTGACGCTGGCGCAGTTCTGGAACCTGCTGGCGGGCTATGGCGGCCTTGTCAGCGTGGGCCAGCAGGCCTTCGTCGGGATCGGCGCCTATGCGATGTTCGCCGGCGTCATCCTCGCGGGCTGGGATCCGGTGCCGGCGATCCTTCTGGGCGGGCTGGCGGGGCTGGCCCTCGCCGTGCCCGCCGCCTGGTTCGCCTTCCGCCTCCAGGGCGCCTATTTCGCCATCGCCACCTGGGTCCTGGCCGAGGTCACGCGCCTCAGCGTGGCGCAGTGGAAGGCGCTGGGCGGCGGCACCGGCACCAGCCTGCCGCGCGAGGCGACGTCCGACATGGCCTTCGTCGCCGCCATCGGCCGCCTCTTCTCGGTGCGCGAGGCGGCCGCCCGCGACATCCTCGCCTACTGGCTGGCCCTCGCCCTTGCCGCGGCCACGGTGGGCGGCATCTACGCGCTCCTGCGCACGCGCCACGGCCTCGCGCTCGCCGCCGTGCGCGACAATACCGAGGCGGCCAAGGCGGTGGGCGTCGATGCGGTGCGGCTGAAATGGCTGGTCTACCTGATCGCCGCCTTCGGCACGGGGCTCGCCGGGGCGCTCGTCTACGTCCAGAAGGCCCGCATCTCGCCGGACGCGGCCTTCAGCGTCACCGACTGGACGGCCTATGTCATCTTCATCGTCGTCATCGGCGGCATCGGCACGATCGAGGGCCCGATCCTCGGCGTTCTCGTCTTCTTCGCGCTGCAATCGGCCTTCGCCGACTACGGCAGCTGGTACCTGATGGCGCTGGGGCTGATCGGCATCGCCATCATGCTCTTCGCGCCGCGCGGCCTGTGGGGCCTGATCGCGGACCGCACCGGCCTTCACCTCTTTCCCGTCCGGCGCCGGCTGGAGACGGGGCACGCCACGACCAGGGGAGACTGACCATGGCAGACATCACCACCGACGTCCTCATCATCGGCACCGGCCCGGCGGGTTCGGCGACAGCCGCGCTCCTGTCCTCCTACGGCGTCGGGAACATGGTCGTGAACCGCTACCGCTGGCTGGCCAACACGCCGCGCGCCCACATCACCAACCAGCGCGCGATGGAGGTGCTGCGCGACCTCGGCCCCGAAGTCGAGGCCGAGGCCTACATGCATGCCACCGACCAGGACCTGATGGGCGAGAACGTCTTCTGCGAGAGCCTCGCGGGAGAGGAGATCGGGCGCATGAAGTCCTGGGGCAAGTCGCCCGAGATGCGGGCCGAGCACCAGCGCTCGTCCCCCTGCCGGATGAACGACCTGCCGCAGACCTTCATGGAACCCATCCTCTTCAAGACCGCCTGTTCGCGCGGCACCCAGGCGCGGATGTCCACCGAATACCTCGCCCACGACCAGGACGCGGACGGCGCCACCCCCCCCTGCCGCGACCGGCTGACGGGCAAGACGTTCACCTTCCGGTCGCAGTTCCTCGTCGGGGCGGATGGCGGCAACAGCCTCGTGGCCGAGCACGCCGGCCTGCCCTTCGAGGGCAGGATGGGCGTCGGCGGCTCGATGAACATCCTCTTCCGCGCCGACCTGTCGCGCTATGTCGCCCACCGGCCCTCGGTGCTCTACTGGGTGATGCAGCCGGGCGCCGACGTGGGCGGCATCGGCATGGGCCTCGTCCGCATGGTGCGCACCTGGGACGAATGGCTGATCGTCTGGGGCTACGACATCAACCAGCCCGCCCCCGTGGTGGACGAGGCGATGGCCACGCAGGTCGCCCGCCAGCTCGTCGGCGATCCCGACCTGAAGATCGACCTGATCAGCGCCAATACCTGGACGGTCAACAACTGCTATGCCACGCGGATGCAGGCGGGGCGCGTCTTCATCATGGGCGATGCCGCCCACCGCCACCCGCCTTCGAACGGCCTTGGTTCGAATACGTCAATACAGGACGGCTTCAACCTGGCCTGGAAGCTTGCCGCTGTCGTGAAAGGACAAGCGGGCCTGGGCCTGCTTGACAGCTACACGGCCGAGCGCGCGCCCGTGGCGAAGCAGATCGTGACCCGCGCCAACCAGTCCATCGCCGAATTCGGCCCGATCTTCGAGGCGCTCGGCATGGACGGCGGGGTGGATCACGAGAAGATCCGCCGCAGCATGGCGGCGCGGGCCGATTCCGGCGAGGCGGCCGAACGCCAGCGCGAGGCGATCCGCAAGGCCATCGAGTTCAAGAAGTACGAGTTCGACTGCCACGGCGTCGAGATGAACCAGCGCTACCGCTCGGGCGCGGTGGTCACCGACGGCCAGCCCGAGCCCGCCTTCGCGAAGGACCCCGAGCTGCACGCCCAGTTCACCACCTGGCCCGGCGCGCGGCTGCCGCATGTCTGGGTCTTCGACAGGCAGGGCCGCCAGCATTCCACGCTCGACCTCTGCGGGCGGGGGCAGTTCACCCTGCTCACCGGCATCGGCGGCGAGGGCTGGGTCGAGGCGGCGGCGAGCGTCGGGGCCGAGCTCGGCCTGCCTATCCGCACCCATGTCATCGGGCCGCGCCGCGACTGGGAGGATTACGTGGGCGACTGGGCGCGCGCCTCCGAGATCCGCGATTCGGGCTGCCTTCTGGTCCGCCCCGACCACCACGTCGCCTGGCGCGCCTTCGCGGCCGCGCAGGACCCCGCGGCCGAACTGAGGCGCGTCCTCACCACCATCCTTGCCCGCTAGGAGGCGGCCATGCCGGACACCCACGAACAGGGCTACTTCACCGAGGAGAATTCCGCCGAGGTCGTGATCGGCCGGAACCGGAACGCAAGGGATGCGCGGCTGAAGGAGGTGATGGCGGTGATCGTCCGCCACCTACATGCCGCCGTGAAGGAGATCGAGCCGACCGAGGAGGAATGGCTGAAGGCGATCATGTTCCTGACCGACACGGGCCACATGTGCACCGAATGGCGGCAGGAATTCATCCTGCTCAGCGACACGCTGGGCGTCTCGATGCTGGTGGATGCCATCAACAACCGCAAGCCGAAGGGCGCCTCGGAATCCACCGTCCTCGGCCCCTTCCACGTCGCCGGCGCGCCCGAACTGCCGATGGGCGCCGACATCTGCCTCGACCGCAAGGGCGAGCCGATGCGCGTCTCGGGTCGCATCCTCGACACGGCGGGCAACCCCGTGGCGGGGGCGAAGATCGACGTCTGGCAGGCCAATGACGAGGGCTTCTACGACGTCCAGCAGAAGGGCATCCAGCCCGACTTCAACCTGCGCGGCGTGTTCCGCACCGGCGCGGACGGGCGCTACTGGTTCCGCGGCGTCAAGCCGAAATACTACCCGATCCCCGATGACGGGCCGGTCGGCAAGCTCCTGCGTGCGCTCGGGCGCCACCCCTACCGGCCGGCGCACCTGCACTACATCATCGAGGCCGAGGGTTTCGACCGGCTCGTCACCCACATCTTCGACCCCGACGATCCCTATATCGACAGCGATGCCGTCTTCGGGGTGAAGAAGTCGCTGCTGGCGCGTTTCGAGCAGGTCAGCGATCCCGCGCGCATCGCCGCGGCGGGCTTCGACCGGCCCTTCTGGGACGTGAACTTCGACTTCGTGCTGTCGCGGGCGGGGGAATGACCGCCCCCGCCGCCCCCGCCGCCCCCTGCATCATCTGCGTGGCGATCACCGGCTCGCTGCCCACCAAGGCCGACAACCCGGCCGTGCCGGTCACCGTGGCCGAACAGGTCGAAAGCACGCACGAGGCCTTCGAGGCCGGCGCCAGCATCGTGCACTGCCACGTGCGCGACGACGCGGGCCGCCCCACGGCCGATCCCGAACGCTTCGCCCGCCTCAAGGAAGGGATCGAGCGGCACTGCCCCGGCATGATCGTGCAGCTCTCCACCGGCGGGCGCTCGGGCGCGGGCCAGGCGCGCGGCGCCATGCTGCCCTTGCGCCCCGACATGGCCTCGCTCGCTGTCGGGTCGAACAACTTTCCAACCCGCGTCTACGAGAACCCGCCCGACCTCGTCGACTGGCTCGCCGCCGAGATGCTGAACCACGGCGTGAAGCCCGAGATCGAGGCCTTCGACCTCAGCCACATCTTCAAGGCGGCCGAGATGGTGGAACGCGGCCAGATCGCGGCGCCGCCCTATGTGCAGATCGTCATGGGGGTCAGGAACGCCATGCCCGCCGACCGCCCGGCCTTCGACTTCATGGTGGCGACGATCCGGCGGCTCTTCGGCGCGGACGTGCCCTGGTGCGCGGCCGGGATCGGCCGGCATCAGGCCGAGCTCAACGACTGGGCGGCGGCGGCCGGGGGCCATCTCAGGACCGGGCTCGAGGACAACGTGCGGCTCGACCGGGCGACGCTCGCGCCCTCGAACGCGGCCCTCGTCCGGCGCGCGGCCCAGATCGCCGCGCGCCACGGCCGGCCGGTCGCCGACTGGCGCCAGGCGCGGGCGATCCTGGGGCTCCGCCCGCCCCCCGGCGGGGCCTCGGACAAGGGTCATTCGTGAACGGATCGTTAATCGCGAAAATAAGCCGTTGAAATCATGCAGGAAAAAAAGTGTCCCATTGTGGGACACCCGTCCCGGCCCCTGTCCGGCGCCTGCCGGATCGCCCTGATCAGGGGTTCAGGCGGGCCCGGATGGCGGCGATGTCGTCGCGCATGATGCCGTGGCCCTCGCCCGGATAGACGCGGAAGTCCACCTCCGCGCCGAGGCCGCGGAAGACCTCCGCCGTCTCCTCGGCCCGCTTCAGCGGGATGTGCGGGTCGCGCTCGTGGACCGACAGCCAGACGCGGCCGGTCCTCCGGGACCCGGCATAGTCGAACCGCTTCGGCGCGTGCCCGTAGAGCGCCGGCTCCGGCCCGGCGCCGGCCAGGTCGGACGTGCCGACCAGCGCGCCCGACAGGCCGAAGGCGCCGGCCAGCCCTTCGCCGGCGCGGGCATAGGCCTCCAGCGCCAGCCCCGCGCCCTGGCTGAAGCCCAGAAGCCAGATGCGCCCGCGCGCCAGCCCGCCTCTCTCCAGCGCGGCGACCGCCGCGGCGACGGCGGCGATCCCGGCGGCGACGAAGGGCTCCATCTGCGCGGCCGGCGCAAGGAAGCTCGTCGGCCACCACGAGCGGCCCGGCGCCTCGGGGGCGACGGCGGCCACGTCCGGCAGGGCGAGCGGGCCGAGAAGCGACAGGATGTCGTCCGCGCTGCCGCCGCGCCCGTGGATCATCACGAGGCCGGCCGAGGCACGGGCGGGATCGGCGCCCGCGGCGCGCAGCGGCCCGGTCATGCGCGCGGCCGGACCGGCGGCAGGATGCGCTCGATCTGGGCGCGCCTCGCCTCGTATTGCGGCGGCAGCTTCAGCGCCTCGCCAAGCCGGTCCTCCGGCTCGTCAACGGCGAAGCCCGGCGGATCGGTGGCGATCTCGAACAGCACGCCGCCCGGCTCGCGGAAGTAGATGGCGTTGAAGTAGTTGCGGTCGATGGGCGGCGTCACCCGGTGCCCCGCCGCCAGCACCTTCTCGCGCCATTCAAGCTGCACCGCATCGCTTTCGGCGCGGAAGGCGACATGGTGGATCGTCCCCGCCCCCGGCCGCGCGAGGTGTGTCCCCTCGACGCGGATCACATCGACGATGCTGCCGCGCGCGCCCCCCGGTGCCACGAACCGCAGGCGGGTCGTCGCGCCCTCACGCTCCTCGCCCTGCGGCAGGTAGCCGAAGATCTCGGTCAGCACGCGCGCCGTCGGCTCGGGATCGCGTTCCCACAGCGTCACCGAATGGAACCCGTCCAGGGCCTCGCCGCCGGCCGCACCCGCCGTCTCGACAAGCTCGACGGCGGCCCCGTCGGGATCGCGCAGGGTCAGGAGCCGCTGCCCGAAGCGTTCGCCAAGGTCGAAGTCGATGGCGTCGTCGCCGAGGCGCGCCATCCACGCCTCCAGCCCGCCCGACGGTACCGCATAGGCATGCGCCGCGGCCATGCCCGGGCCGGGGCGTCCGGGTCCGGCATCGGCGAAGGGAAAGAAGGTCATGATCGTGCCGGGCGACCCCGTCCTGTCGCCGTAATAGAGGTGATACGTGTCCGGCGCGTCGAAGTTCACGGTCTTCTTGACGAGCCGCTGGCCGAGCGGCCCGGTGTAGAAATCGACGTTCGGCTGCGGCGGCCCGGAAATGGCCGTCACATGATGGATGCCGGGGATGCTGCGCGTCATCGGGTCCTCCGATCCGGGCGGCCGTCGGTGGCCCGCCTGTCGGTTGTGAAGATGGACCTCCGGCGGAAGAATGAAAGGCCGAAAGGATGCGCGGCCCCTGTTCGCCGGCGCACAGGCCGCCCGGGCGGCAGTCAGGCATCTTGCGGGGCGGCCGGAAATGGCGCATCGCAGGAGAGGTCCAGCATGTCCCCGATCCGCGGCATCCTCTTGAAGCTCGCCTCCGTCGCCGTGTTCATGGCGATGGCGACGATCATCAAGGCCACTTCCGGGCAGGTGCCGCCGGGGCAGGCGGTGTTCTTCCGCTCGGCCTTCGCGGTGCCGGTCATCCTCGTCTGGCTGCTGTGGTCGGGCGGGCTGGTCCGCGGGCTGCGGACGAAGAACCCGCTGGGCCATTTCTGGCGCGCCCTCGTCGGCGTCACGGCGATGGGCTTCGGCTTCGCCGGTCTGGGCCTGCTGCCGCTGCCCGAGGTGACGGCCATCGGCTACGCGGCACCGATCCTGACGGTGATCTTCGCCGCGATGTTCCTGGGCGAGGAGGTGCGCGCCTTCCGCATCGCGACCGTTGCCATGGGGATGGTCGGGGTCCTGGTCATCCTGTCGCCGCGCCTGACCACGCTGAGCGGCGAGGGGCTGGGCACCGCCGAGGCGCTGGGTGCGCTGGTCGTGCTGATGGGGGCTGTCTTCGCGGCCCTGGCGCAGGTCTTCGTGCGCCGCCTCGTGACGACCGAGACGACGACGGCCATCGTCTTCTGGTTCTCGGTCAACGCGGCGCTTCTGTCCCTGGTCACGCTGCCCTTCGGCTGGCGCATGCCGGAGACAGGCGCCTTCCTGTGGCTGATTCTCGCCGGGCTGCTGGGCGGGGTGGGACAGGTGCTGCTGACCTCGTCCTACCGTCACGCCGACACGTCAGTCATCGCGCCTTTCGAATACGCGTCAATGCTCCTTGCGCTTCTCGTCGGCTATTTCGGGTTCGGCGAGGTCCCCTCGCTGACCGTCATCGGCGGAGCTTCGCTTGTCGTCGGCGCCGGAATTCTCATCATCTGGCGCGAGCGGCGTCTGGGCCTGGAACGGTCTCGCCAGCGCGAGTCCATGACTCCATAATCGACACGTCAGGGTTGAATTTCCGCCACATTTGCCGGGCACCAACACTGGCGGGAATCCTGTCTGCCAACGGGTCTGCCGATGTCGAAACTGAAACTCCTGCTTGCCGCGGCCGCCATCTCGGCGCTGCCGGGCCTTGCAGCCGCGCAATCGGGCTGCGCCGTGCCGCCGGGTGCCACGGCCGAGCTGAACGAGCTGATGAGCCGGATCAACGAGCTGCGCGCGTCCAAGGGACTCAATCCGCTGCGGTTCACGGCGACGCTTGCGAATGCGGCGGAAGGCCACGCCTGCCGCATGGCGATGACCGGATACTGGGGGCATGGCGGGTCGCCGAAGAGCCGAATGCGGGCCGCAGGCTGCCGCGCCGGTGCCACCGGCGAGGCGATCGCCAAGGGGTTCCGCGACGGCGACCGGACCTTCGATCTGTGGTACAACTCGCCCGGGCATTACCGGATCATGACGATGCGGGGGGCGACCTATGCGGGCCTCGCCGTGGCCGTCGATGCCGATGGCAGCGATCCGCACTGGGTGCTCGACGTCTCGAACAGGTGCTGACGGGTCAGACCTCGACCCAGAGCGTCACCGGCCCCTGGTTGACCAGGGCGACATCCATGTCCGCCCCGAATTCGCCGTTGGCGACTGCTATCCCCCAGTCGCGCAGGGCGTCGGAAAAGGCCTCGTAGAGGCGCCGCCCCTCGTCGGGCGGCGCGGCCGCGGAGAAGCCCGGGCGGTTCCCCCGCGAGGTATCTGCCGCCAGCGTGAACTGGCTGACGACAAGGGCCGCTCCGCCGGTGTCGAGGAGCGAGAGGTTCATCTTGCCCTGGCCGTCCCTGAAGATCCGGAGCCTGGCGATCTTTGCCGCCAGATCCGCGGCCTTGCGGGCGGTGTCGCCCTGCATGGCGCAGACGAGGACCAGCAGGCCCGGTCCGATGCGCCCGGTCTCGCGGCCGGCGACGCTGACCGAAGCCTGCGAGACACGCTGGACGAGCGCCCTCACGCCAGTTCGTGCGCCCAGGGCGGGTTTGCGCCGGGCCGCGAGACGGTGACGGCAGCGGCGCGCACGCCCAGCGACAGGGCGTCGACGAGGGCTGCCTCGGGCAGGTCGGCGACGGCTTCCCTGGTCAGACGCCCCGCAGCGTGCAGGGCGGCCAGGACCCCGGCGTTGAAGGTGTCGCCGGCCCCGACGGTATCGGCAACCGTGACCTTGCGGGCCGGCACGAAGGCCGAACGCGTGGCGGTGAAGGCATGGGCGCCCGCCGCGCCCTCGGTCACGAAGACAGCCTTCGGCCCCCGCGCCAGGACCTTGCCTGCGAGGGCCGGGATCTCGCCCGGGCCCTCAAGCCAGCGCAGGTCCTCGTCCGAGAGTTTCACGATGTCGGCCATCGCCGTCATCCGGGCGATGCGGCCGCGATAGGCGGTCTCGTCGGCGATGAAGGAGGGGCGGATGTTGGGATCGATCATCATCACCCTGCCCGACCCCGCCTCGCGCGTCATCAACGCCTCGTAGGTCGCCCCGCCCGGTTCCACGACAAGGGAGATCCCGCCGAAGAAGAGGGCGGAGACCGCCGCCGGCAGGTCGGGAAGGTCCGCGGGACCGATCATGCGGCCGGCCGTGTTCTCGTCGTAGAAGGCATAGCTCGCCTGGCCGTTCACGAGCTTGACGAAGGCAAGCGTGGTCGGCCGGCCGGAGCGGATGGCAAGCGAGGTATCGACCCCCGAGGCGGTCAGCGCCGCGATCAGCACCTCGCCGAAGAGGTCTGTCGATATCCCCGACAGGAAGCCCGAAGGCACCCCGAGCCGCCCCAGCGCGATCGCCGTGTTCATGACGGCCCCGCCGGCATAGGGGGCAAAGCACGCCTCGCCCCCGGTCGAGGTGCGCGGCAGCATGTCGATCAGCGCCTCGCCGCAACTCAGGATCATGGTTCCGCCCCCTGCTGATGCCCCTGCGTCCCCTTAGCGGCAGCGACGCGATGCGGCAACAGGAACGGCGGCTTGACGCAGGTCAATGACGGCGGGCGCCGGAGCGGCGATTCATCGTTGCATCATCCAAGACATCGGAGGTCCGACATGGTCGAGAAATCGCTTTCCAGTTCGTTCTGGCCGTCCTTCTACGAACCCTTCCGGGGGTGGGGGGCCAAGCTTGCCGAATGGGTGGCGCCGGCATCCGAGGCATCGAGCGATGACAAGCTCTATCGCATCGCCCTCGAACTGCCGGGGGTGGAGGAGAAGGACATCGACATCACCGTCGACGAGGGCGTCGTCACGGTGAAGGGCGAGAAGCGCGCGAGCCGCGAGGAGAAGGGAGACACCTGGTACTTCAGCGAACGGCAGTACGGGTCGTTCAGCCGCAGCTTCCGCCTGCCGGGCGATGCCGATGCCGCGAAGCTGGCGGCGGAGCTGAAGGACGGGGTGCTGACGCTGACGGCGCCGAAGGTCGGCCCCGAGGCGGCCTCGAAGGGCAAGAAGGTGGCGATCAGCAAGAGCTGAAATCCCGGCGGGGGGCGGCGCCGGCCCCCGTTCGCCGCGGCAGGCGGGGTCCGGGGGTTCGCCCCGGGCCCCGCGTCAGTTTCCGAACTCGATCCTGAAGCCGCCGTTTCCCGCGCCGAAGTTGTCGAAGGCGCCGTTCCTGTCGGCGACGTAGAGTGCAAGCGCGGTCAGCACGGCGATCAGCAGGCCGAAGAGGAACAGCTTCACGGCCGACCAGGGGCGTTCGCCCTTGACCTTGCCGGTCTGGCCGTTGACCACGAAGCGGTAACTCCTCCCGCGGAACCTGTAGGCGGCGAGCCAGACGGGCAGCAGGATGTGCTTGAAGGTGACGTCGGAAACCTGCGTTTCGATCGAGTGAATTTCCTGACGGTCGCCGCCGATGTCGAAACGCACGTCGCGCTCGATCATCCGGTCCATGTAGGCGCGTGCCTCCTTGAGGCCCTCCTCGAGCGGAACGGTATAGCCCTCGGCGCGGAAGCCGGCGAGGTATTCCGGCTGATAGGGCACGAGGCGCGACAGGTCCCAGGGTGTCAGCGCGTCGGTGTGGCCCTGCGGCAGCGACCGCGAGGCCAGGACGAGGACATCGTCGAAGAAACGCGCGACCCGGCCGGAGGCCGGGGTCCAGCGGATGCGGGTGACGTTGCGGCGCTCGGTCCGGCTGCGGCCCTGGGCATCGCGGACGGTCACCAGCTCGGTGTCGGTATAGGCATCACCGCGCCGGCCGGTATAGGTGCTTTTCGTGTCGGCATCGAAGGTCCAGAACGGAACATAGATGCCCTGCATCGAACGCCCCTTGCGGGCATATTCCATCAGCCCGTCCGGCGCGAACCACAGCGAGCCGAGCCAGGCCGTCATCGCGGCGCGGGCCTGCCTTTCGGTCAGGGCGAAGGGGACGACGCCCCTGGGCTTGATGCGGCGCGTCTCGCCGGTGTCGGCGACGACCGGCGTGGCGCAGAACGGGCAATCGAGCGCATGCACGGCGGGATCGAATTCCACCTGCGCGCCGCAATTCGGGCAGCGCGACCAGCGGGCGAGCTCGATGTCGGAATCCGGCAGGCCGCTGTCGAGCCCGGCCCGGATGTCGATCTCGCGGATGCGCTCGCCCGGATGCGTCTGGCCCAGGGCCTCGTGGCGCCCGCAATGGTCGCAGGCCAGATCGCCCGATGCCGGGTCGAAGCGGAGGTCGGCCCCGCAGGCGGGGCAGGGAAAGCGG
>JANZZL010000073.1 GCA_026419405.1 Paracoccaceae bacterium | reverse complement strand
GGCGGTGGCCGCGGCCGAGGAGGTCTTCGTCACCGGCTTCCAGACGGTGCGGGGCCTGGCCGAGGACTTCGCCCGCCGGCTCGGCATCGTGCGCCCGGGCGTGCGCTTCGTCGCCGCCCACGACTCGGGGCTGGCGGAGTGGATCCCCGGCGAGGCGCCCGACGGCCGCGCGCGCTGCCTGATCCTGGTGGACATGGTGCCCTACGCCCGCGAGGCGCCGGTGGTGCTGCGCACCGCCCGGCGGCTGGGTTACGCGGCCGTGGTCGTCACCGACGAGCTCAACACCTGGGCGCGCGACCACACGCCCCACGTGTTCCACGCCGCGACCAAGGTCGGCGCCTTCCTCGAGAGCACGGGGCCGCTGGCGACGATCCTCAACCTCGTCACCCATGCGGTCGCCGAACGCGACCCGGACCGGGCGCGCGACCGGCTCGGCCGCTGGCCGGGCATCCTGCGCGAACTGGAGCTCTACTGAGCGCGCGGCGCTCAGTCCGGGATGACGGCGGTGGCGTCGATCTCGACCAGCCAGCCGGGGCGGGCCAGCGCCGAGACCACGAGCCCGGTCGAGACCGGGTGCACGCCGCGGATGTATTCGCCCATGGTGCGGTAGACCGCCTCGCGGTGGCGCACGTCGGTGAGGTAGACCACGACCTTCACGAGGTGCTCCATGCGCCCGCCGGCCTCCTCGATCAGCTGGCGGATGTTCTGCATCACCTTGTGGGTCTGCGCCACCGGGTCGTGGCTGGGGATGTCCTGCGCGGTGTCGAGGTCCTGCGGGCACTGGCCGCGCAGCCAGACGATGCGGCCGCCGCGGGTGACCACCGCCTGGGCGAGGTCGTTGTCGAGCCGCTGTTCGGGATAGGTGTCGCGGGTGTTGAAGGGGCGGATGCGGGTATGGGCCAAGGGGGCCTCCTCTCTGGGGCGGGATGCCGGCGTCCCGGCGGGGGAATGGGCGAGGTAGTGGCGCATCCGGGCGATGTGGTCGGCGACGAAGGCCGCGTCGTGCCAGACCCCCCAGATGAAGGACGACCCGCGCCGCGACTGCCAGGGCAGGCCCAGGAAGTAGAGGCCGGGTTCGGCCGCCACCCCGCGCTGGTGGCGCGGCGAGCCGTCGGGGTGGAAGCAGTCGAGCGCGATCCAGCCGAAGTCGCGGCGGAAGCCGGTGGCCCAGATGATGCTGCCCACCCCCTCGGCGGCGAGGTCCAGCCGGGCCAGGGGGTGGGTCACGCAGGGCGGATCGGGGGGCAGGATCCGGGCCTGCGGCTCCTCGGGCAGGTCCGCGCCGTTGCGCGCGACCCAGGCATCGGCGGCCTCGAGCAGCGCGAGGTAGTCGGCATCACCCTTGGCGAGGTTCGCGCGCAGGTCGTCGGCGAAGGTCACCGCGCCCTCCGCATAGCCCGCCACGCGGCCGGCGAGCGTGATCCCCTCGGCGGCGAGGCGGCGGAAGTCCACCGTGCGCCCGCCGTAGGCGCCCGAGACGGTGATGGTGACGTGCTCGGTATCGGGCGCGGCCTCGAGATCCCACAGGTTCAGCACCCCGAGCCACCAGACGAAGTCGCGCCCGCGGTAGCGCCGGGGCGGCCGGCCGTGGGCCGAGACCGAAAGCCAGACCCGCCGGCCGGCGCGGTTGAGCTCGTCGGCGATCTGCGCCCCCGAGGAGCCCGCCCCCACCACCAGCACGCCCCCCGGCGGCAGGGCGGCGGGGTTGCGGTAGGCGGTGGAGTGGAGCTGCGCCACGCCCGCTTCCTCGGGCACGATCCGCGGGATCACCGGCGTCTGGAAGGCGCCGGTCGCCACGATCACCCGCAGGGCCTCGACCGGGCCGGCGGAGGTCTCGGCGCGGAAGCCGGGACCTTCGGGGTTGCGCGCCAGCCGGGTGACCTCGACGCCCGTGCGGATCGGCGCGCCGATGCGGCGGGCGTAGGCCTCGAGGTAGTCGGCCACCTCCTCCTTGCCGGGGAAGCCCTCGGGGTCGCAGGCATAGGTCATGCCGGGGAAGCGGTCGTGCCAGGCCGGGCCGTTGGCCACCAGGCTGTCCCAGCGCCAGCTCCGCCATTTCTCGGCGATGCGGTCGCGTTCGAGCACGAGGTGGGGGATGCCGTGGCGCGACAGGTGTTCGCTGGCGGCGATGCCGGCCTGTCCGGCGCCGATGACGAGCGTGTCGATGCGTTCCGCGGGGCGGTCCATGGCGGTCTCAGAAGGCCAGGTCGGGTTCGAGCGCCGCGATCTCGCGGCGGAAGGGGAGCGCATCGCCGCGGTCGGGGGCGTCGATCCCCTCGGCCCAGGCGCGGCCCGCGTAGGTCGCCCAGGCGATGGGCCCCGGCGCGGCGGCATCGCCGATGAGCTTCAGGCTGGCGATGCCCGCCCCGCGCCAGTCGCGCGCGCGGAGATCGCGCCAGAGCCGGTCCTCGGGCAGGCGGCTTGTCACCATCACCACGGCGGCGGCAGGCAGCTCGTGCGTGGCGCCGCTGTAGGTGCAGGCGAGCGTCACGGCATCGGGCCCCACCGCCACCGGCGCGAGGTTGCGGTGCAGCCGCACGCCGAGGCCGATCAGGCGGCGGGTGATGCGGCCCTGTTCGAGGGTGTTCCTCGTCCATTCCGCGACCAGCGCCGAGGGCGTCACGAGATCCACCGTGCAGCCGCGCGCGACCAGCAGTTCGGCCAGCACCGAGCCCATGTAGAAGTGGTCGTCGTCATAGACGGTGACGCGCCCGCCCGTCGGGCCGCCGCCCTCCATCAGGTCGTCGGGGGTGAAGACCGGCATGCCCGGGTCGGTCGGGATGGGGGCGAGGTGGAAGCGTGCCACCGCGTCGCGGCGCCAGCGCGCCCCGGTGGCGATGGCGACGTGCTCGACCTCGAGCCCGAGGATGTCGTCGGCGGTGAGCCGGCTGCCGGGGAACACCTGCACGTTGGGCATCGGCGCGATCTGCCCGGTGCGCCAGTCGGCCACCCGGCCCCAGGCCGAGAGGCCCGGCAGGCGGCGTTCGCGCGCCACCCGGCCGCCCAGCACGGTGCCGGCCTCGGCCAGCATCACCTCGTAGCCGCGCCGCCCCGCCTGGAGCGCGGCCTCGAGCCCTGCCGGCCCCGCGCCGACGACCAGCACCCGGCCAGAGGGCCCCTTCGGCGTCGGCCGCTCGGGGTGCCAGCCCTTGCGCCATTCCTCCATGAAGGCGGTGTTCTGCGTGCAGCGGCTGGGCGAGGAGGTCATGTCGCCGGTGATGCAGATGTTGCAGCCGATGCATTCGCGGATCTCGTCGAGGCGGCCCTCCTCGATCTTGCGGGGCAGGAAGGGGTCGGCGATCGAGGGCCGCGCGGCGCCGATGAAGTCGAGGATGCCGGCCTTGACCTGCCGCACCATCGCATCGGGCGAGGTGAAGCGGCCCACGCCCACCACCGGCTGCGGCGTGAGCTCCCTGATGCCGGCGACGAGGGCCTCCTGCGCGCCCTCCTCGACGAAGCGCGAGGGGCCCGAGCAGGCCTCCCATGTGCCCTGGGCGAGGTCCCAGGCGTCGGGCAGCGTGGGGTGGAGCGCGATCAGCTCGCGCAGCTCGGCGTTGGAGAAGCCCTCGGGCCCCTCCTCGTGCAGGGAGAGGCGGAAGGTGACCGCGAGTTCGCCCTTCGTCGCCTCGCGCACCGCCTCGACCGTCTCGACGAGGAAGCGGGCGCGGTTGGCAAGCGCGCCGCCGTAGGCGTCGGTCCGCCGGTTGGTGGCGCGCGACAGGAAGTGCTGGAAGATGCCGAAGCCGTGCGCGCCGTAGAGGCAGATGAGGTCGAAGCCGGCGGTGCGCGCCCGCCGCGCGGCATTGGCGAACCAGCGGCGGATGTCGGCGATGTCGGCCAGGTCGAGGGTGCGGGCCTGCACCGGGTCGGGGGTGAAGGTCAGGATCGGCCCGCCGGTCACCGCGAGCGGCACCTCGCGGGTGTAGAAGTTGGGCCCGTTGATCCCCGAGTAGGCGAGCTGGATGCCGGCGAGCGCGCCGTGCGACTTCATCGCCTCGGCGATGCGGGCGAGGGCGGGGATGTCGCGGTCGTCCCACAGGTGCTGCTCGATGAAGGGGGTGATCTCGGAGCTGTGGTGGATCTCGGTCTGCTCGGTGAAGATCACGCCCCAGCCGCCCTCGGCCTTGGTGCGCCGCATCTCGGCCACGGCCGAGGGGTCGCGGTAGCCGCCGCCGTTGCAGTGCGGCACCTGCCAGAAGCGGTTCCTGGCCACCTTGGGGCCGATGCGGACCGGCTCGAACAGCACGTCGTAGCGGGGGGGCCGGGTCATGCGGGCTGCCTCAGGTCGGCGGACTGGGTGGACAGACGCGCAGGATCGCGCGGCGGCAGATCGGCGACGAGAAGCGCCCGCGTCTCGCCCGCCTGGGCGAGGATCTCGCCATGCGGGCCGGCGATGAGCGAGCCGCCGACGTAGCTCAGCTCGCCCTCCTGTCCGCAGAGGTTGGCATAGACGATGCTCACCCCGTGGTTGGCCGCCATCGCCGGAACGGTGTGGCGCACGACATGGGTGAAGGGCGCCATGTTGGCGGTTGGGACGAGCAGGAGGGTCACGCCGCGGTCGGCCAGCGTCTTCACGTGCGGTGCGAATTCCACGTCGTAACATATTAGAAGCGCTGCATTTTCGGATCCGAGCGCGAAGCTGGCGAAGGCCTCGCCGGGGGTGTAGATCGCCTTTTCGCGGGGGCCGTAGAGCTGCACCTTGCGGTAGTGGGCAAGGCAGCTTCCGTCGGCGCCGAAGCAGACGGCGGAGTTGTGGATCCGCCCTGCCGCGCGTTCGGCGAAGCCGACGACGAGGGCGGTTGCGTGGCGTCGCGCGGCCTCGGCGAGGCGCCGCAGCGGCGCGCTGTCGGGCGTCAGCGCCCGTGCGGCGATGTCGGGCAGGTTGTAGCCCGGAAGGAAGGTCTCGGGCAGCACCAGCGCGGCGGCGCCCTGGGCGGCGGCGGCGGCGAGCGCCGCCTCGGCCTCGGCGCAGGCGCCGTCGATGTCGCCGCCGGGCGAGGGGGCCTGGAGCAGGGCGAGGCGCATCGGGTCGTGTCCCTCCGGGAACCGCCCGCCGGCCCCCGGCGGGGCGGGCGGGCGGCGGGTTGCGTCACTTCTTGAGGTTGGTCCAGATCGCGTCGTAGAGCCGCTGGGTCGCCTCGTCGCAGGCCTCGATGAAGAAGCCCTTCTGGCCCTCGGGCGGGTTGTTCTCGGGCGCTTCGGTGATCGCCGGGTCGAGGAAGGGCTCGGTGCCGAGCACGCCGGGGGCGTAGGCGGCATAGTTGGTCACCGCCGCGGCGTTCTCGGGTTCGAGCAGGAAGTCCATGAACTTCAGCGCATTGGCGCGGTTGGGCGCATCCTTCAGCAGCACCACGTTGTCCATCCAGACGACGTAGCCCTCGCGCGGGAAGGCGTATTCGACGTTCGCCCCTTCGGCCCGCGCCTTGGCGGCGAAGCCGTTGTAGATCATGCCCGCCGCGGCGTCGCCCGAGACCAGCACGTCCTTGGCGATGTCGGAGCCGAAGGAGGCCCAGTGCGCCTTGGCGGCCATGAGCATGTCGGAGAGCGCCTTGAGCTGCGCGCGGTCCTGCGTGCACTGCGGGATGCCGAGGTAGATCGACCCCAGCGTCAGCACCTCGCCCTGGCTGTCGAGCACGTTGATGCGCCCGCGCAGCTCCTCGGGCGGGTCGAAGATGATGCCGAGCGTCGAGATGTCGCCCTGGTAGACGTCGCGGTTGACGGCGAAGGCGGTCGAGCCCCACTGGTAGGGGATCGAGTGCCTGCGGCCGGGGTCGAAGGGCACGTCGAGCCACTGCGGGTCGATGTTGCCCCGGTTGGCGAGCTCGCCCTCGGCGATGGTGTCGAGCAGCCCCTCGTCGGCCATGATCCTGACCATGTAGTCGCCGGGCACGGCGAGGTCGTACTGGCCGAGCTTGCCCGCCTTCAGCGCGGCAAGCAGCGCCTCGTTGGAATCGTAGGTGTCCATGGTCACGTCGATGCCGGTCTCGGCCTCGAACTTGTCGAGCAGCTCCTGCGGGATGTACTCGAACCAGTTGTAGAGCTTGAGCTCGCCTTCCGCGAAGGCGGGGGTGGCGATCAGCGCGGCGAGCGCGACGAGGCGTTTCATGGGTCCTCCTGTTGGTCAGCGGGTCTTCTGTCCGATGCGGTTGACGGCGTAGCTCAGGGTGACGAAGGCGATCGAGGTCAGCAGCATCAGCGTCGAGATCGCCATGATGTTGGGCTTGATGCCCTGCTTGACCGATCCGTAGATCGCGGTCGGCAGGGTCTCCATCCCCGCGCCCTTGACGAAGTTGGTGATGATGAAGTCGTCGAGCGAGATGATGAAGGCCAGCAGGAACCCCGAGACGATGCCGGGGCCGAGGAGCGGTAGCAGCACCAGCCGGAAGGCCTGCCAGCGGCTGGCGTAGAGGTCACGCGCGGCCGCCTCGAAGCCCGGCTCGATGCCCGAGAGCCGCGCCGCGATCGGCAGGTAGGCGAAGGGGATGCAGAAGGTGACATGCGCGATCAGGATGGTCAGGAGCCCCGGCGGCAGGCCGATCAGGGTGAAGAAGATCAGCGAGGCCACCGCGATCACCATCTCGGGCACGAGCAGCGGCAGGTTGATCAGCGCATAGGTGACGGTGCGGCCGCGGAAGGCGCCGCCGCGGATCATCGCCACGGCGGCGGCGGTGGCGATCAGGGTGGCGAGCGTGGCCGCGACCGAGGCGATGATCAGCGAGTTGCGCGCCGCCAGGCCGAAGCGGCCGGCCTCGGGCCCGGTGAAGACATCGACATACCAGCGCCAGGAGAAGCCGCCCCAGGCGGTGATCGAGGTCGAGGCGTTGAAGCTGTAGGCGGTGACCACGATCAGCGGCGCATAGAGCAGGACGAGGCAGGCGGCGGCCGCCGCGCCGAAGCCGGGGTAGTGGCGCACGCCCCTCACCGGCCGGCCCCCCGCAGGGCGGCGCGCGCCTGGGCGATCAGCACCGCCAGCACCA
Source organism: Paracoccaceae bacterium (assembly GCA_026419405.1). Lineage (GTDB taxonomy): Bacteria > Pseudomonadota > Alphaproteobacteria > Rhodobacterales > Rhodobacteraceae > JANZZL01. The sequence goes on along the minus strand of JANZZL010000073.1, from coordinate 38,389 downwards.
TCGTCATCAGGATCACCGCGCAGGCCGCGCCGAAGGGCCAGTTGCCCTGGCTGCCGCGGAACTGCTCGTCGATCAGGCTGCCGATCATGAAGTTGCGCGCGCCCCCGAGCAGGTCGGGGGCGAGGAAGGCGCCGAGGCAGGGCACGAACACCAGGATGCAGCCTGCCACGATGCCGGGCCGGATCGCGGGGATCACGATCTCGCGCAGGATCGTCCAGCGGCCCGCGTGCAGGTCGGCCGCGGCCTCGGACAGGCGGTGGTCGTAGCGCTCGACCGCGGCGTAGATCGGCAGCACCATGAAGGGCAGGTAGCTGTAGAACAGCCCGAGCTGCACCGCGAGGTCGGTGTTGATGATGCCGAGCGGCTTCGAGATGACGCCGAGCGCCAGCAGCGCCTCGTTCAAGGGCCCGTTGTCGCGCAGGATGAAGCGCAAGGACACGGTGCGGATCAGCAGGTTGACCCAGTAGGGAATGGTGATCAGGAACAGCCAGACCCCGCGGCTGGCGCGCGGCCGCGTGGCGATGAACCAGGCGGTCGGGAAGCCGATCGCGAGGCAGAGGAGCGTGGCCAGCGCCGCCTGCCAGATCGAGCGCCAGAAGATCGTGATGTAGGTCCATTCGAGCCGGGGGGGCTCGTCGCCGAACAGGCCGCGGTTGACGAAGAACTGGTCGTAGGCGGCCAGCGTGAATTCCCACGTGACGCCGCCCCGGAACTCGCGCGTCAGGAACGAGTAGACCACCATCAGCGCCACCGGCAGGACCATGAAGAGCCCCACCACCGCCCAGGCGGGAACGAGAAGCGGCACCACGAGCCGTCGGTAGCCCACCGCCTCGGCCCCCGAGCCCGACGCCGGCCCCGCACCGCCCGCGGCCCCCGGCTGCCCGGCCCCCGCCATCAGTCGGCCAGAAGGCGCACGGCGCCTTCCTCGAGGTGCAGGCGCACGGCCGCGCCCGGTGCGGGCACCGCGACGCGGGCGGCGTTCTGGAGCCGGACGGCGAAGGGCGCGCCGTCCGCAAGCCGCGTCATCAGTTGCAGGTCGGAGCCGAGGTAGACGACGCGCTCGACCGTCGCGGCGAGCTCGCCCGCGGGCGAGAGCGTCACCCGCTCGGGCCGGATCGAGACGTGATGCGCGCCCGGCCCGACGCCCGGCGCGGCCGGGCAGGCAAGCGCCGTGCCGCCCGGCAGCACGACGCGGGCGGTGCCACACTCGACCCGCTCGACCTCGGCCGGCACGAGGTTCGTCTCGCCGATGAAGTCGGCCACGAAGCGGTTGACGGGCGCCTCGTAGATCTCGCGCGGGGTGCCCACCTGCTGGATGCGGCCGGCCGACATCACCGCGATGCTGTCGGACATCGACAGCGCCTCCTCCTGGTCGTGGGTGACGAAGACGAAGGTGATCCCGGTCTCCTCCTGGATCGCCTTGAGCTCCACCCGCATCGCCTGCCGGAGCTTGAGGTCGAGCGCCGAGAGCGGCTCGTCGAGCAGCAGCACGCGCGGCCCGGGGGCGAGCGCGCGGGCCAGCGCCACGCGCTGCTGCTGGCCGCCCGAGAGCTCGGCGGGCAGCCGGCCGGCGAGGTCGGCCAGGTGCACCATCTCGAGCATCCGCACCGCCCGGGCCCGGCGCTGCGGCTCGGGCACGCCCTTCATGCGCAGGCCGAACTCGACGTTCTGCGCCACCGTCATGTGCGGGAACAGCGCGTAGTTCTGGAACACGGTGTTGACGGGGCGGCGGTCGGGCGGCAGGCCGGCGATCGGCTGGCCGAAGAGGGCGATCTCGCCCGCCGTCAGGTCCTCGAAGCCCGCGATCAGGCGCAGGAGCGTGGTCTTGCCGCAGCCCGAGGGGCCGAGCAGGGTGAAGAAGGCCCGGTCGGCGATGTCGAGCGTCACGCCGTGCAGCGCGGTGACGTTGCCGTAGCGCTTGACCGCTTGACGGATGGAGACCGCGACTCCCATGCTGCCCGATACCCCCGAGGAAGCGGATCGCACCCTAGGGGGAACGCATCAGGGGGTATATACCCCCGGGGAGGTATGCCTGACGCCCCTGCCCAATGCCGCGGAGGTCGCGCTGGCCGAGGCGGTGCGCCGCTGCGGCGCACCGGGGTTCGAGGCCGCGCTCTGGGCCTTCCTGCAGCGGGCGACGCGGGCCGACAACCTGGTCGTGCTGGCCTTCCGCAGCGCCGGGGCGCCGCTGGCGCTGTGGCGGCACGCCGCCGAGCCGCGCGCCTTCGCCGAGCTCGACGCGGTGTATCTGGCCGGGGCCTACCTGCTCGACCCGATCCACGAACTGCACCGGACGCAGGCCCCGCCCGGCGTCTACCGCCTTTCGGAGGTGGCACCCGACGCCTTCCACCGCTCGCGCTACTACAACGAATACTTCCGCCAGACGACGATCCTCGACGAGATCGACGTGATCGCGCGGCCCCGGCCGGGGGTGACCCTGGCGCTGGCGCTGGGCCGCGACGCGACCTCGGGCACGCCCTTCGCGGCGCGCGATCTGGAGACCTGCCGGCGCATCGCCCCGGTGGTGATGGCGCTGGCCGAACGCCACTGGGCCGAGGTGCCGGCGGCCGCCGCGCCGCCGCCGGATGTCGCGGCGGGGCTGGCGCGGGCGCTGCGCGAGCGGCACGGGATCCGGCTTTCGCCGCGGCAGGCGGAGGTGGCGCTGCTGATCCTGCGCGGACATTCGACGCTGGCCATCGCGCTGAGGCTTCAGGTCTCGCCGCAGACGGTCAAGGTGTTCCGCCGCCAGCTCTATGCCCGCTGCGGCATCAGCTCGCAGGGCGAGCTCTTCCGGCTGCTGCTGCCCGTGCTCTCGGCGCCGGGCGGTTTTCCTTCCGACGCGGGAGCGGCTATAGCGGGGCGGGGCCGGGACGGAGGCAGGGCGCGCACGAGATGGGAATCGACCGGAACGCCAGGCTTGCCATCGCCCCGATGATGGACTGGACCGACCGCCACTGCCGGTTCTTCCACCGGCAGCTCTCGGCGCAGGCGCTGCTCTACACCGAGATGGTGACCGCCGCGGCGGTGATCCACGGCGACCGGGACCGGCTGCTGGGCTTCGATGCGGCGGAGCATCCGGTCGCGCTCCAGCTCGGCGGCTCGGAGCCCGCGGAGCTGGCCGAGGCGGCGCGGATCGGGGCCGCGATGGGCTATGACGAGATCAACCTCAACGTCGGCTGCCCCTCGGACCGGGTGCAGTCGGGCTGCTTCGGCGCGGTGCTGATGCAGCGGCCCGGCCTTGTCGCCGACTGCGTGGCGGCGATGATCGCCGCGCAGGGGGTCGAGGTGACGGTGAAGTGTCGCATCGGCGTGGACGATCAGGTTCCCGAGGAGATATTGCCGCGATTTCTGGAAACGGTATCGGCCGCCGGGGTGCGGCGCTTCGCCATCCATGCCCGCAAGGCCTGGCTGCAGGGCCTGAGCCCGAAGGAGAACCGCGAGATCCCGCCACTCGACTACCCGCTCGTGCACCGGATGAAGCGGGCGTTCCCGCATCTGCACCTGTCGGTCAACGGCGGGATCGTCTCGCTCGACGAGGCCGAGGCGCAGCTTGCCGCGGGCATGGACGGGGTGATGATCGGGCGGGCGGCCTACCACGCGCCCTGGGAGATCCTCGGCGCGGCCGACGCGCGCATCTTCGGCGCCCGGCCGCCCTGCGCCGACCCCGCGGAGGCGGTGGAGGCGATGCGGCCCTACATCGCGCGCCACCTCGCCGGCGGCGGGCGGCTGCATGCGGTGACGCGGCACATGCTGGGCCTCTTCGCCGGCCGGCCGGGGGCGCGGGGCTGGCGACGCATCCTGAGCGAGCGCGGCCCGCGCGAGGGGGCGGGGCTCGAGGTGCTCGACGCCGCGCTGGCCGAGGTGGCGCGGCTCGCCGCCTGAGCGGCCGTGCCTCTGGCGCCCGGCGCCGCGGCGGGCTAGGGCGGGAGCGGGAGCGGAGGGAGCGCGCGCATGCCGGGGATGGCCGAACTTCTGCCGATGATCCTGATCCTGGCGGCGGCGGGGGCCTTCGCGGGCCTGCTTGCCGGGCTCCTCGGCGTCGGCGGCGGGATCGTGCTGGTTCCGGCCTTCTTCCACGTCTTCCGGGGGCTGGGCTACCACAGCCCGCAGCTGATGCAGATCTGTCTGGCGACCTCGCTCGCCACGATCATCGTCACCTCGGCCCGGTCGGTGCTGGCGCATGCGGCGAAGGGCGCGGTGGACTGGCCGACGCTGCGGCGCTGGGCGCCGGGCATCGCGGTCGGCGCGCTTGCGGGCGTGGCCTTCGCGAGCGGGCTGCGCACGGTCACGCTGCAGGCGATCTTCGCGGTGCTCGCCTTCCTGGTCGCCGCCTACATGGCGCTGGCCCGGCCGCACTGGCGGCTGGGCGAGCGGATGCCCGAGGGCGGCCGGGTCTGGGCCTTCGCGCCGGGGGTGGGCTTCCTCTCGGTGCTGCTGGGCATCGGCGGCGGCTCGTTCGGCGTGCCGCTGATGACGCTGCACGGCGTGCCGATGCACCGCGCGGTGGCGACGGCGGCGGGCTTCGGCCTGACGATCGCGGTGCCGGGCGTCGCGGGGTTCCTGGCGCTCGAGGTCGCGCCCGAGGGCCGGCCGCCGCTGACCTTCGGCGCGGTGAACCTGCCCGCGTTCCTGCTGGTGATCGCCACGACCTATGTCACGACGCCGCTCGGCGTGCGTCTGGCACATGCGACCGACGCGGTGCGGCTGCGCCGGATCTTCGCGCTGTTCCTGATGCTGGTGGCGGCGAACATGCTGTGGAAGGCGCTGGGATGGTAGCGGGTCTGGGTCCGGCGGGCTGGGCGCGGTTCGCGGCGGAACCGGCGACCCTGGCCTGGGCGGCGGCCGCCGCCGCGGCGGCGGCGCAGGTGCTGCGCGACCCCGCGCAGGCGCACTGGTTCCGGCACGGCGGCACCTGGTTCGTGGGCGTGGACAGCCTGCCGAACGGCGCCGACGGGCGGCTTCCCGGCGGCCCGCCGCTTGCCGGGGCGGCGGTGACGGCGAGCGGCTGGCGCGGGCCCTGGCACCGGGCGCAGCTTTCGGTCGTCTTCCCGGGCTACCCCGGCCGCGACCCGCAGGAGAGCGAGGCCGCCCACCGCTTCCGCCGCGACCGCGACGCGGCGCATCTCGACGGGATCCTGGCCGAGGGCGCGGCCCGGCGCCGCCACGTGCGCGAGCCCCATGCCTTCGTGCTCGGCATCGGGCTGACCGAGGCCGGGCCCGGGGCGAGCCCGCTGGTGCTGTGGGAGGGCAGTCATGCGGTGCTGCGCGAGGCCTTCGCCGCGGCGCTGCGGGGCGCGCAGCCCGGGCGCGAGGCAGAGGTGGACGTGACCGAGGCCTATGCCGCCGCCCGCCGCCGGGTGTTCGAAACCTGCCGGCGGATCGAGGTGCCGCTCCGCCCCGGCGAGGCGGTGCTGCTGCATCGGCTCCTGCTGCACGGCACCGCGCCCTGGGCCGCCGGTGCCGCCGCCGGGCCGGAGGGACGGGCGACCGCCTGGTTCCGGCCGCCGATGCCGGGCGGCGTGGCCGCCTGGCTCGCCGACGGCTGAGCGCGGGCAGAGACGGGAACGCCGCGCCCCGGTGGGGGCGCGGCGCGAGAGGGTCCGGCCTGTCCGGCCCGGGTCACCCGGCGCGCGGGCCGGGCGCTTCCTCGGCGGCGGCCGAGCCGATGTCGTCGAACAGCTCGGCGATCTCGAACTCGGCGGCGGCCTCGGCCTCGGCGGCGAGGTCCTGGATCGACCTGCCCTGCGCCTGGAGCTCGGCCTCCTCGGGCGAGCGGGCGACGTTGACCCGGATCTTCACGGCGACCTCGGGATGCAGCGTGACGGTCACCGAGTGCAGCCCGAGCTCCTTGATCGGGCGGTCGAGCGCGATCTGCTTGCGGTCGACGCTGAAGCCGGCCGCCGTCGCCGCCTCGGCGACATCGCGGGTGGTCACCGAGCCGTAGAGGGCGCCGGCGTCGGAGGCGGAGCGAATCACCACGAACTGCTGCCCGTCGAGCTTCGCGGCGAGCTTCTCGGCCTCGCGGCGGGTCTCGAGGTTGCGCGCCTCGAGCTGGGCCTTCTCGGCCTCGAAGCGCCTGATGTTCGCCTCGCTGGCGCGCAGCGCCTTGCCCTGCGGCAGCAGGTAGTTGCGCGCGTAGCCGTCGCGCACCTTCACCACCTCGCCCATCTGGCCGAGCTTGGCGACGCGCTCCAGAAGAATGACTTCCATCGGTCGTGCCTCCTTACTTCACGGCGTAGGGCAGGAGCGCGAGGAAGCGGGCGCGCTTGATCGCCCGCGCCAGCTCGCGCTGCTTCTTGGCCGAGACGGCGGTGATCCGCGAGGGCACGATCTTGCCGCGCTCGGAGATGTAGCGCTGCAGCAGGCGCACATCCTTGTAGTCGATCTTGGGCGCGTTCTCGCCGGAGAACGGGCAGACCTTGCGGCGGCGGAAAAACGGTTTTGCGGCCATGACTTGCTCTCCCTTCCTCAGGCGTCGCGGCGGGGCCGGCGGTCAGCGCGGTCGCGGTCGCGGTCGCCGCGGTCGTCGTCGCGGTCGCGCTTCTGCATCTGCACCGAGGGGCCTTCCTCGTGCGCATCGACCTTCACGGTGAGCACGCGCATCACGTCCTCGTGCAGGCGCATCAGGCGCTCCATCTCCTGCACCGCCTGCGGCGGCGCGTCCGAGCGCAGGAAGCCGTAGTGCCCCTTGCGGTTCTTGTTGACCTTGTAGGCCATCGTCTTGACGCCCCAGTATTCGGAGCCGACGACGGTGCCTCCGTTGTCCTTGAGGACGGTGCCGAAGTGCTCGATCAGCGCCTCGGCCTGCGCGCCGGAGAGGTCCTGGCGCGCGATGAACACATGCTCGTAGAGAGCCATGCGGGTTCCTTTCGTCTCGGGCGGCTTCAAAGGACGGGCGCCTGATCCCTGCCGCGGCCCGTCCACGAGAGGCGTCGCCGGGTCACGTGGGTTGCGGAGGGATGCGCGCTTATACACGCGCAGGCGCGGGAAGCAAGACGCAAGCGGCGTCGCGGCCTAGTCGGCGCGTTCCGCCGCGAGCGCGACCTCGACGCGGACGGTGAAGCCGAGCTGGCCTTCGTCGGGGAAGGCGCGGCCGATCCCGAAGGCGCGGCGGTCGAGCAGGACCGCGCCCGAGGCGCGCGCCACGTCGCCCTCGAGGGCGAGCGCGAAGGGAAGCGTCAGCGGCACCTCGGTGCCCCTGAGGCGGAGCGTTCCCTCGGCGACGTGGCCCGCGCCCTCGGGGCGGATCGCGCCGGAGAAGGTCGCCGCGGGATGCGCCGCGGCATCGAGGAACTCCGGCCCGAGCGCATGGTCCGTGACCGAGCCGAGCGTCAGCGAGCCGACATCGACGGTCGCATCGACCGCGCCGAGCCCGGTCGCGGGGTCGAAGTCGATCCGGGCGGTCCAGGAGCCGAAGCTGCCGCGGACCTCGGCGCCCATCTGGCGGACGGCGATGCCGAGCGTGCCTTCCCGGACGGTCCAGCCGCCGGCCGCGGCGGCGGGCGCGGACGGCGCGGCGGTCTCGGCGCGCGGGACGAGGGCGAGGCCGAGGCCGAGCGCGGCGAGCCAGAGCAGCGCCGCGGCGAGGGCCGGGGCGCGCGGATGCCGCGCCGGCGCGGGCGGAGCCGCGGGCCGGCCCGACCACATCCGCGCGAGCGTGCCGTCGCGGTCACGGAGCGCGTGCCGCAGCGCCCCGGCCACGTGCAGGACGACCGCCGCCGCGAGGACCTTGGTGGAGAGCCAGTGCAGCCGGCCGAAGGTCGCGGCGACCGCCGGGTCCTTCGGCACGAGGGGCAGCGACTGGCCGAAGGGCCACAGGATCGGGGCGAAGCCCTCGGTCGCGGCGTGGTGCGCCCAGCCGGAGAGCGGCACGAGCACGAGGCCGGCGTAGAGCGCCCAGTGCACGACCCCCGCGAGGAAGGTCTCGGCGCGGCGCTCGGGGTGGAGCGGCGCAGGGCGGGTCTGGGTCAGCGCCCAGAGGATGCGCAGGCAGGCCGTGGCGAAGGCGGCAAGGCCGAGGGTCTTGTGCAGCGAGAAGACCTGGGCCTTGGCGGCGAGCTCGGCGCCCGTGGCGAAGGGCATGGCGTTGGCCACCAGCCCGAGGGGGATCGCCGTCAGCACCAGCGCGGCGGTGAGCCAGTGCAGCGCCCGGGAGACGCTTCCGTAACTGTCGGCCGTGTTCGAGAGCGGCATGCGGCCTCCGCGGCTTGCGCCCATCACCTAGACCGGCCGCGGGCCTTCGCCAAGGCGGGACACGGCGTTTGCGCGGCGGGCCGCGAGGCGCTATGCCCGCGCAAACGGCGAGGGAGAGGGACGATGAGCCGCGCATTCGTGTTTCCGGGGCAGGGTGCCCAGACCGTCGGCATGGGCCGCGAGCTCGCCGAGCGCTATCCCGTGGCGAAGGCGGTGTTCGAGGAGGTGGACGCGGCGCTGGGCGAGAAGCTCTCGGCGCTGATCTGGGAGGGCGACATCGAGACGCTCACGCTGACGGCGAACGCCCAGCCCGCGCTGATGGCGACCTCGATGGCGGCGATGCGGGCGCTGGCCTTCGAGGGCATCACGGTCGAGACGGCGGCCTTCGTGGCGGGCCATTCGCTGGGGGAGTACTCGGCGCTCTGCGCGGCGGATGCGATCAGCCTGGCCGACGCCGCGCGGCTCCTGCGGCTGCGGGGCCGGGCGATGCAGGAGGCGGTGCCGGTCGGGCAGGGGGCGATGGCGGCGATCCTCGGCCTCGACTACGCCGCGGTGGCCGCGATCGCGGCCGAGGCGGCGGGGCCGGGCGAGGTCTGCGAGGCGGCCAACGACAACGATCCCGCGCAGGTCGTGGTCTCGGGTTCGGCGGCCGCGGTGGAGCGCGCGGCCGAGCTTGCCCGGGCGCGGGGGGCGAAGCGGGCGCTGATGCTGCCGGTCTCGGCCCCCTTCCACTGCGCGCTGATGGCGCCCGCCGCGCGCGCGATGGCCGAGGCGCTCAGCCACGTGGAGATCCGGGCGCCGCGGGTGCCGCTGGTGGCGAACGTGCTGGCGCATGCGGTGAGCGAGCCCGAGGTGATCCGCTCGCTGCTTGTCGAGCAGGTCACGCACCGGGTGCGCTGGCGCGAGTCGGTCGCCTGGATGGCGGCGCAGGGGGTGACGGAGTTCTGGGAGATCGGCGCGGGCAAGGCGCTGTCGGGCATGATCCGGCGCATCGTGCCCGAGGCCGCGACGCGGTCGGTCTCGGCGCCGGCCGACGTGGCGGCCGCCAAGGGCTGAGGGCGCCGCCGGCGGCGGCAGCGCTACCCGTCTGAAAAGCCTAGTGGACTTGCCGCGCCGGCGCGGGTGCTTTAGGGCAGGCGCGGCGCGGGCGGCGCGCGAGGAGGAGCCATGTTCGATCTGACGGGAAAGTCGGCGCTCATCACCGGCGCCTCGGGTGGCATCGGCGCGGCGGTGGCGCGCGCGCTGCACGGGGCAGGGGCCGCGGTCGCGATCTCGGGGACGCGGGTCGCGCCGCTTCAGGCGCTGGCGGCAGAGCTCGGGGAGAGGGTCCACGTCCTGCCCTGCGACCTCTCGGAGCCGGCGGCGGTCGAGGCGCTGCCGCGGCAGGCCGCCGAGGCGATGGGCTCGGTCGACATCCTGGTCAACAACGCCGGCATCACCCGCGACGGGCTGATGATGCGGATGTCGGACGAGGACTGGAACGCGGTGATCGAGGTCAACCTCAACGCCACCTTCCGCCTCTGCCGCGCGGTGCTCAGGGGCATGGCGAAGGCGCGCTGGGGGCGCATCATCAACATCACCTCGGTGGTCGCCAATGCCGGGAACCCCGGTCAGGCGAACTATGCCGCCGCGAAGGCCGGCATCACGGGGATGTCGAAGTCGCTGGCGCAGGAGATCGGCAGCCGCGGCATCACGGTCAACTGCGTCGCCCCCGGCCTTATCGAGACGGCAATGACCGACAAGCTGACCGAGGAGCAGCGCCAGAAGATCCTCGCGGGCGTTCCCGCCGGCCGGATGGGGCGGCCCGAGGAGGTCGCCGCGGGGGTGCTCTACCTGGCCAGCGAGGAGGCGGCCTATGTCACCGGCGCGGTGCTGAACATCAACGGCGGCGGCGACATGTGAGGCCCGCGGGGCCCGCCGCCCGGCGCCCGACCCGGCCCCTGGCGGGCCGGCCTGCGGAGGCCCGCGGCGGCCCCGGTGGAAAGCGTTTGCCTCCGCCCCGAGTTGTGCTAAAGGCGGCCCGATCCGGGGGCGGTGCGCGCGAACGTCGCAGCCCACGCGAGGCGGAACGCCTCGGAACGCAAGGGACAACCGAGATCGGGGATCCGACCCCCCGAGGAAACATGAGGAAGTGACATGAGCGACATCGCGGACCGCGTGAGGAAGATTGTCGTGGACCATCTGGGCGTCGACGAGTCCAAGGTGACCGAGAACGCCTCGTTCATCGACGATCTGGGGGCCGACAGCCTCGACACGGTCGAGCTGGTGATGGCCTTCGAGGAGGAATTCGGGATCGAGATCCCCGACGATGCCGCCGAGACGATCCAGACCTTCGGCGATGCGGTGAAGTTCATCAGCGAAGCCGCCTGACGCAGGCAGGCCGCGGGCCGGACCGGAGGGCGCCCCCCGCGCGGGGCGCCCTTGCCGTTCCGGGCGGCGGTCCGCGGGAAACCGCCGGCCGGCACGCCTCGGGCTGGCAAGACGCGGGCGCGCCCGTCACTCTGGCGGTCGCGGCGGCGCGGCAGGGAGGAGACGGCGATGGCGACACTCGAGACGATGTTCGGCGCGCGGCCGGTGGAGACCTTCCTCGGCCTGCCGAGGTGCCGGGATCTCGCGCGGCTCGACGCCGGGATCGCGGTGCTCGGGGCGGGCATGGCCACGCCCTATGCCAGCGTCGGCCCCTACTGCCGCAACGCGCCCGCCGCGATCCGCGCCGCCTCGGCCGCCTATGCGGCGAACCTCGGGCACGTCAACTTCGACCTCGGCGGGCCGGTGCTGCCCGAGGGCCGCAGCGCCGCCGATGCCGGCGACCTGGCCCAGGACGAGGGCGATCCGGCGGGCAACCGGGCGCGGATCCTCGGCGCCGTGCGCACGATCCTGGATCGCCGCGCGGTGCCGGTGCTGCTGGGCGGCGACGACTCGGTGCAGATCCCGATGCTGGAGGCCTGGGGCGGCCGCGGGGGCCGGGGGATCACCGTGCTGCAGATCGATGCGCACATCGACTGGCGCGACGAGGTGGGCGGCGAGCGGCTGGGGCTTTCCTCGACGATGCGGCGCGCGGCGGAGATGGCGCATGTGGAGCGGATCATCCAGGTCGGCGCGCGCGGCATCGGCTCGGCCCGGATGTCCGACTGGGCGGAGGCGCGGGCCGCGGGCGTGGCCTTCGTGCCGGCCGGCGAGGTCGCCCGCGACGGCGTGGGGCGCGCGGTGGACCTGATCCCCGAGGGCGCGGAGGTGGTGGTCTGCCTCGACCTCGACGCACTCGACCCCTCGGTGATGCCGGCCGTCATCGGCCGCACCGCGGGGGGCCTCGGCTACTGGCAGGGGCTGGAGCTGGTGGGCGGCGCGGCCGAGCGGGGGCAGATCGCGGGGCTGGGCTTCGTGGAGTTCATGCCCGAACGCGACGTGGACGGAATCGGCGCGCTGACGGCGGCGCAGCTTCTGGCGGCGCTGATCGGGATCATCGCCCGGCGGAGCTAGGCCGGAGGCTGCCGCCCGGCGGCCGGCCCGAGTTGCGCCGCCGGGCGCGAGCGGGTAATCACCGGTGCGGGCAGGACATGGGCAGGGGGCGCAGCATGCGGCGAGTGGTCGTAACCGGGCTGGGCATGGTCACGCCGCTGGCGTGCGGCGTGGAGGAGACCTGGCGGCGGCTCATCGCGGGCGAGTCCGGCGCCGGGCCGATCACGCGGTTCGACCCCTCGAACCTGGCCACGACCTATGCCTGCGAGATCCCGCGCGGCGACGGTTCGGGCGGCACCTTCAACCCCGACGACTGGATGGAGCCGAAGGACCAGCGCAAGGTCGACGACTTCATCCTCTACGGCATGGCGGCGGCGGTGCAGGCGGTGCGCGATGCCGGCTGGGAGAACCCCACCGAGGCCGAGCGGCTCAGGACCGGGGTGATGATCGGATCGGGGATCGGCGGGCTGAGCTCGATCGCCGACACGGCGGTGCTGATCCGCGAGCGCGGGCCGAAGCGGGTGAGCCCGTTCTTCATTCCCGGCGCGCTGATCAACCTGGTCAGCGGGCAGGTCTCGATCCGCTACGGCTTCAAGGGGCCGAACCATGCGGTGGTGACCGCCTGCTCGACCGGCGCGCATGCGATCGGCGATGCGGCGCGGCTGATCCAGTGGGGCGATGCCGACGTGATGGTGGCCGGCGGCGCCGAGAGCCCGATCAGCGAGATCGGCATCGCCGGCTTCAACGCCTGCAAGGCGCTTTCCACCAAGCGCCCGCACGAGCCGCAGAAGGCGAGCCGGCCCTATGACGCGGACCGTGACGGCTTCGTGATGGGCGAGGGCGCGGGCTGCGTGGTGCTGGAGGAATACGAGCACGCGAAGGCGCGCGGCGCGCGGATCTATGCCGAGGTGCTGGGCTACGGGCTTTCGGGGGATGCCTACCACATCACCGCGCCGGCCGAGGACGGCGAGGGCGGCGAGCGGTCGATGCGGGCCGCGCTGAAGCGGGCCGGCCTCGAGCCCTCGGCGATCGACTACATCAACGCCCACGGCACCAGCACCATGGCCGACACGATCGAGCTGGCGGCGGTGGAGCGGATGATGGGCAATGCCGCGGCGAAGGCGACGATGAGCTCCACCAAGTCGTCGATCGGGCATCTGCTCGGCGCGGCGGGCGCGGTGGAGGCGATCTTCTGCGTGCTGGCGATCCGCGACCAGATCGCGCCGCCGACGATCAACCTCGACACCCCCGCGGTCGCCACGGCGCTGGATCTGGCGGCCAACCGCGCGGTCCGGCGCGAGATCAACGTGGCGCTGTCGAACTCGTTCGGCTTCGGCGGGACCAACGCCTCGCTGGTGCTGGGGAGGGTCTAGGGCGATGTGGAAGCACATCGCCTCGAACGCGCTGACGCTGGCGGTCGTGGTGCTGGTCGGCCTGGTCGGGCTGATCGGCTGGGGGCAGCGGCAGTATACCCAGCCGGGCCCGCTCAAGGAACCGATCTGCCTGCTGGTGGAACGCGGATCCTCGATGCGCCGCGTCTCGGCCGAGCTTGCCGAGAAGGGGGCGATCAGCAGCCCGAGCATCATGCGCATCGGCGCAGATTACGAGGACCGTTCAGGGCAGCTCAAGTTCGGCAGCTATCTCATTCCGGCCGGGGCCTCGATGCAGGAGATCGTCGCGGCGATCACCACGGGCGGGCGATCGACCTGCGGGGTGGAGGTCAACTTCCGCGTCGGCGTGACGGCGGCCGAGATCATCGTGCGCGAGCTCGATCCCGCGACCAACCGCTACGTGGAGCTGGCGAAATTCGCGCCCGGCGCGGCGGAGGTGCCGCCGGAATATGCCGCGGCGGTGGAGCGGCCGGACGTGCGCTACCGCGTGACCCTGGCCGAGGGGGTGACGAGCTGGCAGGTGGTGGAGGAGCTGAAGCAGGCGGAGTTCCTTTCCGGCGAGATCGCCGAGGTGCCGCCCGAAGGCTCGCTTGCGCCCGACAGCTACGAGGTGGAGCGCGGCGCCGACCGCGCGGCGCTGATCGCCGAGATGCAGGCGCGGCAGGCGGCGACGCTGGCCGAGCTCTGGCCCGCGCGCGACCCCGACGTGCCCTACGCCACGCCGGAGGAGGCGCTGATCATGGCCTCGATCGTCGAGAAGGAGACCGGCGTGCCCGAGGAGCGGGCGCGTGTGGCGAGCGTGTTCGTCAACCGCCTGGCGCAGGGCATGCGGCTCCAGACCGACCCGACGGTGATCTACGGCATCACCGAGGGCAAGGCGCCGCTCGGCCGGGGGCTGAGGCAGAGCGAGCTGAGGCGCCAGACGCCCTACAACACCTACCTCATCGACGGCCTGCCGCCGACACCGATCGCCAATCCGGGGCGGCTCTCGATCGAGGCGGCGCTGAACCCGGAGGACACCCGCTACCTGTTCTTCGTGGCCGACGGGACGGGCGGGCATGTCTTTGCCGAGACGCTGGAGGAGCACAACCGCAACGTCGCCCGCTGGCGCGAGATCGAGGCCGAGATGCAGCGCCAGCAGCAGGAGCAGGGCGGCGGGCAGCAGGGCGGCCCCTGAGGCCGCCCAGGGGACCGTGACGGTCGGTTAACCATCTGATAACAATAAACTTCTTGACTTCCCGGACGGTCTGAGGTAGGACTTCGGGCAAGCTGGAAGACGTGGGCAAGCGGCCCGAGGGGCGACCCTCAGGGCCGCTTTCCTTTTGTCGCGGACGGCATGGTGGCGGGGCCGGGAAGATGACGGATGGACGACGGATTCTCCCCTGACCGGGGAACGGAGCTCGGGGCGCGGCTGGCGCGGATCCTGCTGCTGCTCGACTCGAGCGCCGCGGACGTGGCGGACAAGATCGCACAGTTGCAGGCGGGGAACGACGCCGCGGCCGAGGCGGCCGCGCGGAAGCTGACGGAACTGCGGAAGTGGGCGCAGCTCGCCTATGAGGAGCGCAACAGAATTGACAGGCTCATTCGGGATTACGCGGACGGGAACCCGGAGCACGCGATCGACTTTGCCGAGGCACGCGCTGAGATCGGGCGCCGCCTGGATCGCCTCCGCGCCGCAGCAGGTGCAGGAGAGGTTCCTGGCTGAGCTTTCGGAGGCGGAGCTGATCGCGCTGCCCTGGATGTTCGAGTTCTGGGCGCTGCCGCACCAGCTGCCGCCCGAGGGCGACGACTGGCGCACCTGGGTCATCCTCGGCGGGCGGGGCGCGGGCAAGACCCGCGCCGGCGCCGAGTGGGTGCGCTCGATGGTCGAGGGCGACCGGCCGACCGACCCCGGACGGGCGCGCCGCGTGGCGCTGGTGGCCGAGACCATCGACCAGGCGCGCGAGGTCATGGTGTTCGGCGAGAGCGGGATCCTGGCCTGCACGCCGCCGGACCGGACCCCGGCCTGGGAGGCGACGCGCAAGCGGCTGGTCTGGCCGAACGGTGCGGTCGCGCAGCTCTACTCGGCGCACGACCCCGACGGGCTGCGCGGCCCGCAGTTCGACGCGGCCTGGGTGGACGAGCTGGCCAAGTGGAAGCGCGCCGAGGAGGCGTGGACGATGCTCCAGTTCGCGCTGCGGCTGGGCGAGCATCCGCAGCAGGTGGTGACGACCACGCCGCAGAACGTGAAGGTGCTGCGCGAGATCCTCTCGGCCACCTCGACGGTGGTGACGACGGCGCCCACCGAGGCCAACCGGGCGCATCTGTCGGCCTCGTTCCTGAGCGAGGTCTACGGCCGTTATGCCGGCACCCGGCTGGGGCGGCAGGAGCTGGAGGGCCGCCTGGTCGAGGACCTGGAGGGCGCCTACTGGACGACGGCGATGCTGGAGGCGGCGCGGGTGGACCGGCTGCCCGAGTTCGACCGGATCGTCGTTGCGGTGGATCCGCCGGTGACGGGCCATGCGCGCTCGGACGAATGCGGGATCGTCGTTGCGGGGGTGGTGATGCGGGGCGCGCCGAAGGACTGGCGGGCGGTGGTGCTGGAGGATGCTAGCGTCCGCGGCGCCTCGCCCCGCGAATGGGCGGAGGCGGCGGTTGCCGCCTATCACCGCCACGGCGCGGCCATGCTGGTCGCCGAGGTCAACCAGGGCGGCGACCTGGTGGGCGACCTGATCCGGCAGACCGACCCGACGGTGCGCGTCAGGACGGCGCGGGCGCGCCTGAACAAGGCGGCGCGGGCCGAGCCGGTCGTCGCGCTCTACGAGCAGGGCCGGGTGGGCCACGTGCGGGGCCTGGCCGAGCTGGAGGAGCAGATGTGCCGGATGACCGTCACCGGCTACCGCGGGCAGGGCAGCCCGGACCGGGTGGACGCGCTGGTCTGGGCGCTGAGCGAGCTGATGGTCGAGCCGGCGCGGGCGGGTGCCGGGGCGGGCGCGCGCATCCGCTCGCTGGGCTAGGCGTCGGACGGGATTACGGAAGAGGCGACGCACGCGGCGGCAGGCCGCGGCCGGGCCCTGCGGGGCGCCGGTTCTGCGGCGCACGGGCAAGCGGATGAGGAGCGACGGGGCGATGGTGTTCGACTTCATGAAGCGGCGGGCCGCGGCGGCGGCGCCGGAGGCCAAGGCCAGCGCGGCAGGGCCGGTGATCGCGTGGTCGGGCGCCGGCCGGGCGGCCTGGTCGCCGCGTGACACGGGCAGCCTGACGCGGACCGGGTTCACCGGCAACCCGGTGGGGTTCCGGTCGGTGAAGCTGATCGCCGAGGCGGCTGCGGCGCTGCCGCTGGTGCTGCAGGACCGCGAGCGGCGCTACGAGGTGCACCCGGTGCTCGACCTGATCTCCCGGCCGAACCCGATGCAGGGGCGGGCGGAGTTCCTCGAGGCGCTCTACGGCCAGATCCTGCTGAGCGGGAACGGCTATGTGGAGGCGGCCGGGGCGGGTGGCGGGGCGTTTCCGGCCGAGCTGCACGTGCTGCGTTCGGACCGGATGAGCCTGGTGCCCGGGCCCGACGGCTGGCCGGTCGCCTACGACTACACGGTGGGCGCGCGCAGGCACCGCTTCGACGTGACCGTCACGCCGGCGCCGGTGCTGCACATCAAGAGCTTCCACCCGCAGGACGACCACTACGGCCTGTCGCCGATGCAGGCGGCGGCGAGCGCGATCGACGTGCACAACGCGGCCTCGGCCTGGTCGAAGGCGCTGCTCGACAACGCGGCGCGGCCCTCGGGCGCGATCGTCTACCGCGGCGCGGACGGGCAGGGGACCCTCTCCGAGGACCAGTACGCGCGGCTGGTGGGCGAGATCGAGTCCTATCACATGGGCGCACGGAACGCCGGGCGGCCGATGCTTCTGGAAGGCGGGCTCGACTGGAAGCCGATGGGCTTCAGCCCCTCGGACATGGAGTTCCACAAGACCAAGGAGGCCGCCGCGCGCGAGATCGCGCTGGCCTTCGGCGTGCCGCCGATGCTGCTCGGCATCCCCGGTGACGCGACCTATGCCAACTATCAGGAGGCGAACCGCGCGCTCTACCGGCTGACGGTGGTGCCGCTGGCGCAGAAGGTGGCGGCGGCGCTGTCGCACTGGCTTTCGGCCCATGCGGGCGAGGCGCTGGAGCTGAAGCCCGACCTCGACCAGGTGCCGGCGCTGGCGGCCGAGCGCGACACGCAGTGGCGGCGGATCAGCGAGGCGGACTTCCTGACCGAGGCCGAGAAGCGCGCGCTGCTGGGTCTGCCCCGGCTGACGGACGGGGACTGAGCCGGTGACGGCGCGCAGGCGCGCCGCGACGGACGGCGGGTCGCGCTATCTCTACGAGCCCTTCGCCTTCGCCTCGGTCCACCAGGTCGAGGCGCACGAGCGGATCGTGGAGAGCCGGCTCGGGGGCATGGAGCGGCAACTGAAGCGGCTGGAAGAGGCACTGGAGCGTCTGGAGCGGCGGCTCTGGACCTGCGTCTACGGCGTGGCGGCGGTGGTCCTGGCGGAGATCGCCAGGGCCTACCTGGATTTCGGGCTGGGAGGATAGCCGGATGTGGGAAACGATCGGAGCCCCTGGGCTCGAGACCAAGTTCTGCCGGGTGAGCGGCGTGACGGTCGGCGATGATGCGACGGTGGAGGGCTATGCCTCGCTGTTCGGCACGGTCGACCAGGGCGGCGATGCGGTGCTGCCCGGCGCCTTCGCGGCGAGCCTCAAGTCGGGCCGGCGGATCAAGATGCTCTGGCAGCACGACCCGTTGCAGCCGATCGGCGTCTGGGACGACGTGCGCGAGGACGACCGGGGACTGTGGGTCCGCGGCCGGATCCTGACCGACGTGGCCAGGGGCCGGGAGGCCGCGGCCCTGGTCGCGGCCGGGGCGATCGACGGACTTTCGATCGGCTACCGCACCAGGCGGGCCGAGCGGGACGGCAAGGGGCGGCGGCTCCTGGCCGAGGTGGAGCTGTGGGAGGTGTCGATCGTGACCTTCCCGATGCTCTCGCAGGCGCGGGTCGGGACCAAGGAGGCCGAGGGCCCCGAGGAAACGACCCTGCGCGAACTGGCGGAGGCGCTTCAGGAAGCGCGCCGCCTGATGGGCCGCGACTGACCGCCGCCGGCCGTTGATGACGCCAACCACCAGACGGGATCAAGCGATGAGCAAGACCGAGATCACCGCCCGCACCGGGCAGGCCGCGCCGGCCGAGGCCGGTCCGGCGGCCGAGGTGAAATCCGCGCTGACCGGATTTCTGAGCGATTTCAGGAATTTCCAGACCGACATTTCGCAGAGGCTGCAACAACAGGAAGAGCGACTGACCATGCTGGACCGCAAGACCGCGATGACCCATGCCCCGGCGGGGCGCCCCGCCCTCTCCGCCGCCGCCGAGACCGCGGCGCCGCACCAGAAGGCGTTCGACATCTACCTGCGCACCGGCGACGACACCGCGATGCGCGGCCTCGTGCTGGAGGGCAAGGCGCTCTCGACCGCGGTCAACGCGGACGGCGGCTATCTCGTCGACCCGGAGACCGCGGCGACGATCCAGGGCGTGCTGAAGTCGACCGCCTCGATCCGGTCGATCTCGAACGTCGTCAACGTGATGGCGAATTCGTTCGACGTGCTCGTCGATCACGGCGAGGTGGGCTCGGGCTGGGGCACCGAGACCGGTCCGGTCGCCGAGACCTCGACGCCGACGATCGAGCGCATCTCGATCCCGCTGCACGAGCTTTCGGCGCTGCCCAAGGCCAGCCAGCGGCTGCTCGACGACAGCGCCTTCGACATCGAGGGCTGGCTTGCCGACCGGATTGCGCAGAAGTTCGCCCGCGCCGAGGCGGCGGCCTTCATCTCGGGCGACGGCAACGGCCGCCCGCGGGGCTTCCTGTCGCATCCGAAGGTGGATGACTCGCTCTGGACCTGGGGTTCGATCGGCTATGTCCCGACCGGGGCGGCGGGCGACTTCGAGGCGACCAACCCCTCGGACGCGATCGTGGATCTCGTCTATGCGCTGGATGCCGAATACCGCGCCAACGCGACCTTCGTGATGAACTCCAAGACCGCGGGCGCGGTGCGCAAGATGAAGGACGCCGACGGCCGCTTCCTGTGGTCGGACGGGCTGGCGGCCGGCGAGCCGGCGCGGTTGATGGGCTATCCGGTGCTGATCGCCGAGGACATGCCCGACATCGCGGCGGGTTCCTACGCCATCGCCTTCGGCGATTTCCGCGCCGGCTACACCATCGCCGAGCGCCCCGACCTGCGCATCCTGCGCGATCCGTTCTCGGCCAAGCCGCACGTGCTGTTCTATGCCACCAAGCGCGTGGGCGGCGACGTGAGCGACTTCGCCGCGATCAAGCTGATGAAGTTCGCCGTGTCGTGAGGCCGGCGAGGCGGCGCGGGCCCGGCGCGATGCCGGGCCGCGCCGCGGCCGGGCGCGCGCGACGGGCCCTGCGGCCCGCCCCTGCGGCTTCCTGCTGCTCCCTCCGTCCGAAGGCAGGGGGCGCGCGCCCGGCTCCCCGTTCCAGCCGCGCCGGCCGGCGCAGGCCGACGGCCGGCGAGACCCCAGAGCGAGAGATCCCCGACATGATGCTGATCGAAGAGACCCAGGTGCCCGGCACGGCCCTGCCGGTCCAGGCGCTGAAGGACCACCTGCGGCTGGGCACCGGCTTCGCCGACACCGGCACCGCGGACTCCTACCTCGAGGAGCTGCTGCGCGCGGCCCTCGCGGCGGTCGAGGCGCGCACCGGCAAGGCGCTGTTCCAGCGGGATTTCCGCTGGTCGGTGACGCGCTGGCGGCAGCCCCATGCGCAGGCGCTGCCGATCGCCCCCGTCTCGGCGATCCTGTCGCTGACGCTGACCGACCGCAGCGGCGCCGGAACCGTGGTGGACGCGGGCCGCTACTGGCTGGAGCGCGACAGCCAGCGGCCGCGGCTGAAGGCGACGGGCACGGCGCTGCCGGCGATCCCGACCGGGGGCACCGCCGAGGTGCGGATGCGGGCCGGCTTCGGGCCGGCCTGGACGGACCTGCCGGCGGAGCTGCGCCAGGCGGTGCTGCTGATCGCCGCGGGCTATTTCGAGCGCCGTCACGAGGAAGGCGCCGAACCCGGCGCGATGCCCTTCGGGGTGATGGCGCTGATCGAGCGCTGGCGCACGGTGCGCGGCTTCGGGAGCACCTGCTGATGCGGGCGCCGCGTCTGAACCGCCGGCTGGAGCTGGAGGCGCCGCAGCGCGTGCCGGACGGCGCGGGCGGCTTCGCCACGGTCTGGACGACGCTCGGCACCCATTGGGCCGAGGTCCGCCCCGGCACCGGGCGCGAGAGCGCGGGCGAGTTCCTGACCGTTTCGGCGGTGCCCTACCGGATCATCCTGCGCGCCGCGCCCGAGGGCAGTGACGCCCGGCCCCGCCCCGAGCAGCGGTTCCGCGAGGGCGCGCGGGTGTTCCGCATCACCGCGGTCACCGAGCACGACCCGGCGGGCCATTACCTGGTGTGCTTCGCGCTGGAGGAGGCGACGGCATGAGCTATGCATCCGCGGCCGCGCTGCAGGCGGCCGTCTACCAGCGGCTGATGGGCGACAGCGCGGTGGACGCGCTGGTGGGCAGCGCGATCTACGACGCGGTGCCGCCGGGCCCGCTGCCGCCGCTCTACCTGAGCATCGGCCCCGAGGACGTGCGCGACCGGTCCGACAAGACCGGTGCGGGTGCCGAGCACGACTTCACGGTGAGCGTCGTGAGCGAGGCCGCCGGCTTCCAGACCGCGAAGGCGCTGGCCGGCGCGGTGAGCGATTCGCTCGTCGGCGCGGAGCTCCTGCTGTCGCGGGGGCGGGTCGTGGACATCTGGTTCCTGCGCGCGCGGGCGCGCCGCGTCGGCGCGGCGGACCAGCGCCGGATCGACCTGTGGTTCCGCGCCCGCGTGGACATCGACTGAACTGAACAATGCGGAGTGACAGACCATGGCGGCGCAGAGCGGCAAGGACCTTCTTCTCAAGCTCGACATGAACGGGACCGGCACCTTCGAGACGATCGCCGGCCTCAGGGCGACGCGGATCAGCTTCAATGCCGAGACGGTGGACGTCACCAGCCTGGAAAGCCAGGGCGGCTGGCGCGAGCTGCTGGCCGGGGCGGGGGTCAAGTCGGCCGCGGTCTCGGGGTCGGGCGTGTTCAAGGACGCGGCCACCGACGAGCGGGCGCGGGCGGTGTTCTTCGCCGGCGAGACGCCGGACTTCCAGGTGATCATCCCGCATTTCGGCACCGTGGAGGGCCCGTTCCAGATCACCGCGATCGAGTATGCGGGCAGCCACAACGGCGAGGCGACCTACGAGCTGAGCCTTGCCTCGGCGGGCGCGCTGACCTTCACGGCGCACTGATGGCGAACCCTTGGGCGGGGGAGGTGGAGCTGACCGTCGACGGCGTGCCGCGGCGGCTGAAGCTGACGCTGGGCGCGCTTGCCGAACTGGAGGCGGCGCTGGGGGCCGACAGCCTCGTGGCGCTGGTCGAGCGGTTCGAGGGCGCGCGGTTCTCGACGCGCGAGGTGCTGCTGCTGATCGTGGCGGGCCTCAGGGGCGGCGGCTGGCGCGGCACCGCGGAGGACCTGGCCTCGGCCGAGATCGCCGGCGGGCCGCTTGCCGCGGCGCGGGCGGCGGCGGAGCTTCTGGTGCGGGCGTTCCAGCTGCCGCCCGCGGCCGCGCCGTGAGCCGGTTCAATTGGCCGGGGCTGATGCGGCTGGGGCTGCGGGGGCTCGGCCTGACCCCGGCGGAGTTCTGGGCGCTGACGCCGGCCGAGCTGATGCTGATGCTGGGCGAGGCGACCGGCACGACGGCGCCGCTGACGCGGGCGCGGCTGATGGAACTGGCGGCGGCCTATCCCGACGCCGGGAACAGGGGAGGGCAGGATGCTTGAATCGGACGGGCTTGACGGGCTCGAGGAGCAGGTGCGCGGGCTCGAGGCGAGCCTGGCGGGCGCGCAGGGCATGGCGGCGGCCTTCGACGGCGAGCTTGCCCGGATGCGCGAGACGATGGCCGCCGCGGGCCGCGACGTGGCGGGGCTGTCGAACGCGGTCGGTCGCGGGCTGAGGGCGGCCTTCGAGGGCGTGGTGTTCGACGGCATGAAGCTGTCGGACGCGATGAAGGGGCTGGCGCTGTCGATCTCGGAGGCGGCCTATGCCGCCGCGATCCGGCCGGTGCAGCAGCACTTCGGCCAGCTGATCGCGGGCGGGATCGAGAACTTCGTCGGCGGGCTTTTGCCCTTCGCCAAGGGCGGCGCCTTCACCCAGGGCCGCGTGGTGCCCTTCGCCCGCGGCGGGATCGTGTCGGCGCCGACCATGTTCCCGATGCGCGGCGGGCGCGGGCTTATGGGCGAGGCGGGGCCCGAGGCGATCATGCCGCTGGCGCGCGGCGCCGACGGGCGGCTGGGCGTGGAGATGCAGGGCGGGGGACGGCCGGTCAGCGTGGTGATGAACATCTCCACCCCCGATGTGGAGGGTTTCCGCCGCAGCCAGGGGCAGATCGCGGCGCAGGTCACGCGCGCGCTGGGCCGGGGTCAGCGCAACCGCTGAGGCCGCGGGGCGGCGTGGGGCCGGGGGGCCGCCTGCCCCCCGGACCCCCCGGGAGTATTTCGCACAGGATGAAGGGGCGCGCGGCGAAGCGCCCGGGGCCCCGCCGCAGTCCGGGGTCGAGGAGGGACGATGTTTCACGAGATCCGGTTTCCCGCCAACCTGAGCTTCGGCTCGGTCGGCGGGCCAGAGCGGCGCACCGAGGTGGTGACGCTGGCCAACGGCTTCGAGGAGCGCAACACGCCCTGGGCCCATTCGCGCCGGCGCTACGATGCCGGCGTGGGGCTGCGGAGCCTCGACGACGTGGAGGCGCTGATCGCCTTCTTCGAGGCGCGGCGCGGACGGCTGTTCGGGTTCCGCTGGAAGGACTGGTCGGACTACAAGTCGTGCCTGCCCTCGCGCGCGGTGAGCTTCACCGACCAGGTGATCGGGACCGGCGACGGCCAGACCGCGACCTTCCAGCTCGTCAAGCGCTACGTCTCGGGGCCGCAGGACTACGTGCGGCCGATCCTCAAGCCGGTGCAGGGCACGGTGCAGGTCGGCCTGAGCGGCGACCGGCTGGTCGAGACGGTGCACTATACGGTGGACTACACTCGGGGACGGATCACCTTCGCCGAGGCGCCCGGCCCGGGGGCCGAGATCAGCGCGGGCTTCGAGTTCGATGTGCCGGTCCGGTTCGACACGGACCTGATCCAGACGTCGGTGGCGAGCTTCCAGGCAGGCGAGGTGCCGACGGTGCCGGTGGTGGAGGTGCGGATCTGATGCCGGTTCCCGCCGATCTTCTGGCGCACCTCGCCGGCGGCGCCACGACGCTCTGCCGGTGCTGGGCGCTGACCCGTGCCGACGGGCGCGTCTACGGCTTCACCGACCACGACACGGACCTTGCCTTCGAGGGCATCGTGTTCCGCGCCGGCACCGGGCTCACGGCGCGCGCGCTGCAGCAGACGACGGGGCTGTCGGTGGACAATACCGAGGCGCTCGGCGCGCTTTCGGATGCGAGCCTGACCGAGGAGGACATCCTGGCCGGCCGCTACGACGGCGCCGAGGTCAGGGCCTGGCTCGTCAACTGGGCGGACGTGGGGCAGCGCGTGCTCCAGTTCCGCGGGACGGTGGGCGAGGTGACGCGGGCGGGCGGCGCCTTCCAGGCGGAGCTGCGCGGGTTGACCGAGGCGCTGAACCAGCCGCAGGGCCGGGTCTACCAGCGGCAGTGTGCGGCTGTGCTGGGCGATGGGCAGTGCCGCTTCGACCTGACCCGGCCCGGCTACGCGACGGAGCGCCCGGTCGAGACCGTGGAGGCGGGCCGCGTGTTCCGCTTCGCCGCGATGGCCGGGTTCGACACGCGCTGGTTCGAGCGCGGAAGGCTGCGGATCCTGACCGGCCGGGCGGCGGGTCTGGTGGGCGTGGTGAAGAACGACCGGGCCGAGGGCGCCGGGCGGCGCATCGAGCTCTGGGAGGCGATCGCGCTGCCGGTCGCGCCGGGCGACATGGTGCGCATCGAGGCGGGCTGCGACAAGCGCGCCGAGACCTGCCGGCTGAAGTTCCAGAACTTCCTGAACTTCCGGGGGTTCCCGGACATCCCCGGCGAGGACTGGCTGATGAGCTACCCGGTGCGCTCGGGCGCGAACACCGGCGGCAGCCGGACATCGCGGACATGAGCGCGCTGGCGGAGCGCGCGGTTGCCGAGGCGCGGGCCTGGATCGGCACGCCCTACCGGCATCAGGCGTCGGAACGCGGTGCGGGGGCCGACTGCCTGGGACTGATCCGCGGCGTGTGGCGGGCGCTCTATGGCCGGGAGCCGGAGGCCGTGCCGGCCTACACCCCCGACTGGGCCGAGCCGAGCCGGGAGGAGGCGCTGTGGCAGGCGGCGCTGCGGCATCTGGTGCCGCGGCCGGGGGTCGTGCCCGAGGCCGGGGACGTGATCCTGTTCCGCATGCGGGACGGGATGGTGGCCAAGCATCTCGGGCTCTGCGTCGCCACCGGCGCGGAGGCGAGCTTCGTCCATGCCTACAGCGGGCATGGCGTGGTCGAGAGCCCGCTGTCGGCGCCCTGGGCGCGGCGGATCGTGGCGTGTTTCGGATTTCCCGAGGAGGTCAGCTGATGGCGACCATCGTCCTTTCGGCCGTCGGTGCCGCCGTCGGCGGCGCCATCGGGGGCGGCGTCCTGGGCCTTTCGACGGCGGTGATCGGCCGTGCCGTGGGGGCGACGATCGGCCGGGTGATCGACCAGCGCCTGATGGGCTCGGGTTCCGGCGTCGTCGAGACCGGCAAGGTGGACCGCTTCCGCCTGACCGGGGCGAGCGAGGGGGCGCCGGTCGCGCAGGTCTGGGGGCGCACGCGCGTCGCGGGCCAGGTGATCTGGGCGACCCGGTTCCAGGAGAACGTGACCTCGAGCGGCGGATCGGGCAAGGGCGCGCCGCGGCAGCCGCGGACCCGCAGCTACAGCTACAGCGTGAGCCTTGCGATCGCGCTCTGCGAGGGCGTGATCACGCGGGTCGGCCGGATCTGGGCCGACGGGGTGGAGATCGCGCGCGACCAGATCCAGATGCGCGTCTACACTGGAACCGAGGACCAGCTTCCCGACCCGAAGATCGCGGCCGTCGAGGGCGCGGCCAATGCCCCCGCCTACCGCGGCATCGCCTATGTGGTGCTCGAGGACCTCGACCTGACCCCGTTCGGCAACCGCGTGCCGCAGCTGACCTTCGAGGTGGTGCGGCCGGCGGCCGGCGGCGCGGGCGCGGCCGCGGGGCTGGACGACATCCTGCGGGGTGTCGCGCTGATCCCCGGGACCGGGGAATACCTCCTGGCGACGACGCCGGTGCACTACGCGGAGGGTCCCGGCGTGAACCGGACGGCGAACGTCCATGCCGCGGCCGGCGGCACGGACTTCACGGTCTCGATGGACATGCTGCGGGAGGAACTGCCGCAGGCGGACTCGGTCCTGACGGTGGTGTCGTGGTTCGGCGACGACCTCAGGTGCGGGAACTGCACGATCCGGCCCAAGGTCGAGCAGGGCCAGCGCGACGGCGTGGGCATGCCCTGGCGGGTCTCGGGGCTGACGCGGGCGCAGGCCCAGGTGGTGCCGAAGCTCGACGGCGCCTCGATCTACGGCGGCACGCCGGCCGACCGCGCGGTGATGGAGGCGCTCGCCGCGATCCGGGCCCGGGGGCAGAAGGCGGTCTTCTACCCGTTCATCCTGATGGACCAGCTGCCCGGCAACACGCTGCCCGATCCGCTGACGGGCGGCACCGGGCAGCCCGCGCTGCCGTGGCGCGGGCGGATCACCACGTCGCTCGCCCCCGGCCTTCCGGGCTCGCCCGACGGGACGGCGGCGGCCGAGGCCCAGGTGGCGGCGTTCTTCGGCAACGCCCAGCCCTGGCATTTCACCGCGAATGCCTCGGGCGTGACCTACTCCGGCCCCCCGGACTGGGGCTTCCGCCGGATGATCCTGCATTATGCGCATCTCTGCGTCGCCGCCGGCGGGGTCGATGCCTTCTGCATCGGCTCGGAGCTGCGCGGCCTCACGCAGATCCGCGGCGCCGGCGGCAGCTTCCCGGCGGTGGCGCGGCTGAAGCAGCTTGCGGCGGACGTGCGGTCGATTGTCGGGCCGTCGGTGCGGATCGGCTATGCCGCCGACTGGACGGAGTATTTCGGCTATCATCCGCAGGACGGGTCGGGCGATGTGCTGTTCCATCTCGACCCGCTCTGGGCCGACCCGAACATCGACTTCATCGGCATCGACAACTACATGCCGCTGTCGGACTGGCGCGACGGCGGCAGCCACGCCGACGCGGCCTGGGGATCGATCCATTCGCTCGACTACCTCAAGGCCAACGTCGAGGGGGGCGAGGGCTACGACTGGTACTACGACTCGCCCGAGGGCCGCGCGGCACAGGTGCGCCTGCCGATCGAGGACGGGGCCTACGGCGAGCCCTGGGTGTTCCGCTACAAGGACATCCGCAACTGGTGGAGCAATCCGCACCACGACCGGATCGGCGGCGTCCGCCAGCCGGCACCCACGCCCTGGGTGCCGCGATCGAAGCCGATCTGGTTCACCGAGATCGGCTGCGCCGCGATCGACAAGGGCACCAACGAGCCGAACAAGTTCCTCGACGTGCGGTCGTCGGAATCGGCGCTGCCGCATTTCTCGAACGGCACGCGCGACGACCTGATCCAGGCGCAGTACTACCGCGCCCTGCTGGGCTACTGGGCCGAACCGGGAAGGAACCCCGTCTCGGACGTCTACGGCGGGCCGATGATCGACCTCGGCCGCGCCCATGCCTGGGCCTGGGATACGCGCCCCTATCCGCAGTTCCCGGGCCTGTCCGAGCTCTGGACCGACGCCGGCAACTACCGCCGGGGGCACTGGCTCAACGGCCGCACCAGCGCACAGGCCCTTGGCGGGGTGGTGGCGGAGATCTGCGCGCGCTCCGGTGTCGCGGAGGTCGATGTGGAGGAGCTGCACGGGCTGGTGCGGGGATACTCGGTCGCCGAGGTCGGATCCGCGCGGGCCGCGCTTCAGCCGCTGATGCTGGCCTACGGCTTCGAGGCGATCGAGCGCGAGGGAAGGCTCGTCTTCCGCAACCGCGGACGCCGGCCGCAGCGCGACCTGACGATCGACGATCTGGCGGTGACCGACGAGCAGGAGAGCGCGATCGAGACCGTGCGCGCGCCGGCGGCGGAGGTCGCGGGCCGGGTGCGGCTGACGCATGTGGAGGCCGATGGCGACTACGAGGCGCGCACGGCCGAGGCCATCTTCCCCGACGAGCGCACGGTCTCGGTCTCGACCTCGGAGCTGCCGCTGGTGCTGACGGCCGCCGAGGGCCGGGCCGTGGTCGAGCGCTGGCTGGCAGAGTCGCGCGTGGCCCGCGACGCCGCGCGCTTCGCCCTGCCGCCCTCGGCGCTCGACCTCGGGGCGGGAGACGTGGTGCGGCTGGTCAGCGGGGCGACCGCGGCGACCTACCGGATCGACCGCGTGGACGAGGCGGGCGCGCGGCTGATCGAGGCGGTGCGCGTCGAGCCCGAGACGCAGGTGCCGAGCGATGCGGTGGAGGAGCCGGGCGGGCTCAGGCCGTTCGCGCCGCCGCTTCCCGTGCTGCCGCTGTTTCTCGACCTGCCGCTGATGACCGGCGCCGAGGTGCCGCATGCCCCGCATCTGGCCGTCGCGGCGGACCCCTGGCCCGGCAGCGTCGCGGCCTATTCGGCGCCGGGCGGCGACGCCGGTTACGAGCTCAACCGGCTGATCGGGCAGGGGGCCGTGGTGGGCACGACCGAGAGCGTGCTTCGCGCTGCACTTCCGGGCCTTCTCGACCGCGGCGAGCCGCTCAGGGTGCGGATCGGTTCCGGGGCGCTCGCCTCGGCCACCGAGGCCGCGCTGTTCGCCGGGGCGAACCTCGCCGCGATCGGCGACGGATCGGCGGCGAACTGGGAGCTCTTCCAGTTCCGCGACGCGGTGCTGGTCGCGCCGGGAACCTACGAGCTTTCCGGGCGCCTGCGGGGGCAGCTCGGGACCGATGCGCTGATGCCTGCCGAATGGCCGGCGGGAAGCACCTTCGTGCTGGTGAACCAGGCGCTCGAGCAGATCGACCTGCCGGCCTCGGCGCGCGGGCTTGCGCGGAGCTACCGCATCGGGCCGGCGCAGCGCAGCTACGACGACCCCTCGTTCGTCCACATCGTCGAGGCCTTCGACGGCGTGGGGCTCAGGCCCTATGCGCCGGCGCACCTGCGCGCGGCGAGGGCGGCGAACGGCGATGTGGCGCTCACCTGGATCCGCCGGACGCGCATCGACGGCGACAACTGGGCGTCGGTGGAGGTTCCGCTCGGCGAGGAGACGGAACTCTACGCGGTCCGGGTGATCGTCGGCGGTGTCATCCGCCGCGAGGCGACGAGCACCGCCCCGGCCTTCCTCTACACGGCAGGCGCGCAGGCGGCGGACGGCGCGACCTCGGGCTTCAGCGTCGAGGTCGCGCAGGTTTCGCAGACTTTCGGGCCCGGCCCCTACGCAAGGATCAACATCGATGCCTGAGACCCAGAAGCTTTCGCTGCCCCTTCTCGCGCCCTCGCAGGCCCAGAAGCACGTCACCGTGAACGAGGCGCTCTCGCGGCTGGATGCCGCGGTGCAGCTGACCGTGATCTCGCGCAGCCTCGCCGTGCCGCCGGCCGCGGCGCCCGAGGGAAGCACCTACATCGTTCCCCCGGGCGCGGTGAACGCCTGGGCAGGGCAGGGCGGCAAGGTGGCTGTCCGCCAGAACGCGGGATGGGTCTTCCTTGCGCCGCAGGCGGGATGGAGGGCCTTCGTCGCGCCGGAGAGCAGGGCCTTGGTCTTCGACGGCAGCGGCTGGAGCGAGGATGCCGTGGCCGTCGCGGCCGGCGGCTCGGCCCTCGCGCTGTCGGTGCGGGAGTTCGATCATCCGATCGCCGCCGGGCCGACCTCGACGACCACGCCCGAGCTTCCGGCCAACGCCATCGTGTTCGGGATCACCGGCCGGGTGATCTCGGCCATCGGTGGCACGCTTGCCTCGTGGCGGGTGGGGGTGCCGGGGTCGGACGACCGCTACGGCACGGGGATCGGCACGGCCGAGGGGGCCTGGATGCGCGGGGTGACGGGCTCGCCGCTGGCCTACTACGCGCCGACGTCGCTTCTGCTGACCGCCGAGGGCGGCGACTTCGGCGGCACGGGAAGCGTGCGCTTTGCCGTCCACTACGCCACCCTGGGCCTGCCGAGGCCGGCCTGATGCGGGCCCTCGCCCATCCCGACCTGGCGACGGCGGCCCGGGCCCTCCTGGCGCTGCCCGAGGCCCGGCGCGCCGCCGAGGCCGCGCGCATGCTGGTCGAGGCCGAGGCGGCGGACCGCTACCGCAAACGGGTCGGCCGGTCGCACCCGGTCTGGGGCAACGGCACGCTCGAGGGTGCCGCCCGGAGCAGGACGCTGGTCGAGCCGCGGCCGCTGTCGGACAGGGAGTATCTTTCCACCCTGGCGCTGGTGCTGGACGCGATCCTGCGGCATCGCAGGAGCCATTCGAGGGGCTGAACGCCGCCCCCACGGTTTGTCGCGTGACGGGGCGCACCTATCTGGTGTAGGAAGAACCGGATCGGAGGACCACGCCATGGCAAGGACCCGCGCCCAGGTCGCAAGTCTGGACCCCGTCTGGTCGCGGATCACGCGCGAGGCGGAGGCGGCCGTCCGGGAGGAACCGCTGCTCGGGGGCATGCTGCACTCGAGCATCCTGCACCACGCCACGATGGAGCGGGCGCTCGCCTACCGCATCGCCCTGAAGCTCTCGTCGGGCGAGATGGGCGAGCAGCTCCTGAACGAGATCGCGGCCGAGGCCTATGCCACCGACCCGCGGCTGGGCGAGGTCGCACGCGCCGATCTGGTCGCCGTCTACGAGCGCGACCCGGCCTGCCACCGCTTCCTCCAGCCGCTGCTCTACTTCAAGGGATACCAGGCGCTGCAGGCCTATCGCGTGTCGCACTGGCTCTGGACCGAGGGGCGGCGCGATCTGGCCTACTTCTTCCAGATGCGCATCTCGGAACAGTTCGGCGTGGACATCCACCCCGCGGCGCGTCTGGGCAAGGGGATCATGATCGACCACGCGCATTCGATCGTGATCGGGGAGACGGCCGTCGTGGGCGACAACGTCTCGATGCTCCATTCGGTGACGCTCGGCGGCACCGGAAAGGAGGACGGCGACCGCCACCCGAAGATCGGCAATGGGGTGCTGATCGGGGCGGGGGCGAAGGTTCTCGGCAACATCGAGGTCGGGCATTGCAGCCGCATCGCCGCGGGCTCGGTGGTGCTTGCGCCCGTGCCGCCGTGCAAGACCGTCGCCGGCGTGCCCGCGCGGATCGTGGGCGAGGCGGGCTGCGACCAGCCCTCGATCACCATGGACCAGCTGATCCGCGACGACGCCTAGGAGGGATCCCAGAGGCGCGGCTCGGCAAACTCGACGGAATTGCCGGCCGGGTCGCGCACGTAGACCGACCGCGCACCGTTCGGCCAGCGGAAGTCGGCCTCGATCGCCACGCCCTGCCGTTCGAGCCGGGCGGCAAGGGCGTCGAGCCGAACGCCATCGGGCACCGAGAAGCAGATGTGTCCGGGCCCGGTCGCCCCGTGCGCGGGCACGGGCAGCGCCGGATTGGCGGCGGGCCGTGCCGTCTCGTCGGGGTTGAACACCAGCACCACCGTCGGCCCGGCGCGGAAGAACACATGGCGGTTTCCGGCACGCACGATCCTCTCCAGGCCGAGGATCGTGCCGTAGAAGTCCTCGGCCGCGTCGAGATCGCCGGCGTAGACGGCAGCCTCCAGCACCCCCGCGATCCCGGTCACCGTCACGGCCCTGTCATCCCGATGTGCCATCTCACCCCCGGAGGCTACCGCACATCGCGGGGCTTGCAAGGGCAGATGCGCCAGATATAGTTGCTGGCAGGCTGGAGCGGGGCTCCCGCTCTGGTGCCTGGAACGAGGCGGACAGGGCGAGACCGGAGTCGCGCATGGAGGCAGATTTCAGGACGACCTTCGTCCGCGACCCGGCGGGAGCGCGCCAGAATCCGGCCCTGGTGCTGAATGCCGACTATCGCCCGCTGAGCTACTATCCGCTCTCGCTCTGGCCCTGGCAGGAGGCGGTGAAGGCCGCCTTCCTCGACCGGGTCACGATCATCGCCGAATACGACAAGGTGGTGCGAAGTCCGACGACCGAGATCCGCATCCCTTCGGTCGTCGTGCTGAAGGAATACGTCAAGCCTCAGAAGCGCGTGGCCTTCACGCGCTTCAATCTTTTCCTGCGGGACGAATTCTGCTGCCAGTACTGCGGCGCGAAGGGCGACCTGACGTTCGATCACGTCGTCCCCCGCTCGCGCGGCGGGATCACGAGCTGGGAGAACGTCGTCGCGGCCTGTGCCCAGTGCAACCTGCGCAAGGGCTCGCGCAGCCTGCGCGCCTCGGGCCTCTCGCTCCGGCGGCCGCCGCGCCAGCCCTCGTCGGAGGAGCTGCGGAACATGGGGCGGAAGTTCCCGCCGAACTACCTCCACGAAAGCTGGGTCGACTTCCTCTACTGGGACGCCGAGCTCGAGGCCTGAGGCGCGCGGCGTCTGCGGGTCACTCGCAGGCGATGCCGTCGCGGTCGCGGTCGAGCCCGCCGCGATACCCCGGCTCGCCGAGGCGGATCGGGGCGGCGCCGGCGCGCCGTGCCGCCGTGCAGTTCGGGTAGTAGGGGTCGCGCTCCCCGCCGTCCGACGGCGGCGACAGCGCACGCGGCGCCCGGGGCGCGCGGTGGCAGTGGTAGCCGCCCGACCTGCGGTCGCGGTGGCAGCCCTCGGCATCGAGGCCGCCAGGATGGGCGCCGAGCTCTCCCGCCGGCAGGCAGAGCAACGCGGCGGCCGCCACGGCGGCGAGCCCGCCCGATCTGAGACCCCCCGGCGCCATCCCCGACGGAAGGCTAGCGAGCGGGTGGACATTGCGCAACTTCGGTGTTCCACCGGACCTGCGCGCGAGTCGCGCAGGTTCCGCGAGCCCGGAGGTGCGCCGATGTCTTCACCCGATCCGTTCTTCACGCCGGTTTCCGGCATGGACCTGCCGCGCTTCGCCGGCGTGCCGACCTTCATGCGGCTGCCGTATGTGCCCGAGGGGCATCCGCGCTTCGCCGAGGTGGAGATCGGGCTCGTGGGCCTGCCCTGGGACGGCGGCGTCTCGAACCGCGCCGGCGCCCGCCACGGGCCGAGGGCCCTGCGCGACGCCTCGACGATGATCCGGGCGCAGCACCCGGTCTCGGGGGTGCGGCCGTTCGAGCGGCGGAGGTGCGCCGATCTCGGCGACGTCGGGCCCAATCCGGTGGACATGGCCGACACGCTCGGCCGCTTCGAGGCCTTCTTCGCACGGCTCGACGCGCGAGGAATCCGGCCGCTCGTGGCGGGGGGCGATCACCTCACCACGCTGACGGTGCTGCGCGGGATCGCCCGCAAGGAGCCGCTGGGCCTGATCCACTTCGACAGCCACACCGACCTTTTCCCGCCCTACTTCGGGGGCACCGCGCTGACCCACGGCAACCCCTTCCGGGTGGCGGTGGAGGAAGGCCTGCTCGATCCCGGACGGATGGTCCAGATCGGCATGCGGGGCACCGCCTACGACCTGGCCGACCGCGATTTCGCCGCGGCGAACGGGATCCGCGTGATCCCGATCGAGGAGTTCATGGCGCGCGGGGTTGCCGATGTCATGGCGGAGGCGCGCGCCATCGCGGGCCCGGGCCGGACCTACGTGAGCTACGACATCGACTTCGTCGATCCCGCCTTCGCGCCGGGAACCGGAACGCCCGAGGTGGGCGGGCCGAACAGCTTCCAGGCGCTCGAGGTCGTGCGCGGGCTCGCAGGCGTGAACATCGTCGCAGCCGATCTCGTGGAGGTCTCTCCGCCGTTCGACACCGGGGGCATCACCGCCTGGCTCGGCGCCTCGATCCTGTTCGAACTGCTCTGCGCGATGGGCTGACGCGGGCCGGCGCGACGCACAGCCCGGCCCCTCGTGGCTTGAGGCCCCCCGGTTGCGTGCTAGACTGCCACGGTTCGATCGGCTAAGAGGGCGCCGTTAGCGCTAACGAAGGCAGGCGGGCTACAGAAGCCAATGGTCTCACGCGTCATCCCTGTCGAGCCGTTCGACCTCGTGATCTTCGGAGGCACCGGCGATCTCGCGCGCCGGAAGATCCTGCCGGGCCTCTACCGCCGCTTCCTGGCCGGGCAGATGCCGGCAGAGGCGCGGATCATCGGGGCCGCCCGGTCGGAGATGAGCGACGACGACTACCGCGCCAGCATCCGCGCGGCGATCGGCGAATTCGTGGCAAAGCCGAAGCAGGACGCGGCGACCATCGCGGCCTTCCTCGAGCGCCTGCGCTACGTCGCCATCGACGCCACGGGCGACGCCGGGTGGGACCGCCTGCAGGAGATCACCCGCAAGGACGTGATCCAGGCCTTCTACTTCTCGGTCGCACCGACGCTGTTCGGGCCGCTCGCCGAGCGGCTGCACCAGAAGGGCATCGCCTGCGAGACCTGCCGCATCGTCGTCGAGAAGCCGTTCGGGCGCGATCTGGCCTCGGCGCGGGCACTGAACGCGACGCTGGCCGAGCACTTCCACGAACGGCAGATCTACCGGATCGACCATTACCTCGGGAAGGAGACGGTCCAGAACCTGATGGCGGTCCGCTTCGGCAACATCCTGTTCGAGCCGCTCTGGAACGCCCAGTACGTGGACCACATCCAAATCACCGTGGCCGAAACGGTGGGTGTCGGCGGCCGGGGTGCCTACTACGACAAGGCCGGCGCGATGCGCGACATGGTGCAGAACCACCTGATGCAGCTGCTCTGCCTGATCGCGATGGAGCCGCCCGCGCGCTTCGACCCCGATGCGGTGCGCGACGAGAAGGTCAAGGTGATCCGCGCGCTCGATCCGGTGGCGCCGGAAGAGATCGTCCGCGGCCAGTACCAGGCGAACGGCAGGGAACCCGGCTACCGGGAGGACGCGGAGAACCCCGAGAGCCTGACCGAGAGCTTCGTCGCGCTCAGGCTGCATGTCTCGAACTGGCGCTGGAAGGGAACACCCTTCTACCTGCGCACCGGCAAGAAGCTGAAGGCGCGCACCTCCGAGATCGCGGTCGTCTTCAAGGACCCGCCGCATTCGATCTTCGGGCCCCAGGAGAACCGGCGCGGCAACGTGCTGGCGATCAAGCTCCAGCCCAACGAGGGCATGACGCTGCGGGTGACCATCAAGGAACCGGGGCCGGGGGGGATGCGCCTTGTCGAGGTGCCGCTCGACATGTCGTTCGCCGAGGCGCTGGGACCGAACGGCACCGACATCCCCGACGCCTACGAACGGCTGGTGATGGACGTGATCCGGGGCAACCAGACGCTGTTCATGCGCGGCGACGAGGTCGAGGCCGCCTGGGCCTGGGCCGATCCGGTGATCGCGGGCTGGGAGGAGCGGGGCGACCGCCCGTTCCCCTACGATCCCGGATCGTCCGGCCCCGAGGAGGCGCAGATCCTGATGCACCGCGACGGGCGGCGGTGGCGGGAGATCCGCGAATGAGGCTCGTGGAGTACCCCGACAGGGAACTCATGATGATCAGCCTCGCCGACACGCTGGCGAGCGAACTGAAGAACGTGCTGCTCACCCACGAGACGGCCTCGTTCTGCGTGCCGGGGGGCACCACGCCGGGCCCGGTGTTCGACGTGCTCTCCGGCGTCGATCTCGACTGGGAGCGCATCGCGGTGTTCCTGACCGACGAGCGCTGGGTGCCGGAGGACAGCCCGCGGTCGAACACCCGCCTGCTGCGGGAACGGCTTCTGACCGGCCGGGCCGCCGCGGCGCGGCTGGTGCCGCTCCATGCCCCCACCGAGACCCCGGAGGAAGCGCTCGAGGACCTCATCGCGGGGCTCGAGCCGCATCTGCCGATCTCGGTCCTGCTCCTCGGCATGGGCACCGACATGCACACGGCCTCGCTGTTTCCGGGGGCGGACCGGCTGGAGGAGGCGCTGGCCGACGACGCACCGGTGCTGATGGCGCTGCGCGCCGAGGCCGCGGGGGAGCCGCGCGTCACGCTGACCGCGCGCGTCCTGCGCGACGCGATGAACATCCACATCCTGATCGCCGGGTCCGAGAAGCGCGAGGCGGTGTAGCGCGCGCGCGGCCTGCCTGTGCACGAGGCCCCGATCCGCGCGGTCCTTTCGAGCGCAACCGTGCACTGGGCGGAGTAGACGATGGACCTCTGGCAGAAGCTCTCCGATCGCCGCGACCTGGCTGCCGGGCGTCCGATCCTGGATCTCTTCGGCGAAGGCCGTGCCGCGGCCTGCTCGGTGCGGTTCGACGGGCTGCTCTTCGACTATTCCAAGACCAACATCGACGACGAGACGCGGGCGCTGCTGCTCGCGCTCGCCGAGGCGAAGGGCGTCGCGCAGCGGCGCGAGGCGATGTTCTCGGGCCGGCGGATCAACGAGACCGAACACCGGGCGGTGCTGCACACGGCGCTGCGCAACCTCGACGGCGCGGTGAAGGTGGACGGGCGCGACGTGATGCCCACCGTGCGCGAGACGCTGGCCCGGATGGAGGCCTTCGCCGAGGCCGTGCGCGGCGGAGCCTTCCGGGGGCAGGGCGGGCCGATCACCGATGTCGTCAACATCGGCATCGGCGGCTCCGACCTCGGCCCCGCGATGGCGACGCTCGCCCTGGCGCCGTTCCACGACGGGCCGCGCTGCCACTTCGTCTCGAACATCGACCCCGCCCATGTCGCCGACACGCTGAAGGGCCTTGATCCGGCGACGACGCTCCTGATCATCGCCTCGAAGACCTTCCCCACCATCGAGACGATGACCAATGCCGAGACCGCCCGCGCCTGGATGGCGCGCCGCGTCGCGGACCCGGCGGCGCAGATGGTGGCGCTCTCCTCCGCCACCGACCGGACCGCCGCATGGGGGATCCCGCCCGAGCGGGTCTTCGGATTCGAGGACTGGGTGGGAGGGCGCTACTCGATGTGGGGGCCGATCGGGCTTTCGCTGATGATCGCGATCGGGCCCGCGAACTTCCGCGCCTTCCTCGCCGGCGGCGCGGCGATGGACCGCCATTTCCGCGAGGCCCCCTTCGGCCAGAACATGCCGGTGATGCTCGCCCTGGTCGGCATCTGGCACCGGCAGGTCTGCGGCTATCCCACGCGCGCGGTTCTGCCATACGACCAGCGGCTCGCCCGCCTGCCGGCCTACCTCCAGCAGCTCGAGATGGAATCGAACGGCAAGCGCGTGACCATGGACGGCCACGACCTGACGCTGCCCTCGGGCCCCGTGGTCTGGGGCGAGCCCGGCACCAACGGCCAGCATGCCTTCTACCAGCTCATCCATCAGGGCACCGATCCCGTGCCCTGCGAGTTCATCGCCGCACGCGAGGGGCACGAGCCGGAGCTTTCGCACCAGCACCGGCTGCTGCTTGCCAACTGCCTGGCGCAGTCCGAGGCGCTGCTGAGGGGGCGGTCGCTCGATCAGGCGCGCGAGATCATGGCGCAGAGGGGCCTCAGGGGCGCCGAGCTCGAACGGCAGGCGCGGCACCGGGTGTTTCCGGGCAACCGGCCCTCGACGACGCTGCTGATCCCGAAGCTCACGCCCCGCACGCTGGGCCAGATCGTGGCGCTCTACGAGCACCGCGTGTTCGTCGAGGGGGTGATCCTCGGCATCAACAGCTTCGACCAGTGGGGCGTCGAGCTGGGCAAGGAACTGGCCACCGCGATCCTGCCCGTGCTCGAGACGGGCGAGGGCCTGGCGGCGAAGGACGGCTCGACCCGGATGCTGGTCGAATACCTCCGCCAGGGCTGAGGGGCCTGCGCGCGGGCCGCGCCCTCCGGGCGGGCCCGCGCGGCCTCAGGGCAGGGCCGCCGTGACGATGATCTCGACCTTGTAGTCGGGCGAGGCGAGCCGTGCCTCGCCGGTGGCACGGGCCGGCGCGTGGCCCGGCGGCACCCAGGCGTCCCAGACGGCGTTCATCTCGGCAAAGGTCGAGATGTCGGCAAGCCAGATCTGGGCGCTGAGGATCCGCGTCCTGTCGGTTCCGGCCGCGGCGAGCAGCCGGTCGATCTCGGCGAGCACCGCCTTCGTCTGCTCGGCGACGCCGGCGCCGGGCGCCCCGACCTGCCCTGCGAGGTAGACGGTGCCGCCGTGGATCACCGCCTGGCTCATGCGCGGCCCCGTCTCGAGGCGGGTTATCTGTGGCATCGAATCCTCCCGTGCTGTGGCGCCCCCGGCGGATGCGGCGGCGTTCGGCAAGCAACGACCACCGAACGCAGCGGTTTTCAAGGCTTAACGCGACCCGGCTAATCGTCTGCGCCGATCGGCGCCGGGTTGCAGATGCGCGGCGCGCCAGCTTCCAGGGGAGTTCGCAATGCCGGCATCCGACCGTTTCAAGCTCACCGCCCGCAGCCCGTCGGGGGGGCCCCAGCACCTCGCCCTCGTGACGCCGAACGACGGCGAGGATCTCCCGCACGTGTCCCAGTGGGTGTTCCTGGCCACGGCGGGCACGCTCTCGGTGGTCACCCGCGGGGGCGAGTCGCTCGTCACCCCGGTGCTGCCGGCGGGCTGGCACCTGCTCGAACTCGTGCGGATCCGCGCCACCGGCACCACCGCGACCGGCATCATGGTGGGCTGGTGATGCAGGCGGCCGCCAGGTTCCTGCAAGTCGTCCACCGCCGCGGCTTCGCGCCGCCGGCCGGCGGGCTCCCGCTCACCTTCGGCGGCATCGCGATGACCTTCGCCGGTGTGCCGCTGACCTTCCAGACCGCGTGAGGCACCCATGACCGAATTCAACCCCGGCGGCGCGTCGAGCCTGAACGAGGCGGTGAAGCTCCGCTATGAGGCGAACCCCGACACCAACGCCTTCACCGACGCCGAGAAGGCGAAGCTCGGCACCATCGCCGCGGGCGCCACGGCGAACGCGACCGATGCCGAGCTGCGCGACCGGGCGACGCATACCGGAACCCAGCCGATCGCGACGGTCGCCGGGCTTCAGGCGGCGCTCGACGGCAAGGCGGCGGCCGGCCACGGCCATGCCATCGCCGATGTCTCGGGGCTTCAGGCCGCGCTCGACGGCAAGGCGGATGCCGCGCACGGGCATGCCGCCGCGACGGGCAGCGCGCCCGGCTTCCTGTCGGCGGCCGACAAGGCGAAGCTCGACGGGATCGCCGCGGGCGCCACGGCGAACGCGACCGATGCCGAGCTGCGCGACCGGGCGACGCATACCGGAACCCAGCCGATCGCGACGGTCGCCGGGCTGCAGGCGGCGCTCGACGGCAAGGC
>JANZZL010000061.1 GCA_026419405.1 Paracoccaceae bacterium | reverse complement strand
CGCTC
Organism: Paracoccaceae bacterium; assembly: GCA_026419405.1. Lineage (GTDB taxonomy): Bacteria > Pseudomonadota > Alphaproteobacteria > Rhodobacterales > Rhodobacteraceae > JANZZL01. Next base: position 4,167 of record JANZZL010000061.1, on the reverse strand, counting down.
GTCGGCAGCGTCAGATGTGTATAAGAGACAGGCCGAAGACGAGCCCGCCCTTGTCGGACTGGCTGATGTAGAAGTGCCCCATGCCGAAGCTCACCACATGGTCGATGACCGGCTTCAGTCCCTCGGTGACGAAGGCCTGGAGGATGTGGCTTTCGATCGGCAGGCGCAGGCCGGCCATCGCGGCGACCTGGCTCGACCGGCCGGCGACCACGATGGCCACCCGCCGCGCGCGGATCTCGCCGCGCGTGGTGCGCACGCCCGCCACCTTGCCGTGGCGGATGTCGAAGCCGGTGACCTCGCAGTTCTGGATGAGGTCCACGCCGCGGGCGTCGGCGGCGCGGGCATAGCCCCAGGCCACGGCGTCGTGCCGGGCGGTGCCGCCGCGCGGGTGCAGCAGCCCGCCGTAGATCGGGAAGCGGGTGTTCTCGAAGTCGAGGTAGGGCAGGAGGCGGCGCACCCCCTCGCGGTCGAGCAGCACCGCATCGTCGCCGCGGTTGATCATCGCGTTGCCGCGCCGGACGAAGGCGTCGCGCTGGCCGTCGGAGTGGAACAGGTTGATCAGCCCGCGCTGCGAATGCATCACGTTGTAGTTGAGCTCGCGCTCGAGCCCCTCCCAGAGCTTGAGCGAGTGGCTGTAGAACTCGCTGTTGCCCGGCAGGAAGTAGTTGGCGCGCACGATCGTGGTGTTGCGCCCGACGTTGCCGCCGCCGAGATACCCCTTCTCCAGCACCGCGACGTCGGTGATGCCGTGGTTCTTCGCCAGATAATAGGCGGTGGAGAGCCCGTGCCCGCCGCCGCCGATGATCACCACGTCGTATTCGGCCTTGGGCGCGGGATCACGCCAGGCGGGTTTCCAGCCGCCGTTGCCGGTGAGTCCCTCCCAGAGGACCCGAAAGCCCGAGTACCGCATCCGCGCCGTGCCCTGCCCGTGTCGGGCGCCAGAAAAGCAAGCCCCGCGGGCAAGCGCAATGGTCCCCTGCGACGCGGGCGCATCCGGCTGCGACAGGCCGGCCGCCGCCTCAGAGCCCCTTGGCGCGGTAGCTCTTGGCCACGCGGTCGATGGCGACGAGGTAGGCCGCGACGCGCAGGTCGGTCACGTCCTGGCGCGAATGCCAGACCTCGCGCATCGACTGGTAGGCGGTGCGCATCGTGTCGTCGAGCCCCGAGCGCACCAGCTCCAGCTCGTCGGCGCCCCTGAGATACTTCTCCTTGAAGCCGGGCGAGAGCGTCCAGCCGAGGCCCTTGTCGGCCGAGAGCCGCTCCAGCTCGTCGATCAGCAGCTGGTGGCGCGCCTCCTCCTGCCGGCGCTGCATCCGGCCGAAGCGGATGTGGGAGAGGTTCTTGACCCATTCGAAGTAGCTGACGGTCACGCCGCCGGCGTTGGCATACATGTCGGGGATGATGACGATGCCCTTCCGGCGCAGCACCTCGTCGGCGCCGGCGGTGACCGGCCCGTTCGCGGCCTCGACGATGAGCGGCGCGCGGATCGCATCGGCGTTGCCGAGGTGGATCACGCCCTCCATCGCCGCCGGGATCAGGATGTCGCACTCGGCCTCGAGCAGGCCTGCGGCCTCGGGCACGAAGCGGCCCGCCGGGCAGCCGGTGACGCCGCCGTTGGCGCGCATCCACTGGTGCACCTCCTCGACGTTCAGCCCCCTGTCGTTCCAGAGCCCGCCGTCGCGCTCGGCGATGCCCACGATCAGCGCGCCGTCCTCCTCGGAGAGGAACTTGGCGGCGTGGTAGCCGACGTTGCCGAGGCCCTGGACGACGATGCGCTTGCCCTCGAGCGTCCCGGTCTGGCGGGCGGCCTTCATGTCCTCGGGGTGGCGGAAGAACTCGCGCAGCGCATACTGCACGCCCCGGCCCGTGGCCTCGACCCGGCCGGCGATGCCGCCGGAGTTCAGCGGCTTGCCGGTGACGCAGGCGCGGGCGTTGATGTCGGTGGTGTTCATCCGCGCATACTGGTCGGCGATCCAGGCCATCTCGCGCTCGCCCGTGCCCATGTCGGGCGCCGGCACGTTCTGGCTGGGGTTGATGAGATCGCGCTTGATCAGCTCGTAGGCGAAGCGCCGGGTGATCTGCTCGAGCTCGTGCTCGGTCCATTCGCGCGGGTCGATCCTGAGCCCGCCCTTGGAGCCGCCGAACGGCGTCTCGACCAGGGCGCACTTGTAGGTCATCAGTGCAGCCAGCGCCTCGACCTCGTCCTGGTTGACGGAGGGGGCGTAGCGGATGCCGCCCTTCACCGGCTCGAAGTGCTCCGAATGGACCGAGCGGTAGCCGGTGAAGGTGTGGATCGCGCCGCGCAGGCGGACCCCGAAGCGCACCGTGTAGGTCGAGTTGCAGACGCGGATCTTCTCCTCGAGCCCGGGCGGAAGATCCATCAGCGCCACCGCGCGGTTGAACATGATGTCGACGGATTGCCGGAAGCTGGGCTCGGTCGGCGGCTGAGACATGATCCCTCCCGTGGATGCGGGCCGTCGGGCGGCCCTGCGCCGGCAGCCTAGCCCCGGCCCGACCCCGATAACAAGCGTATCGCACGGCCAGATGACGGCCCGCCGAATCGCATCGCGCCGGGGTGCCGGCGGCGCAGCGGCCACGATGCGGGGGCGGGCGCGGGCGCTCCGGCCGGGCTCGGGGGAAACAATCCGCATCGCCGGCAAGGCATTGAACGCGCAGCGTTATCGCCGCAACATTCTGCTGGCCGCGACGCCGCAATTTCGCCATAACGATAAGCTCTAAATGAATGGATTTTCACGCCGGCGTGCCCGATTGGTGGGGGGCGGCTCCCGGCAGCGTTGCAAGGGATGACGGAACATGCTGCTCCGTGATGGTCTGGTCACTGCATTCCGGAAGACTGCCTGCCGCCTCCACCGCTACCGGGGCGACGAGCGCGGCGCGATCATCGTGCTCACGCTGTTCCTGTTCCTCGCCATGCTGCTCGTCACCGGCGTCGCGATCGACGTGGTGCGCACCGAGCATGCCCGCACCAAGCTGCAGGGCACGCTCGACCGCGCGATCCTGGCGGCCGCCGACAAGGAGAACACGCTCGACCCCAAGCAGGTGGTGATGAGCTACTTCCAGAAGGCCGGTCTCGGCGCCTACATCGACCAGAACCGCATCCTGGTGGACGACGACGAGGAATACAACGGCTCCAACCGCGAGATCACCTACCGGTCGGTCACCGCCTACACCTGGGCCTACGTGCCCACGCTGTTCCTGAACCGCGTCGGCATCAACCAGCTTCCCGCCCCCGCGGCCGGCCGGGCCGACGAGGGCATCTCGCAGGTCGAGGTGGTCATGGTGCTCGACGTGTCGGGCTCGATGATCCAGAACTCCGACATGCAGAAGCCGCGGCTCAACGCCGCCGGGAACCCGATCTACAACGCCGACGGCACGCCGCAGATGATTCCGGCGACCCGCCTCGAGGTGCTCAAGACCTCGGCGACCAACTTCATCAACACGCTCTACAGCCGGCCGCAGAACGAGAACCGCATCGCGATCGCGATCGTCCCCTACGCCTGGAACGTGAACTTCGACCTGGCGCGGAACAGCTACGGCAAGCCCGCCGGCGCCCCGGACACCGGTTGCCTGGTGTTCGACCAGTACTCCTACTACCAGACCGAGCAGATCCTGCCCTCGCAGACCTACGGCCGCTTCCCGCACTCGGACTCGTTCTCCTGGGCCTACCAGAACATGACGGCCGCCGACAGCGGCGACTGGGACCGCGACGGCAACACCACCGAGAACCGCGCCTCGGCGCCGGCCCTGCCGCAGTATCCCTCCTACAGCTGGGACTGCCCGCGCCGGTCGTTCGTCAACTTCAGCAACCAGACGGTCCAGACCGGCCAGATGGTGCTGCCCTACACCAACGACAAGACGCGGCTGATCAACCACATCAACGGGCTGACCGGCGGCGGCTCGACCTCGATCGAGATCGGGATGAAGTGGGGCGTGCACATGATCGACCCCAGCTACCGTCAGGTGAACAGCGACATGATCAGCGCCGGCCACACCCCCGGCATGTTCTTCCGCCTGCCGAACGACTACGGCTACGAGGGCACGAAGAAGTACATCGTGCTGATGACCGACGGCGAGAACATGCCGAGCTACACGCTGAACTGGCAGTTCCGCGACGGCCTCTCGCCGATCTTCGAGGGGATCCGCGAC
>JANZZL010000042.1 GCA_026419405.1 Paracoccaceae bacterium | reverse complement strand
ACTTGCAGACGTTGCGCAGCTCGATGATGGGGGTCTGGGCGGTCATCGCGGTCCTCACTTCTTCCTCGGGCTGTAGCTCAGCGCCATCCTGCGGAACGTGTTGTTCATCAGGACGGCCACGAGCAGCATCACCCCGATGATGAGCGACGACCAGTTGCGGTCGAAGCTGGTGAAGTAGATGCCCTGGTTGACGATCGCGAAGGTGAGCGTGCCGAACACGATCCCGATGACGGAGCCGAAGCCGCCGGTCAGCAGCACGCCGCCCACGACGACCGCGATGATCGCGTTGAAGATGTAGCTCATCCCTGCCGAGACCTGGGCAGAGTTGAACAGGATCGCCTGACAGAGACCGACAAAGGCCGCGCTTGTCGCCGACAGGATGTAGAGGATCAGCGTCAGCCGCTGGGTCGGGATGCCGGCGTTGCGCGCGCTCTCGCGGTCGCCGCCCATGGCGAAGATCCAGTTCCCCAAGGGGGAGAAATGGACATAGAAGACATAGAGGACCGTCAGCGCGATCCACCAGACGATGATCACCTGGAAGGTGCCGCCGATGAACTGGCCGAACAGGAACTTGGCCATGGGGCCGGCCTCTTCGGGCGGCAGCGCGACGCTGACGGTTCCGGTGAACAGGACCGACAGGCCGAGCACCACCCCCTGCATGGCGAACAGCGTGCCCAGCGTGACGATCAGCGACGGCACCCGGGTCACGTTGACGAGAGTGCCGTTGATCCAGCCGACGACCACCCCGAGCGCGAGCGCAGCGGCGATGCCGAGCCAGATCGACTGGTCCCAATGACCGGCGATGATGGCGACGGTCATCGACCCGGCCGGGATCATGGCGCCGATGGAGATGTCGAGCTCTCCTGCGATCATCAGCAGTCCCACGGGGATCGCGACGATGCCGAGATTGGCAGCCACATTGAGCCAGCTTGCGACACCGGCGGGCTGAAGGAAGCCGGTGCCGCCGAAGATGAGAAAGAAGAGGATGACGGCCAGAAGGCCCAGAAGGGCGCCGGCTTCGGGGCGGCGCAGATGGGCCCCGGGGGACAGGCCCTGACGGGTCTGCGCGCGGGGCATCGGATGCGATGGGACGGAAGCGGCGGTCCGGTCGGTCATGGGATCTCCTCTCGGGGCGGGCCGGACGGGCGGGCTGCGATGAGGGGGCTGTCCGGCCCCTGGGAGGACAGCCGGACAGCAGCCAGGGGTTGCGCTCAGCGCGCGCCCTTGGCGACCCCGGCAAGGGTGGCGTCGATGTTCGATGCGTCCACGATCCCCGGCCCGGTGGCGACCGGTGCCACGGGAAGGCTGTTGCCGAAATCGATGTAGGCGTTGAGCAGCGAGGTCGCGAGGAAGCCCTGGAGGTAGGGCTGCTGGTCGACAGCGAAGCCCTGCTGCCCGGCCTGGATGCGCTTGAGGCCGGCCTCGTTGAAATCGAAGGAGCCCAGCATCACCTCTCCCGTCTTGCCGGCCTGTTCGATGCCGATGGCGGCGCTGTCGGCATCGCCGGCCGAGATGGTGATCAGTCCCTCGATGGCCTCATTGCCCAGAAGGGTGGATTTGATGGCCTCGGCCACGGCGGTCGGATCGCCGAAGGATGTGGCCGGCAGCGGCAGCTGCTCGGCCGCGCCGCCCTTCTCGGCGATGCCGTCGGCGACACCCTTGCAGCGCGCCTCGAGATTGGCCGCGCCCGGCACGGTGTTGACGCAGATCACGTTCATCACGCCCTGATCGCCGAAATAGCGTCCCGCAGCCAGACCGGCCTGATATTCGTCGTTGCCGACATAGTTGATCGCGCCGAGTTCGCGCGCCTTCTCGATGTTGCCGGCGTTCATCAGGATCACGGTGATCCCGGCGTCGATCGCGGCCCGGATCGCGTCGTCCTCCGCCTCAGGCACCCAGTTGGGGACCACGATGCCGTCCACCCCCTGGCTGATCGCGGTGCGGACAAGCTGGGCCGCATCAGGGCCGAGATTGTCATAGGTCTGGAGCTGGAGGTAGTTCACCGAACCGCCGTCGCGCACGATCGGCATGGCCGCGTCGTCGAGCCCCTTCTTGATCTTGCTCCAGAAGGGATCGTCGGTCTTGCCGCCGATCACCGCAATGTCGGCCGCTGACGCGCCGGTGGCGAGCGCGGCCGCAAGCGCGGTGGCGGAGAGGATTCGGGTCAGTCTCATGCGGGGTCTCCTCCCTGGATGGTCCGCCGTGTCGCGGCGGGTTGGAAACTGTCTGGGTCGGGTGCCGGTGCCGGGGCGCGGGCCTCCTCCGCGCGTCCCGCGCCGCTGGGGTCACTCGGCAGGGCTGGCCGCGGGCCGGCGGGCATTCGCCCGCTCCTTCTTGCGGCGGAAGCGTTCCTTCATCCGCTCGTCGGCCTCCTTCGAGCCGTCGTGCCAGGTGCCGAAGAGCATGTCGAGCGGCACCAGGCCGTCGCCGCCGTAGTTCACCTCGAAGTACTTGTGGTGCAGGTAATGGACATAGGCGTGGCTGTCGAAGGTGCGCTCCTCGGTCAGCTCGAACTTCTCGAAGCCGAGGTGCCCGTTGATCGCGCCGAAGCCGACGCTGTGCAGCGTGAAGTAGGCGCAGACCGGGTTCGACGGGATCAGGAGGTGCAGCCAGGCCTCGGCCATGTAGAAGAAGCCCTCCACCGGGTGCATCGACAGCGACGACCAGGGGCTCGGGTTGATCGAGTTGTGGTGCACCGAATGCACCCAGCGGTAGAGGAACGGCGTGTGGATCAGCCGGTGCAGGAAGAAGAAGTAGACCTCGTGCACTGCCGGCGCGATCAGGATCAGGAACGACAGCCAGAGCCAGTGCGTGCTCCAGGGCAGCCAGACCGCCCAGGTGTTGGCATAGGCCCAGAGCAGCACGATCTCGACGACCGTCCAGAGCGGCACGGTCACGAAGACCGAGCGGATGAAGTTGTCGAGGTTCTGGCTCTTGAACCAGAAGACGTCCGAGGGATGGTCGGCGGGGAACTTCGGGTTGTACTTGAAGCGCGTGCCCTGCCTGCGCTGCACGTAGTAGCGCAGCTCGAAGGCGCCGAAGAACAGGAAGATGCCGACCGCGTTCAGCCCGTAGAGCCAGAGCCAGTTGACGAAGGACAGCGTGGCGAGGCTCTCCCAGTCGGGGATCAGCAGGTTGACCCACAGCAGCGCCGTGGCCAGGTGGAAGGCGTTCCACGGCCAGAGATACTCCGGGATCCAGGCGATCACCTTCCGTGCGTCGAAGGGGCGCTGCCAGATCGGCGCCGGCTGCGCCGGACGGTGCGGCGTCCAGTTGCCGCGCTTGTCGCGTGTGCCGAACTTCAGGTCGTCCATCTCCGGGCCTCCCCCGCCGCGCGGCCGACTCGCCGCGCCCGGTGCGGAATGTCATCTCTCCATGACATGGATCAGATCAATCGTGCCGAAGAGATCGCGGTTGATTTCGTATCAAATCATGTCATGATGCGCGCATGTTGAAACGTTTCATATCACAGGCAGAGCCGTGAGGCGGCCGACGATCCCCGATCTCGCCGCGGCCGCCGGCGTCTCGGTCTCCACCGTCAACCGGGTGCTCAACGATGCCGCCGCGGTGCGCCCCGCGACGCGCGACCGGGTGCTGCGCGCCGCGCAGGAGATCGGCTTCTACGGGCTGCGCACGATCCAGCACTCGGTGCTCGCCGCACGCGAGACGCACCGGCCCGCGGTGCTGCTCCTGCAGGAGCACCGCCCCTTCTACCGCGACCTCGCCGCCGCCTTCCGGCGTGCCGCCGCGGAGTTCACCGAGGCGCGGGTCGAGCTTGCCCTCGAGCATCTCGAGGACCTCTCCCCGCACGTCGTGGCCGAGCGGCTCGCAGCGGCGGGCGCGCGCTGCGATTCGGTCGCCCTCGTCGCCGCCGAACATCCGCTCGTCTCGGATGCGATCGACCGGCTGCTCGCCGCCGGCGTGCCGGTCGCGGGCCTGATCACGCCGCTCACCGCGCGGGGGCCCGTCGGCTACGTCGGGCTCGACAACTTCCGGGTGGGGCGGACCGCGGCCTGGGCCTTCCACCACATCTGCCGCGCGCCGGGCAAGATCGGCATCCTCGTCGGCAACCACCGCTACCGCAACCAGGACCAGAACGAGAGCGGCTTCCGCTCCTACTTCCGCGAGCACGGCCTCGGCTTCACCCTTCTCGAGCCCCGCTCCACCTTCGAATCCGCCGCCGTGGCGCGCGAGATGACCGAGGCGCTCTTCGCCGAGCATCCCGACATGTGCGGCCTCTACATCTCGGGCGGCGGCATCACCGGCCCGCTGGCCGCGCTGCGCGACGCGGCCCGCCCCGAGGGCTTCGTCAGCGTCGGCTACGAATACATGGACGTGACCCGCGCGGCGCTGATCGACGGCACGCTGACGCTGGTGATCGCGCACCCCATCGACGCCCTCGCCCGGCAGACGCTGCGCGCGCTGATCCAGGCCAGGCGCGCCGGAACCGGGGTCGGGGCGCCCAGGGTCACGCTTCCCTTCGAGCTCTACACCTCGGAGAACATCTGAGGCCTCAGCCCGCCGGCGCCAGCTCGCGCGCCACCCGCTCGAGCGTCGCCACCAGCGCGTCCACCTCGGCCGAGGGCGGCGCGCCGGCCCGCCGGCTGACGCCGAGCGGCCCCGCCTGCATCGGCGCGTGGAGGCGCAGCGCGACGAGCGCCCCGCGGCGCAGCTCCTCGGCCACCACCCCGCGCGAGATGAACCACACCGCGTCCGACCCCTGCACCACACCGCGCCCGAAGGCGAGCGAGACCGATTCCCAGGCCGCGGCCTCGGCCGGCAGCCCGATGCTGACAAGCCAGGAGCGCACGGTCGCGGCGATCACCGCCCCGCGCGGCGGCAGGATCAGCGGGAAATCCTGAAGCCGCCGCGGGTCGCCGCCGCCCGCCAGCAGCGGGTGGCCGGGGCGCACCACCGCCACCACCTCCTCCTGGTAGAGCTGGCGGAAGCTCAGCCCGGCCATCCGGTCGGCCTCGGCCATGCGCCCGACCACCAGGTCGAGGCTGCCCTCGCGCAGCTGCGACAGCAGCAGCCAGTTCGGCCCGGTCGAGACGCGCAGCACGCAGTTCGGATGCGCCTCGCGGAAGGCGATGGCCGCGCGCGGCATCAGGTCGGTCGCTGCCGTGGGCAGCACGCCGGCCGCGATCCGCACGGTGTCGAGCCGCACCCGGCGCACCGCGTTCTGCGCCCGCGTCAGTTCGGCGAGCGCCGCGCCCGCCGCCTGCTGGAACAGCATGCCGGCGGCGTTCAGCCTCAGCCGGCGCCCGGCGCGGTCGAAGAGCCGCTGGCCGAGGATCTCCTCGAGCTCCCGCAGGGTCTTCGAGACGGCGGGCTGCGTCACCGCCAGCGCATCGGCCGCCGCCACCACCGAGCCCGACTGCGCGATCTCGAGGAAGCAGGCGATGTGGCGCAGCCGCAGGCGCGGATCCAGTTTCATAACTCTAGGGTAATGCAAATTGCCCAAGAACTCAATGTTCTCACGCAGAAGGATATGATTGACTGCGCCCCAGCAACCCCAGCAGGAGGTCGCCGGCCATGACGGATCGCTATGCCATCGGGATGCAGACCCGGCGCGGGGTGCTGGGCGATGCCCATGTGGACCGCGCCGAGGCCGCCAAGACCGCGTTCGACGCGCCCTTCCAGCGGCTGATCACCGAAGCCGCCTGGGGCACGGTCTGGGCCGACGGCACGATCAGCCGGCGCGAGCGCTCGATGCTGACCCTCGCGCTCCTGGCCGCGACCGGCAACTTCGACGAGATCCCGATGCACATCCGCGCGACCCGCAACACCGGCGCCACGCCCGAGGACGTGATGCAGGCCTTCCTGCATGTCGCCATCTATGCCGGCGTGCCGCGGGCGAACCATGCGATCCGGCTTGCCAAGGAGACCTATGCCGAGATGATGACGGAGGAGGAGGAGGGCAGATGACGACCCCCGCCGAATACTACCCGCGCGACCGCACCTGGCACCCCCCGGCGCTGACGCCCGACTACAAGACCTCGGTCGCCCGCTCGCCGCGCCTGCCGCTCATCAGCCTGCAGAACTCGGTCTCGGAGATCACCGGGCCGGTCTTCGGCCATGGCGACATCGACCCGCTGGACCGCGACCTGATCCACAACTACGCCCGGCCCGGCGAGGCGGCGATCGGCCAGCGCATCATCCTGCACGGCCGCGTGCTCGACGAGAACGCGCGGCCGGTGCCGAACACCCTCGTCGAGATCTGGCAGGCCAATGCCGGCGGGCGCTACCGGCACCGGAAGGATACCTATCTTGCGCCGATCGACCCCAACTTCGGCGGCTGCGGGCGCACCCTGACCGACGAGACCGGCTACTACTATTTCCGCACCATCAAGCCGGGCGCCTATCCCTGGCGCAACTGGGTCAACAACTGGCGCCCCGCCCATATCCACGTCTCGGTCTTCGGCGCGGCCTTCGCGCAGCGTCTGATCACCCAGTGCTACTTCGAGGGCGACCCGCTCATCCGCCACTGCCCGATCGTGCAGACCATCCCCGACCCGCGCGCCATCGAGCAGCTCACCGCCGCGCTCGACCTCAACGCGACGATTCCGCTCGACACCATCGCCTACAGGTTCGACATCGTGCTGCGCGGACGCCGCTCGACGCTGTTCGAGAACCGCCTGGAGGGGAACTGAGCCATGCCACAGCAGCTGCACTACCTCAAGGAGTCGCCGTCGCAGACCGCCGGCCCCTATGTGCACATCGGGCTGGCGCCCGGCGCGGCGGGCTTCGACATCTACGCCCGCGAGCTCGGCCGCGACATCGCGGGACCGAACGCCCGCGGCGAGCGGATCCGGGTCGAGGGCATCGGGATCGACGGCACCGGATCGCCCGTCAAGGACGTGCTGATCGAGGTCTGGCAGGCGAATGCCGATGGCCACTACGCCCATCCCGAGGGCGGCGGCCCGGTCGAGGAGGGTTTCCGCGGCTGGGGCCGGGTGATCACCGACTTCGAGACCGGCGAATGGGGCTTCGACACGGTGAAGCCGGGGCCGACGCGCGGCCGCAACCTCGGCACCCAGGCGCCGCATCTCAACCTCTGGCTGGTGGCCCGCGGCATCAACATCGGGCTCAACACGCGGATGTACTTCGGCGACGAGGCCGAGGCCAATGCGAAGGATCCGGTGCTGAACCTGATCGAGTGGGAGCGCCGCCGCGCCACCCTGATCGCGCCGCGCACGCTGCGCGACGGCATCCCCGTCTACCGGTTCGAGATCCGCCTTCAGGGCGAGGACGAGACCGTGTTCTTCGACATCTGAGGTGCGACGATGACCAAACCCTGCATCATCTGCGTGGCGATCACCGGGTCGCTGCCGACGAAGGCGAACAACCCCGCGGTTCCGATCACGGTTTCCGAGCAGGTCGAGAGCACGCAGGAGGCCTTCGAGGCCGGGGCCTCGATCGTGCACTGCCACGTGCGCAACGACGACGGCACGCCCTCGTCGGACCCCGAGCGCTTCGCGCGGCTCAAGGAGGGGCTCGAGAAGCACTGCCCCGGCATGATCATCCAGTTCTCGACCGGGGGCCGGTCGGGGGCGGGGCGGGCGCGGGGGGGCATGCTGCCGCTGCGGCCCGACATGGCCTCGCTCTCGGTGGGGTCGAACAACTTCCCGACGCGGGTCTACGAGAACCCGCCCGACCTGGTGGACTGGCTCGCCGCCGAGATGAAGGCCTACGAGATCACGCCCGAGATCGAGGCCTTCGACCTCTCCCACATCCTGCAGGCGATCGCGCGGCACCGCGCGGGAGAGCTCTACGGCCGGCTCTACGTGCAGTTCGTGATGGGGGTGAAGAACGCGATGCCGGCCGACCGGGCGGTGTTCGACTTCTACGTCGAGACGATGCGGACGCGGGCGCCCGAGGCGGAATGGTGCGCGGCCGGGATCGGCCCGGCGCAGATCGTGGTCAACGAATGGGCGGTCGCGGCGGGCGGGCATACCCGCACCGGGCTCGAGGACAACGTGCGGCTCGACCGCGACCGGCTCGCCCCCTCGAATGCCGCGCTGGTGCGCCGCGTGGTGGAGATCTGCGAGCGCCACGAGCGCCCCGTGGCGACCTGGAAGCAGGCGCGCGAGATGCTGGGGCTGCGGCCGGTCGCGGCCTGAGGGGGGCCGCGCGCCCGGGCCGGCCCGCCGCGCAGGCCACCGTCAGCAGGCCGCCGTCAGCGAAAGCAGCCGGGCGGGCCTCGGCGGCCGGGCCTCGAGGCGGCGGCGGCAGACGGCGGCGGCAGACGGCGACTGCGCGGGGCCGCGGGCGCGACGCAGGCCCGCGCCCGGCCCGAGGCTGGGCGCGCATCGCGCAGGGCCCCGAGGGCGCGCGGCGGGCGCGGGCCGGCCCGCAGGCGGACCGGCCGCCGGGCCGCCGGGCCCCTCAGACCCGCGGGATCCCCTTGCCGCGCATCAGCCGCTTCTGCGCGGCGATGCGGAACGGCGCGTTCGGGGCGCCGAAGCCGCGGTAGCCGCCGCGCCGCTCGACGATCTCGAAG